>JAJDDM010000179.1 GCA_029260315.1 Phycisphaerales bacterium | reverse complement strand
CTGACCGGCCAGAGCCGCCGGGCGAGGCTCCAACAGCCGGCTCGCAAGAGCCCCAACGCCCGCGCGGGGCGCCGGCGCGGCACGGAAAACCAAAAGAACCCGGCGAATCAAGAGAAAACAACGCCGGAAGACTGGTTCCTTAGCGGCCTGCTAGTGATCGTGATCTTCCTCTGTGCTCTCTGTGTCTCTGTGGTGATTGTTCTTTAGGAAGCGCTCGGATGCCAGAGGGTCTTGAAGTCCACGAGCGGCTCGATCCAGTCGGGGCTCTCGCAGGCGTCGTCGAGGAACTCGACGTGCTCGCGGACCGTGACGCGTTTCAGGTTCTCGGCGACGCCCTCTCGGAGGGTTGCGCCGTAGGCCGGTTCGAGATTCGCCGCGTGGATCGCGCCGATCTCGCGGTGGCTCGCGAAGTGGGGGACAAGTTCCTCGCGGAATCCTGTCAGGATGTTGACGACGCCGCCGGGTAGGTCGCTCGTCGCTATCGCCTCTGCGAGCACGCACGCGGGGATCGGGTTGGATTCGCTCGCGAGGGCGATGACCGAGTTGCCGATGCAGAGCGCCGGTATAAGCAACGAGACGAGGGCGAGCAGGGGGTGCTCGTCGGGGGCGATCACGCCGACGACGCCGATCGGCTCGGGGATCGTGAAGTTGTGGTACGGCCCGGCGACGGGATTCGCGCAACCGGCGACCTGCGCGTACTTGTCGCACCAGCCGGCGTAGTGGACGACGCGGTCGATGGCGGTTGTGACCTCGTTCTCGGCGTTCTCGCCGCGCATCGGCATCGAGCCCGCGTCGTGCGAAGCGATCAACTCAGATCGCTTTTCCTCCATCATCTCGGCGAGGCGATAGAGGATCTGGCCGCGGAGGTATGCGTTGGCGTTCGCCCAGGCGGGCTGGGCCTTGTGCGCCGCCTCGGCGGCGTTGCGCAGGTCCTTGCGGCTGGCGCGGCAGACGTGCCAGCCGCCATCGGCACCGGCGACGGGCGTCGATCTGCCGCTCTCGGTGCGCGGGTGCTTGCCGGCGATGAAGAGCTTGCGGGTCTTGGTGATGGGGAGTCGGGCCATGCGGGAGCTCCGTTGGGCGAGCGTGAGAGCCCTGGGCGTCGAATGCTATGCGTTTCGCGTCGCACCCATGCGCATCGCTTCTGAGCTACAATAGTGGGATGTACAAGGTTGACATCGAACAAGAGGACGATGGGCGTTGGATCGCCGAGGTGAGCGATCTGCCCGGCGTGATGGCCTACGGGCAGTCGCGTGAGGAGGCGGTGACCCGGGCGCAGGCCCTCGCGCTGCGTGTGCTCGCCGAGCGTCTGGAGAACGGTGAGCCGCTTCCGGACGTGCAGGCCGTGTTCTCGATCGTCGCCTGAGCCATGGCGCAGTGGCCGTCGACCAAGGCACGCCGCGTGCTCGCGGCTCTCAACCGGATCGGCTGGTCCGTCAAACGACAATCCGGATCACATCGCACGCTTCAGCGGGATGGGTGGGCGGACTTCGTGTTCGCGTTCCATGATCGTGAGGAGATCGGGCCGCGGATGCTCGCGCGAATGGCGAAGAAGACCGGGCTCACGCCTGAGGAACTCTAGCGACAAGAGGGGTCTGCCGCCCTCTGTGCTCTCTTGTGGTGAGCAACCTCAGCCGCGAACATACGCCCGCAGCCCATGCACCCCGCCCTGGCGCCCGAAGCCGGACTCCTTGTAGCCGCCGAAGGGGCTCGAGGGATCGAACTTGTTGTAGGTGTTCAGCCAGATCACGCCGGCCTTGAGCTTGCTGGCGATCTCGAAGATCTTCGAGCCCTTGTCCGTCCACACGCCCGCGGCGAGGCCATAGGGCGTGTTGTTCGCCCGCTGAATCGCCTCCTCCGGCGTGCGGAAGCTCATGACGCTGAGCACCGGGCCGAAGATCTCTTCGCGGGCGATGACGTGGCTGGGTTGCACGCCTGTGAAGAAGCACGGGCGGCACCAGTTGCCTCCGGGTAGATCGGCTCTCCGAGCCGATCTACCCGGGACGTGCAGCCTCGCGCCCTCGCGAACGCCCGCGTCGAGATATCGCTCGATCGTCGCGAGCTGCTGTTTGCTGTTGATTGCGCCGACGTCGGTGTTCTTGTCGAGCGGGTCGCCGACGCGCAGCGACTTCATGCGGTGCTCGAGCCTGACGATGACCTCATCGAGGATCGACTCCTGGACGAACAGACGGCTGCCGGCGCAGCAGACGTGGCCTTGATTGAAATAGATGCCGCTGATGATCCCCTCGATCGCCTGATCCAGGCTCGCGTCCTCGAAGATGATGTTGGCGCTCTTGCCGCCGAGCTCGAGAGTGAGAGACTTCTGCGTAGATCGGCTCTCCGAGCCGATGCGTCGGTCCTCTCCAGTGGCTCTGGCGTCCCTTCCGTGCGCAACAGCCTTGGCGATCTTCTTGCCCACGTCCGTCGAGCCCGTGAACGCGATCTTGTCGACGTCCGGATGATCCACGAGCGATTGGCCCGTCCGCCCGTCCCCGGTGACGATGTTGACAACGCCCGCCGGCAGCCCGATCTCGCGGCAGATCTCTGCCAAGCGCAGCGCCGTCAGCGGCGTGGTCTCCGCGGGTTTCAGGACGCATGTGTTGCCGCAGGCGAGAGCCGGCGCAAGCTTCCACGCGGCCATCATCAGTGGGAAGTTCCACGGGATGATCTGTCCGCACACGCCGATGGGGTAGATCGGCTCTCCGAGCCGATGTCCGATGGGGTCGATCGGCGCTCGGAGCCGATGTCCTGCCGCACCTACCCGTTCTCGTTCGGCAGTCGAATCGGCACCTGATGCATCGGTTCGGAGAACCGATCTACCCGGGAACGCATACGCCAGCTTGTCCGCCCATCCGGCGTGGTAGAAAAAGTGAGCCGCGGCGAGCGGGATGTCGACGTCCCGGCTTTCCTTGATCGGCTTGCCGCCATCCATCGTCTCGAGCACCGCCAGCTCGCGGGCCCGCTCCTGGATCCGGCGGGCGATGCGGTAGATGTACTTGCCGCGTTCTTTTCCTGGGAGCGCGGCCCACGCCGGCAGCGCCTCCCTCGCGGCGGC
Organism: Phycisphaerales bacterium; assembly: GCA_029260315.1. Classification (GTDB taxonomy): domain Bacteria; phylum Planctomycetota; class Phycisphaerae; order Phycisphaerales; family UBA1924; genus S146-42. The sequence continues at coordinate 3,838 of JAJDDM010000179.1, read as the reverse complement.
GACGGCGCGGTCGACGTCCGTCGCGGATCCCTGGGCGATCTCGCTGAGCGTCTGGCCGGTCGCGGGGTTGACCGTCGCGAAGTGCTCGCCCTCGCTCGGCTCAACGAACTCGCCGGCGATGAACAGGCCGCAGCGACGGGCGATCTCGACCTTCACCCGCTCGGGAGCGGGGGCGTAGTCCCAGGAGAGCTCCTCGGCGGGCGTGGTGCCGGGGCCTGCGATGGTGACGCGGTCCGGCTTCGAGGCGGCCTTGGGCTCGCCGCTGGCCTTGACGGAGATTCGCTGGGACATGGGGGGGGATTCTACGCGGGAGAACCAGGTTGTTGAGATGACCATCCGCACTCGGGGCAGACGTCCAAATTGGCATAGTCGTAGCCGCAGGTTGGACAGAGGCGGCTCTTGCGCCTTCGGGCCATCCGCCATCGACGGGCGGCGGAGACAACAAGCCATGCCAATAGGCCATAGATCAGCGTGTTCGCGATGCAACCGGGCCACAGGGGAAACAGCGCGATTCGGCGATATGGAGCCGGGTAATGCAGCAGTCCGACCGCGAAGCCCCTGTAGAACGGACCCTCGTCGACTTCCCGAATGCTGCGGCCCTGCTGAGTCTGGAGCTGACGCGCTGTCATGGCGTGAAACGGCAACCCGTAGGCGTGCCGCGTTGCGACATACAGAACCACCGAAGGATCGAGCCGCCGGGTTCGTGCCAGGTCGTCCAGGTTCGCCATGGCCGTGACTCCGTCGTAGCCGACGGCGCTCATGGAACTCCAATACTCGGCGGGTGGCCAGTCTGCCGGAACACTAACAGGCCAGCTTTGGCCCTCGATGTCGTACTTGGCATTGAACCAGTTCCCGCGAAGGACGGTTGGAATCATCCACGCGATCGCAACATTGACAATGAGGCCGATCAGCAGGTAAATGCCAACACGCTTCCATGCACGTCGCATCACCCATCCCCAAAGTCATGCCAAGCCGGATACCGCCCCGTCTTCTCCTTCACGAGCTGCCGCAGGATGTCGTTCACCAGGCTCGACGCTCCGAATCGAAACAGCTCCGGCGTCAGCCACCGCCCGCCGACGGTCTCCTTGACCATGCACAGGTAGTGCAGGGCAGCCTTCGCCGTGCGGATGCCGCCCGCGGGCTTGAAGCCGATGACCTTGGCACGGTGGTCCTCTTCATCGCTTCGTGGCTTCGTGGCTTCGTTTTCTTGTGCCGACCGGCTGGAAGCCGGTGCTACCGGGCTCCATGCCTCCGTGTCTCCGTGGTGAGATCCTCGGTGCAGAGATCCCGCGGCGTCGCGGATCGCCTCCAGCATGACCAGGCTCACGCCCATGGTTGCGGCGGGCTGCACTTTGCCCGTGCTGGTCTTGATGAAATCGCCGTCGCGGATGTGTTCGATGGCCAGATCACTTGCTCGCCGGACGTTGTCGTAGGTCTCGAGCTCGCCGGTCTCGAGGATGACCTTGAGGTGGACTTCGCCGCAGGCCTCGACGACGCACCGGATCTCGTCGGCGACCTTGTCATAGCGCCCCGACAGGAATGCGCCGCGATTGATCACCATGTCGATCTCGTCGGCGCCCGCGGCGACAGCCTCGCGCACATCGCGCAGGCGGACGCCGATTGAGTATTGCCCGCTCGGGAAACCTGTCGCGACGGAGGCTATGCGCACGCGATGGGGTTCGGGTTGCGCTTGCGAGCTGTCGGACTCTTCTCCATCCGATTGCGCGACCGGCTGGAAGCCGGTCCCACCGACCTGAAGCCGCTCGATCGCATCGCGAGCCACCGGCACCATGCTCGGGTACACGCACACCGCCGCGACACTCGGCAGGCGTTCGCCGAGCACGGCCTCGTCATCGGACATCGGGCGCACGCCCTTGGCGCACAGCGCCCGCACTCGCTCCGGCGAGTCCGCGCCCTCCAGCGTCGTCAGATCGACCATGCTCAGCGCCAGCCGCAGCCCCGCGAGCTTGGCGGAGGCTTTGATCGAGCGCGTCGCGAACGAGGCGGCCCGGGCATCGGCCATGACGCGGTCGACGGTGGGAGAGGGCATCAGGAATCGTAGGGGAGGCGTGCAGACACGGACGCACGAGGGCACGCGGGGAGTGGGGCGGACGTGGGAATCAAAGTCCGCCCCCGGGAAACGGAGCCGTGAGCGCAAGAGCCATTTGCGTCGTTTGTCAAAAGTGCTGCGCGGCACGATGCTTGCGCGCGTGTCCAGCGTCGTGCCACCAACCGCTGCTTTGAGCGGTTGGTGTTTCATGGCGATCTCCCAGAAGCACCAGCCGTGCAGACCCACGGCTGGTGGCACGTCACTCGGTCATCCGCAATCGTTCGAGTTCTCCGCCTGTTGACGCAAAGCACTCGCAAGCTCGCGATCGCTTGTACAAGGGCATCGCGGGTACGGTCTGCAGATTCACTTTGGCTTTAGCGATTGTTTAGTTGATGGAGGCGTATGCCATCCGATCGCGTCATCGCGAGCTTGCGCTCGCGGTTCCGTGTCGTCAGGCGATGCTCGCTAGAAACCCTTGGACAGCTCCCTCGCACGCCTCGCGCAGCTCGTCGTCGGTCCAAAGCCCATTGTGATCACCGTCGTTGATTAGCGCGAACTCACCGTGAGACGCTGCGCCCGCGATCTCGCGTCCATCCTCGGGCGGGCAGATCTCATCGTGCTCGCCGTGGATGACCAGCAGCGGGCATCGCGCCTCGCTCGCATGTCGCGCGCGATCGAAGCGTGTTGTCGCGAGTCGCCCGCCGAACGCGATGTTCAGCAACCAGAACGCCGGGGCGAGGTTGAGCTTGTAAGGCAGGCGCTGCGCGCGTAGGACGTTGCGCGCCGGTGTCGGCGCGAGGCGGTAGGGGGCCTCGGCGATTACGCCCGCGACGCGCTCGTCCGCCGCAGCGATCTCGATCGCGAGCCCCGCGCCGAGCGACCAGCCCATCAGCACGATCGGACGCTCATCCCCGGTCGCGTCGAGCAGCGCCTTGATATCGCCGACCTCGCGTGCGCCGAGCGAGCACACTCCCGGTGCTTCGCCGTGGCCCGGCAGATCAAGGGCGACGATGCGCGAGCAGAGCGGATGCAGCGTCGGCAATCGCACGAGCGCCCCGACCCGCGAGTCGCCCCAGCCGTGGATGAGCGTCACGATGGGCCCATCGGGATTCGCCCCCGGGAGATCCCAGACCGGAAGCTCGATGCCGCGCGATGTGAAGGACCACGACTCGAACGCCAGAGCCGGGGTCAGCTCGCCGGGATCGCCGGCCCGCCCTCGGGCAACGGCGCTGGCGTATGTTCGGCGCGGCGGGTGGGTCAATTTCCACGCCGTGAAGACGATCGCGCCCGAGAGCGCGATGGCCAAACCGATCGCAAGCAAGAGCAGCAGCTCGATCACGCGACGACGATAGCGGGGTTCAGGGTGGCGTGGTCGGAGCGACGTGAGGAGCGAAGACCACGCGAGTTCACGATCGACGTGGCCTTTGCTCGAAGACTTGCTCAGACCACGGCACCGATTACCCGCCCACGAGCCCGGCGATGTCGTTGTAGGTCACGACGATGAACATGACGCCGATGAGCGCCAGCCCCGCGAGGGTCATCGCGTTCTGGAGCCCGATCGGCACCGGCCTGCCGCGGATCGCCTCGTAGACGAGCATCAGGAACTGCCCGCCGTCGACGATCGGCAGCGGCAGGAAGTTGATCACCGCGAGATTCACGCTGACGAGTGCCAGGAAGAACAGCAGCCAGATAAAGCCGCGCTCGGCGATCCGCGTGCCGAGGTGCGCGATGCCGACAGGGCCCTTGAGGTGCTCGACCTTGACCGTGCCCTGGAACAGCCTCGCGAAC
>JAJDDM010000178.1 GCA_029260315.1 Phycisphaerales bacterium | reverse complement strand
CTGACCGGCCAGAGCCGCCGGGCGAGGCTCCAACAGCCGGCTCGCAAGAGCCCCAACGCCCGCGCGGGGCGCCGGCGCGGCACGGAAAACCAAAAGAACCCGGCGAATCAAGAGAAAACAACGCCGGAAGACTGGTTCCTTGGCGGCCTGCTAGTGATCGTGATCTTCCTCTGTGCTCTCTGTGTCTCTGTGGTGAATCCGTCTTCTCGTTCCGCGGCATCCCCCGGTGTGCTCTCTCAGACTTGCTCCAGAAACCGCACATCATTCTCGAACAGCATCCGGATATCCGGGATCCCGTATTTGCCCATCGCCAATCTCTCTACCCCGAAGCCGAACGCGAAGCCCGTCCAGACCTCCGGATCGATCCCACAGGCGGTCAGCACGTTCGGATCCACCATGCCGCACCCGCCGAGCTCGATCCAGGCTGGCTCGGCGTCGGGCTGCAGCGCGATCTTCATGTCGAACTCGGCGCTCGGCTCGGTGAACGGGAAGAAGCTCGGGCGCAATCGAACCTCCGCGTCCTCGCCGAAGTACGCCCGCGCAAAGTGCAGCAGCGTGCTCTTGAGATCGACCATCGTGACATCGCGGTCGATATACAAACCCTCGAGCTGGTGGAACATGAACGAGTGCGTCGCGTCCACCGTGTCCGGACGATACACCCGCCCCGGGCTGATCACTTTGATAGGCGGCCCCCACCCCCTCGCGACCGCGTCCTCCATCACGCGGATCTGCACCGTGCTCGTCTGGCTGCGCAGCATCCTCGGGTGCTCGCGCGACCCCGGTGCGTCCACATAGAAGTTATCGATCGGATCGCGGGCCGGGTGCTCCGCGGGGATATTCAGCTTCACGAAGTTGTGCTCGTCGTCCTCGACCTCCGGCCCCTCGGCGACCGCGAAGCCCATCCGCGCGAACACGTCCACCAGCTCCTCACGGACCCGCGTGATGATGTGGCGCCGCCCGATCGCCCGGCTCTCGATCAGCCCGGGCTCTGTCATGTCCAGCGCCGGCCCGCTCGCCGCCTGCGAACCCAGCCCGGCTTTGCGGGCCTCGAACGCCGACTCCAGCACCGCCTTCACCTCGTTCAGCCGCTTGCCGACGGCGGGCTTGTCTTCCTTGGCGATGTCTTTGAGCATCGGCATGACGGCGCGCAGCTTGCCCTTGCTGCCGAGGTAAGCGATGCGCCAAGCCTCCAGGGCGTCGCCGTCCGAGGCATCGCCAAGCTTGGCGAGTCCGTCGCGCTCGATGTTGTTCAGTGTCTCCAGCATGCGGCGGATGATAAGCCCGCCGGGCGTCTCAATCGGGATCGTGGATCGGATTGGCGAGCGGACGAATCTGCACCTCGACCGATCGGACCGCGTGGCTCAGCACGCCGCCACGGTCGCACTGGTACTCACGAATCACCAACCTAGGCGCGCCTCGCATCGACAGTGTCCGATCCCCGATCGTGGCGAAATCGCCAAGTTCCATCCGGAGTTCCAGCGGCTTGGTCGGCGGCACGATGGTCCACTCGCCGTCTCTCATCTCAAGTGTGAAACTCGGCTGGCCATTCTCTGCGAATCCTCCGGCACTCGCAGAGGCCCTCTCAATATCGGAAGGTTCTGAAGGCCCCTCAGCGAGCGGGGATCCATATGTCACGAAGAGGGCGATGCTGAGCCCGTGCATTCCACCAAGCATGGTCGGCTCCTTCAATGGGACCCAACCTAATAGAGTACAAAAAAACAGGCCGCCCGGTTGGTTCCGGCGGCCTGCGTGATGACTGCGATGGAGCGAAGCGAGCTACTCGCTCGTCTCTTCCGCGGCGGGCTCTCCGCCCTCGGGGGCCGCCTCCTGCTTGACCGGCTGACCCGCCTGCCGCTCCTTGCGGAGCTTCGCCGCGTACGCCGTGCGGTTGTCGGCCTTGCGACGCCGCCGGCTCGGGTTCCCGCCGATCTCCGGACCCTCCTCGGCCCCGACGAACTGGATCACGCACAGCTCGCCCGCGTCGCCGAGCCGTCGGGCACCAATACGGACGATCCGCGTGTACCCGCCCGCGCGATCGGCGAACCGCGGCGCGACGTTATCGAAGATGTGCTTGACGAGCTTGGGCGCCTTGCGCAGCTCGCCGTAGCGGTTGCGCTCGACCTGGTTGGACTCCGGCACGTCGAAGAACGCCGCCGCCCGCTCGCGATGGGCGTTGACCTTCTCGGTCTCCTCTTCGCTCGCGCCGCGCGCCAGGTGCAGCCACGCGAAGGCGCGACGGTCCCTGCCGAGCATGGCGATGACCTGGCGGCGCGAGTGCAGGTCTCCCTGCTTGGCCTTGGTCACGATCTTCTCGACGAACGGACGCAGGGCCTTGGCCTTGGGAACCGTCGTGACGATCTGCCCGTGCTCGAAGAGGCTCGCGGCCATGTTGCGCAGCATCGCCTGGCGATGCGCGCTCGTGCGTCCGAGTTTGTAGCCGGCCCTGCGGTGTCGCATGCCGATCCTCCTTCACTGATTGGGATCCGGCGGACGCCGGGCCCCGATTCTAGGCCCGCAAAGCGGGCTCGTTGGCCTATCGCACCGGCGGGCTGTACCCCTCGGGCAGGTCCATCCCAAGATCCAGGCCCACGTCCAGCAGCTTGCGCTTCACCTCGCGCAGGCTGGTCCTGCCGAACGAACGCAGCTTGAGCAGGTCGGACTCCGGCTGGCTGACAAGCTGGGCGACCGTGTCGATCCGGGCGCTCTCCAGGCAGTTGCTCGCCCGCACCGAGAGGTCCAGATCCCCGATCGACATATTCAACTTGCGGATCAGCTCCTCGTCCACGCCGGCTGCCGCCGCGGCCTCGTCGCTGACGCGCTCGGTCCCCACCTCGAAGTACTGCACGAAGGGGTTGAGGTGCTTGCGGAAGATCTTGGCCGCCTCGACCAGCGCCATCTCCGGCGTCACCGTGCCGTCGGTCCAGATCTCGGTCGTCAGCTTGTCGTAGTTCGTCCGCTGGCCGACGCGCGTGTGCTCGACCTTGTACCGCACGCGCTGCACGGGCGAGTAGATCGCGTCCAGCGGGATCACGCCGACCTCCTGCTCGTCCTCGTTTGCGATCTGCTCGGTAGCCGGGACATACCCCCGCCCCTTCTGGACCGTGAACTCCATCTCGATATCCACCGGCTCGCTCAGCGTGCAGATCACCAGATCGCGATCCATGATCGTGATGGCCGTGTCGGCCTCGATCAGGTCCGCCGTCACCTCGCCCGGCCCCTGGGCCGCCAGCCGCATGGTCTTGGGCTCATCGCTCTCCATCTTCACGACCATGTGCTTGATGTTCAGGATGATGTCGGTCACGTCCTCGAGCACGCCGGGCAGCGAGCTGAACTCGTGCTCGGCCCCCTGGATCTTGACGCTCGTGACCGCCGCGCCCTCGAGCGAGCTGAGCAGCACGCGGCGCAGGCTGTTGCCGACGGTCGTGCCGAAGCCCCGCTCGAACGGCTCGATGGTGAAGCGCCCGAAGGTGCTCGACGATGCCTTGGGATCGGTCACCACCCGGGTGGGCAGCTCCATCCCTCTCCAACGTACGCGCATGGATAGTCCATCCATCGGCGGCAGACCCGAAACTGGTCCCGCCCCCTGCCTCTCGGATGCGTGCGCCGGCCCGCCGAAATCGCCGGCGACGCCCCATTCTTGGCAAGGGGCCCTCAAACACCCGGGTGAGATGCCCGGGAGAAAACTCGATCAGACGCGCCGCTTCTTGGGCGGGCGGCAGCCGTTGTGCGGCACCGGCGTGTGGTCCTCCACCGCCGTCACCCGCAAGCCCGTGCTCACCAGCCCCTGCACCGCGCTCTCGCGCCCGGCGCCCGTGCCGCGGATCTTCACCTCGAGCTCGTGCATGCCCATCTTGCGGGCCTTCTGCCCGGCCTGCTCGCCGGCGCGGGTCGCGGCAAAGGGCGTCGCCTTGCGGGCGCCCTTGAAGCCGATGGTGCCCGCCGAGTCCCAGGCGATGGTCTCGCCGTTGGTGTCGGTGATGGTGACGATCGTGTTGTTCTGGGTCGCCTTGATATGCGCGACGCCCTTAACAACGTTCCGCCGGATCTTCTTGGTCTTCTTGGCCATCGAACGTGTTCCTCGAACTTGCGTTGTCGAGAGGCGCCGCGGAGGGCGAATCCGACCTCTTGTTTAGCCCTTCACGCCCTTCTTGCCCGCGACCGTCTTGGCCTTGCCCTTGCGCGTGCGAGCGTTGCAGCGGGTCCGCTGCCCATGCACCGGCAGCCCGCGACGGTGGCGATCCCCGCGATAGCAGCGGATGTCGCGCAGACGCTGGATGTTCTGGGAGACCTGGCGACGCAGCGCACCCTCGACGATGAACTCGGCGTCCAGGATCGAGTTGATCTGCGCGATCTCCTGCTCGTTGAGCTGGTTGGCCTTGGTGTCGGGATCGATCCCCGCCTGGGCCAGGATGTCGCCGGCGAACTTCGCGCCGATGCCGTGGATGTACTGAAGCGCGTACAGGATCTTCTTGCGATCCGGGACATCTGTTCCTGCAATACGAGGCATCGTGCTCCTCTCAGCCGGCGAACGCTCGCGGCTCCAACTCGATCAGCCCTGAACCTGCTTGTGCTTGGGGTCCGCCTTGCAGATCACCCGCACCTTGCCCTTGCGCCGGATGATCTGGCACTGATTGCAGATTCGCTTGACGCTGGCCTGAACCTTCACACCCATCTCCAAACAAGAATCCCGAACAAAGTCCCCGAACACGGACCGATTCTCGACTCTCAAACCGCCCATTTTCCGAGGCAGAGATCCTAGACCCGCTCGGAGCCAAAGTCACTCCGTCGGGGCCTCTCCTAGCCCCTCGGCCCGCGGATCCGACCGCCTCCGCCGCCATCCTCCTGCCCGCCCAGGAAGCCGGCAAAGTTCCGCATCATCAGGTTCGCCTCGACCCGCTGGAGGAAGTCCAGGCTCACCGAGACCACGATCAGCAGCCCCGTGCCGCCCAGGAACTGGGTCACCGAATAGTCGATATCCAAGCTCCGGTTCACCACCATCGGCAGCACCGCGATCACCGACAGGAACGCCGCCCCGACGAACGTGATCCGCTCCATCACCGTCTCGAGGTACTCCGCCGTCCGCGGCCCCGGACGCAGCCCCGGGATGAACGACCCGTGGTCGCGAAGCTGCTTGGACATCTCCTCGGGGTTGAACTGCACCGTGATCCAGAAGTAGCTGAAGAAGTAGACCATCACGATGTAGACGAGCACATAGGGAAACTCGCCCATCGTGAAGTTGTCCGCCATCCAGCGCGTCGGCCCGACGACCTCTCGCAGGAACGAGTCCGCCGGCGCCTGCTGCGCCGCGTCGGCGATCCCGCCCAGGATCACCGACGGGAAGATCATGAGGCTGGAGGCGAAGATGATCGGCATGACGCCGCCGTGGTTCACCCGAAGGGGTAGGTAGCTCCGCTGCCCGCCGTAGACCCGCTTGCCGCGAGAGTGCTTGGCCTGCTGGATCGGGATCCGGCGCTGGGCGACCGTGAGCAGCACCGAGCCGGCGATCACCAGCACGAACCCGCCCATGAGCAGGATCAGGTCCATCCAGTCCATCTTCGTGCTGTTGCCCGGCTCGAAGTTGCCAATGACCCACTGCACCGCCATCGGCATGCCGGCGAGGATCCCGGCCATGATGATCATCGACGCGCCATTGCCGATGCCGAACCGGTCGATCTGCTCGCCCAGCCACATCAGGAACACGCCGCCGGCGGTCAGCGTCGCGATACCCATCACCCACCACAGCGGGTCATTTGCCCACCGGTCAAACACGAGGCTCTGCTGGCTGATAAAGCCCAGCCACATCCCGCCCTGCACGATACAGAACGCGACCGTCAGCATCCGCGTCCAGGTCTGGATCTTCTGCTGGCCCGTCGGGCCTTCTTCCTTCAGCTTCTTGATCGTCGGCGACACCGACCCCACGAGCTGGATCACGATCGAGGCCGAGATATAGGGCATGATGCCCAGCCCGAAGATCGAGCTTTGGCTGAACGAGCCGCCCGAGAAGATCGCGACGTAGCTCGCGGCCCTGCCCGCGGCGCTGCCCGTCGCCGCGGCACGCTCGAAATACTGCACCAGCGCCGCCTGATCCACGCCCGGCAGCGGGATCCAGTAGCCGATGCGATACACCACGAGCATGCCCAGCGTGAACAGGATCTTGCCGCGCAGCTCGGCCACGCGGAAGACGTTGATCACCGTCTGGAGATTGAAAAAGTTGATCAGGGCGTTCAGCATCCGGGGCGGCAACCTCTCTCAAGGATCGCTCCGCGAGCGGGACTGTAGCCCCCACCCCTCCCGGGCGGGCTATCCGTGCCGCGTGCGCAGAACCGGGTTGGTGCGGGTCGAGTGGGCCTGATCACGAGTGGCTCTTGCGATACCTCTTGAGCTTCTTGGTGAGGTTCTTGGGCGTTGGATCGCCGGCGTTGCGGTCGACCCCGCGGATCCGATCCCGGCGCGTGCCCGACTCCTCGACCGAGCCTCCCGCGCCCTCGATAAGCTTCTTGGCGGGCCCCGTCACGCGCGACACCTTGACATCGAGCTTGACCTTCAACTCGCTCTGGCCCTCGCCCAGCGAGCCGAGCACCTTGACGTCGCGGGTCGTGTCGCGGATGAGCCCCGCATGAATCAGCGTGTCCGGCGTCACCTCGCCGCCCTTGACGAACTCCGGATGAGCCGCGATATCCCGCAGGTTCACGATCCAGTAGTGCGTCTTGAACTCGGCGTTCGTGAAGCCCCACCTCGGCAGACGCCGGAAGAACGGCATCTGGCCGCCCTCGAACTGATAGCGCGTGAAGTGGCCCGCGCGGCTGCCGGCGCCCTTCTGGCCCCTCGTCGAGGTCTTGCCCCGCCCGCTGCCCGGCCCACGACCGACACGCTTGCGCGCCTTGTACTTGCCGGCTTGTTCGGTGATCTCGTGGATCATCATGGCTCAACGCCCCTTCGGCCCCGAGGGCCACCAACACACTGCCCCCCGCGGGGCGGCGTGAACTCACTCTGACTTGCTCTCCGCCGCCGGCGGCTCCTCCTCCGCGACCGCGACACCGCCCGACTCCGCGCCGGAAGCCTCCTCGCTCGCGGGCGCATCCCCGCTCGCCGCCTCCGCCTTCTTCGCGGGCTTGGCCGCCAGGAATCGCGAGCCTGCCTCGATCTTCTCGGCGGTCTCGGTCTTCTCCAGCTCCACGCCGCGCAACGATGCGATCTCCTCGGCGGGTCGGATCTGCCCAAACCCCTGGAATACCGCCTTGACCACGTTCATGCTCGTCGTCGAGCCGAAGCACTTGGTCAGACAGTCGGTCACGCCCGCCATCTCCAGCACCGCGCGAACGGTCGTGCCCGCGACAACGCCCGTGCCGGGCGAGGCGGGGATCATCTTGACCTTCGCGGTCAGGTTCCTGCCGTTGACCTCGTGCGGGATCGTCGAGCCCTCGAGCGACACCTTGACAACGTTCTGCTTGGCCTTCTTGTTGGCCTTCTCGATCGCGCCCGGCACGTCCTTGGCCTTGGCATAGCCATAGCCCACGCGACCACGCCGATCGCCAACCACGACCAGCGCGCCGAAGCTGAACCGGCGCCCGCCCTTCACGGTCGCGGCGGTGCGATAGATGTTCAGCGTGTGCGAGTCGAGACCGCTCTCATCGCGACGGTCGTCTTTGCGTTCGTGTCTTCTTGCCATGCTTTCCTCAGAACTCCAGTCCGCCCTCGCGGGCCGCGTCGGCCAGCGCCTTGATCCTGCCGTGGTACGCGAATCCGCCGCGATCGAACGCCACCTGCTCGACGCCGGCGGCCTTTGCCCGCTCTGCGATCGCCTTGCCGACCGCCCCGGCGGCCTTGGCGTTGCCGGTCTTCTCGAGCTTGAGCGAGCCGTCGACGCTCGACGCCGACGCGAGGGTCCTGCCCGACATGTCGTCGATCACCTGGGCGTAGATGTGGTTGAGCGAGCGGAACACCGTCAGTCGCGGGCGCGAGCTCGTGCCCATGATCCGCCGGCGGATGCCGACCCTCCGCCGGTGCCGACGACGCGCCTTGAGCCTTTGTCTATCCATCGAACCAACCTCCGCCGCGGCGTGCCCGTGGCTCCTGATCGACGCGATCACGCGCCGAACTGCTTGCCCTGCTTGCGCTTGATTGTCTCGTCGCTGTACCGGATGCCCTTGCCGTTGTAGGGCTCGGGCTCGCGCTGCGAGCGGACCTTGGCCGCGAAATGGCCGACCTGCTGCTTGTCGGCGCTCTGGATCGTGATGTCCTGCTTGTTCGCGGTCACCGAGACACCCTGTGGAATCGCCAGCTTGACCGGATGCGCGAACCCGAGGTTCAGCTCCAACGTCTGCCCGCCCACGCTCGCGTTCCAGCCGACGCCCTCGATCTTCAGCGTCTTCTCGTAGCCCTCGGTCACGCCCTTGACCATATTCTGGACGATCGCCCGGGTCGTGCCCCACAGCGCCTTGGCGACACGGTTGTCCTTGTCGCCCTCGTCGATCGCGCACACGATCGCACGATCGCTCTCGTTCCAATCCACCATCACCTCGTTGCGATGGGTGAAGCTCAGCTTGCCCTTGGGCCCCTCGACCTCCACCGCGCGGTCCTTGACCGACACCTTCACGTTCGCGGGGACCTCAACGGGCTTCTTGCCGACACGAGACATGCCAATCCTCCTCAATCACTCGACGGTGCAGAGCACCTCGCCGCCGACGCGCTTGGTCCGGCACGCACGATCACTCAGGACGCCCGAGCTCGTCGAGACGATCGCGATGCCAAGCCCCTGCAAGGGTCGCGGCAGGTCGTCCACCTTGCGGTACACCCGGCAGCCGGGCTTGCTCACCCGCGCCACGCGGTTGAGCACCATCTCGCCCTTGGGCCCGTACTTCAGCTTCACCCGGATCAGCCCCTGGTGACCGTTGTCGATCACGTCGAAGCCGTTGATGTAGCCCTCGCTCTGCAAGACCTCCGCGACCCCGCGGTTGACCTTGCTGTTCAGGCACTCGACCTCCTTGGCGCGGTTGCGGACCGCGTTGCGGATTCTCGTCAGCATGTCGGCGACCGGATCGCTCAAAGCCATCGCATCAGTTCCTTCTCAGTTCCCAAATCGCTCATGGGCCCACCTTGCCGAATCACCAGCTCGCCTTGCGCATCCCGGGGATCTTGCCTTGCAGCGCCAGCTCTCGAAGCATGATCCGGCTCAGCCGGAACTTGCGGTAATAGCCCCGCGCACGCCCGGTCAGCTCGCACCGCCGGACCTTCCGCGAGCTGTACTTCGGCGTCCGCTTGCTCTTGGCGATCTGACACTTGCTCGCCATCTAGCGTCCCTCCTCGTCGGTCTTCTCGAACGGCATCCCCAGCGCCTCCAGCGCGAACTCGCTGCGGGCCTTGTCCGAGTTCTTGAAAGACAGGTTGATATTCATCCCGTGCGTGAAGTTCACCTCGGCCATGTTGATCTCCGGGAACACGCCCTGCTCGTTCAGACCGAACGAGTAGTTGCCCGCCCGATCGAACCCCTTGCGGCTCAATCCCCGGAAGTCCTTGATGCGCGGCGTCGCCAAGTGGATCAGCCGATCCAGGAAGTGCCACATCCGGTCCCGACGCAGCGTCACCTTGTACGCCGTCGGATAGCCCTCGCGGACCTTGAAGTTCGACACCGACTTCTTGGCGAGGATGAGCACGGGCTTCTGGCCGGAGATCGTCTCCAGCGTCGCCGCGACCGCGTCGTTCACGCTCGCCGGCACCTTCGTCCCGTCCAGGTGGCGACCCATGTTCACGTTGATCGTGATCTTCTCGAGCTTCGGCCGCGCGTTGCGGTTCTTGATCCCGAACTGCTCGTCGAGCTTGGGCGCAACGTCCTCGTCGTAGGCCTTGCTCAGCCTCGGCGGCGGCGCGGGGACCACCTCGACCTGCTCGCCCTTCTTCTTTCCCTTGTCCTTGGCCATCGCTTTGCGTCCTCTACTCGAAGCCCCATCTAGAAGCCCAACCCGCCGGCGTCATCCCGCCTGGTGCCCGCCGCTCAGTCCCGTGCCTCTCGAACCGTGCCGAGCACCTTGCCACCGCGCACCGCGACGCGGACCTTGCTGCCGTCGTCGCGCGTCTCGAACCGCACCCGCGTCGCCCTGCCATCCACCACGGGGCTGACGTTGGAGATGTGGATCGGCGCCTCCTTGGTGATGATCGAGCCCTGGGGGTTCACCCGCGTCGGCTTGACGTGCTTGGTCCTGAGGTTGATCCCCTTGACCATCACCTTGTCGTCCTTGGGGATCACCCGCATCACCTCGCCGACCTTGCCCTTGTGATCGCCCGAGGTGATCATCACCTGGTCGCCCTTGCGTACATGCGCCGCCATCACACCACCTCCGACGCGAGCGAGACGATCTTCATGTAGTTCCGCTCGCGCAGCTCGCGGGCCACCGGCCCGAAGATCCGCGTGCCCTTGGGATTCCCGTCGTCGTTCAGAAGCACCACGGCGCTGCGATCGAACCGCACATACGAGCCGTCGGCCCGGCGCGTGTTCTTGGCCGTCCGCACCACCACCGCCTTGGACATGTCCCCGGACTTGATTTCCGAGCCCGGCAGCGCCTTCTTGACGCTGATCAGCACCTTGTCGCCCACGCCCGCGGTCTTGCGGGTGAAGGCCCCGCCGCGGGTGGAGCCGCCGTACACCCGGATCACATACGCGATCTTCGCGCCGGAGTTGTCCGCCACCTCGCATCGTGATTCTTGCTGCAACATCGCCTGATCCTTCCTCGCCTCTTCGTCCACCCGCAGCCTAATCCACACGGAGCTTGGAACGCTGCTCGACGACCCGCACCAGACGCCAGCTCTTGGTCTTGCTGATCGGGCGGCACGGCGCGACCTCGACGATGTCGCCGGTGCGGCTCTCATTACCCTCGTCGTGGATGTTCAGCACCGTCCGGCGCTTGATGTACTTGCCGTACTTGGGGTGCTTGGCCAGATAGCTGATCACCACCTTGCGCGTCTTGTCGCGCGCCTCGGACTCGACCGTTCCCACCCGGGCGCCCTTGATCTTCTCTGTCGTCGCGTTCTCGCTCATGCGTTCATCCCGAGGGTGGTCCCTCAACTGGCCGTCTGCTCGCTCATGTTCCTCGCCGTCAGCAGGCGGGCGATATCCCTGCGCAGGTTCTTGAACGTCGCGGTGTTCTGCACCTTCTCGCTCACCGTCTGCTGGTGCAGCTCGAAAAGCTTCGTGCGCAGCCGCTTCAGTTCGATCCCGATCTCCTCGTCGCTCAGCTTGCGGGCCTCTTTGCCGGTCATCATCGGACTCCTCAAAACCCCCATATCCCAAACCCGCGATCAGACCGAAACCCGGCGCTTCACGAACCGGCACCGCACCGGCATCTTCATCGCCACCCGCGCAAGAGCCTGCTTGGCGATGTCCTCGTCCACGCCCGCGATCTCGTACAGCATCGTCCCGGGCTTCACACGCGCCGCCCAGTAATCGATGTCCGCCTTGCCCTTGCCCATCCGCTGCTCCAGCGGCTTCTTGCTCACCGGCTTATCCGGAAACACGCGGATGAACAGCTTGCCCTCACGCTTCATCATCTGCCCCGCGGCCATACGCCCGGCCTCGATGCAGTTGCTCTTGAGCCAGCAGCCCTCCAGAGCCTGCAAACCGTAATCGCCGAACGCCACGAAGTTGCCCTTGGTCGCCTTGCGATCGCGGGTGCGCCGCATCTCCTTGCGGAACTTCGTTCGCTTGGGAATCTTATAAGGAGGCATCGATCAAACTCCATCAATCGCTACATCAACTCACCGAATCAACAACTCGAATCAGCGACGCCCGCGGGCCCGCATGCTCCGATCCGGTGCAACCTCGTCCTGCTGGCCTTCCTCGAACAGGCCCTTAAAGAGCCAAACCTTCACGCCGAGCACGCCGTAGCTCGCGACCGCCTTGGCAAACCCATATTGCACGTTTGCCTGCAACGTGCTCAAGGGCAACGCCCCCAAACGCACATCGAAGCGTCGGCTCATCTCCGCGCCGCCCAGCCGTCCGGAAATCTGGATCTTCACACCCCGAGCACCCGCCTGCATGCAGCTCTCGGCACGCATCTTCACGATCCGCCGAAAGCTCGCACGCCGCGTCAACTGCTCGGCGATCCCCTCGGCGACAAGCTGGGCGTCCATGTCCGGGTTCTTGATCTCGACAATGGAAATGCTCACCTTGCGACCGGTCATGTACTGCAACGTCTCGGTCATCCGCTCGACCTCGGCGCCCTTGGGGCCGATCACCAGCCCAGGACGGGCCGTCTTCACGATGACCTTCAGCTCCTCGCGCGTCCGCTCGATGTGGATATCGCTCACCGCCGCGTTCGGCGGCGTGCGATTCAGCCGCTGGTCCAGCAGCTTGCGGATCTTCTGGTCCTCGATCAGCAACTCGCCGTACAGCGCCTTGGGCGCGTACCAGCGGCTGCGATGCGTCTCGGTGATTCCCAGGCGGAATCCGAATGGGTGCGTTTTCTGGCCCATCAGGCGCGCTCCTCCAGTCCGACCGTGATATGGCTCGTCTGCTTGATGATCGGGTGCGCCCGACCACGGTCCTTCGGACGGAACCGCTTGATCTGCGGCCCCTCGTCCACCCTGCTCTCGGCGACCACCAGACGCTCATCGTCCGCGTCGGCCTGCAACGCCTCGTCGTACGCCGCCCGCAGGCACTTGCGCACGTTCGTCGCCGCCCGCTTGGGGCTGAACTGCAACAGCTCGTCGGCGTCCTTGAAACTCTTCCCGCGGATCAGATCCACGACCAGCCTCGCCTTCTGCGTGCTGCCCCGGTGCGTGTTCACCTCGCTGGTGAACCGCGCGATCGTCCGCGGCTCGACCCCGAGCGCCTCGCTCAGCCGCTTGATGTCCGAGCTCTTGCACCGCGGATGGTCGCTGCCGCGCATCCAGTTGTTCACGGCGGTCGTCGCGCGGGCCCCCGAGAGGCCGGTGCGCTCGACAGCGCGGGCGAGGTCTTCCACGCTCGCGCCCTGCTCGCGGGCCATCGCCGTCAGTCTGTCGCCCCGAATCCTCATGCCTGTTTCCTCACGCCAACTTCACGCACAAACGACGCTCTCATGCCATCCACCCGAACGAGCCCTTATCCGGACTTGATGCCTTCCTTCTTGTTCGTGTGCCCGCGGAACGTGCGGGTGATGCTGAACTCGCCCAGCTTGTGCCCCACCATGTCCTCGGTCACGAACACCTCGTTGAACACCCGCCCGTTGTGCACCTGGAACGTCACGCCGACGAACTCCGGCACGATCGTGCACGCACGCGCCCAGGTCTTGATCGGCTGGCGGGCGCCCGACTCCTGCTGCTTCATCACCTTGCGAAACAGCTTCTCATCGACATGCGGGCCCTTCTTCAGGCTTCGGCTCATCGATCAAACTCCTTCCCAGGGCCACCACTCATCGAAGCTGCCCATACCGCTTGCTCTTGCGACGACGCAGGATCAGATCCTGGCTCGGCTTGTTCTTGTTCCTCGTCGAGCCGCCCTTGGCCTGCACGCCAGACCTGCTCACCGGGGCGCGACCACCCTTGGAACGCCCCTCGCCGCCACCCAAAGGGTGCGCGTCGTGGCTCATCGCGATGCCGCGCACCTTCGGGCGACGACCCATGTGCCGGCTGATCCCCGCCTTGCCGATCCGACGGTTCTGGTGGTCGGCGTTGCCGACCTCCCCCACCACCGCCCGGCAATCCACATTCACCTTCCGCGTCTCGCCCGAGGGCATCACCAGCGTCGCGTGCGTCTCGTCGCGGTTGGTCAGCCTCGCGCTCGATCCGGCGCTGCGGCACATCTGCCCGCCCTTGCCGATCTGCAACTCCACACAGTGAACGCTCATGCCCGTCGGGATGAACCGCAGCGGCAGGCAGTTGCCCACCTTCGGCTCCACGCTCCCATCCCGTCCGCACACGACCTCGGCACCATCCTTCATGCCCTTGGGCGCGATGATGTAGCGATGTACGCCGTCGGCGTACTCGATCAACGCGATATGGCACGTCCGGTTCGGGTCGTACTCGATTCCCAGGACCTTGCCCGTGATCCCGTCGCGATCGTTGCGCCGGAAATCGATCATGCGATAGCGGCGCTTCGCCCCGCCGCCGCGACCGCGGACCATGATCTTGCCGGTGTTGTTCCGCCCGCCCTTCTTGGGCAGCGGCCGCAAGAGCGCCTTGTGCGGCTCCTTGCGCGTCACCTCTTCATGGGTGTTCACCGAGGCGTTGCGCCGCCCTGCGCTGGTTGGCTTGTAGACTCTGATCGCCATAACGCCTCCCGTCTAACAGAAACTAGAACAGCTCGATGCTGCTGCCCTCGCTGAGCCGCACCATCGCCTTCTTGTGCTCGCCCATGTCCACCCAGCCGTAACGCAGGCGGCGCGCCTTGGCCTTGCGGGTGATGGTCCGCACGTCGTCCACCTTCACGTTGTACAGCCGCTCGACCGCGCCCTTGATCTGGTCCTTGCGGGCCCGCCGATCCACCACGAACGTGTACGTGTTCGACTCGTTGATCAGGTGCGTGCTCTTCTCGGTCAGCAGCGCCTTCTTCACGACGACGGTGTCCTGCATCACGCACCCTCCCTCGCCGCGGCGCCCATCGGATCGACCTTCGCGTGCTTGTCAGTCTGCGAGCTCGGCCCGCTCAGCCACGCCTCCAGCTCGTCCTTCTCGATCACCAGGTACCGGTGGTTGAGCATGTCGAAGCAGTTCAGATCGCTCGCCCGACACAGCGTCGCCTCGGTGCTGTTGCGACCGCTCAGCCTCGCGTTGCGGCTCTTCTCGGCGTCCGCCGACAGCGCCACCAGCGCCTTGCGATCGATCTTCAGCGACCCAAGCATCGCCTCGAACGCCTTGGTCTTCGGCTCGCTGAAGCTCAGCGAATCGACGACCCGGATCTCGTCATCGAGGATCTTGCTCAAAAGGGCGTTGCGATTCGCCTGGCGGCGCATCTTCTTGGGCATGTCCAACCGGTAATCCTCGCGGGTCTTGGTCTTCGCGTGAGCGCGACCGCCGCCCTTGAAGAGGTTGGCCTTCTTATTCCCGTGACGGGCCCTGCCGGTGCCCTTCTGCTTATAAATCTTGCGGGTCGAGCCCTCGATCTGGCTGCGGCTCTTGGTCCTCGCCGATCCCTGGCGCTGGTTCGCGTGATAGCGAACGTACGCCTGTTTGATCAGCGCGGCGTTGATCGTGCCGCCCAGAGATTGCTCGTCGATCGGCATCGTGCCGACCGCCTTGCCCTGCATGTTGTAGACGGGTACGTCCATTTCGTATCCTCTACCGACGCCTAGCTTCGCTCCCCGCTACGCCGCGGGAAACTCGCGTGCTTCGCCTCACTCTCCGACGCCTCTCGCCAGAGCCCCCGCTGGGCCCCGGTCCATCCCGCACACTCGCGGGACGCGGGTCGGCTGAGATTCGACTCGGCCGTCCTGCCGCTCATTCGCGGCCCGATCTGTCCTTCCCCGGCGGTTTCCCTGTCAGACCCACCGGGTCCCGCGGGATTCTGTGCTCACCCGCGGGCCATTGAACCATTCACCAGGGCGTCACACGCCCTTGCTCTTGTACAGCCGCACCGACGGCCGAATCATCACCATCGCCTTGTTGTGCCCGGGCACCGGCCCCTTGACCAGCATCAGCCCGCGCTCGCTGTCCACACGGACCACGTCCAGGCTCCGCACGGTCACCCGCGCGTTGCCCATCTGGCCTGACATCTTCTTGCCCTTCTTGATCCGACCGCTCTTGCCGGGATTCGAAGAGTGCCCCGCGATCGAACCGGGCGAACGGTGCTTGCGCTCCACGCCGTGGGTTGCCTGCTGGCCCTTGAACCCGTGGCGCTTCATGCCGCCCTGGAATCCCTTGCCCTTGCTCGTGCCGATCACGTCGACGTACTTCGCGTCGCCCAGCGCCTCAACGGTCAGCTCCTGCCCGAGCTCGTAGCCACCGATCTCGTCCTCGCTCACGCGGAACTCCTGGTGGTGCCGCTTCGGGCCGCTCCCCGCCGCCGCGTCGTGACCAATCTGCGGCATCGTGCTGTTGCGGGCCTTCATGTCTCCGTAGCCGAGTTGCACCGCCGCGTAGCCATCGCGCTCGGGCGTGCGCACCTGCGTGACGACGTTCGACCCGATCTCGATGATCGTGACGGGCACACTGACGTTGTCCTCGCCATAGACGCGAGTCATCCCCAGCTTCCGACCCATCAGTGTGACGCCCATGGCAACCATCCCAACAACGAAAAAGGCCGACCCCAGGGGGCCGACCATTGCTTACCTAAGCCTTGATCCTCACGAACACGCCCGCCGGGACGACAAGGCGGTTCAGCGCCTCGACCGTGCGAGCGTTCGGCTCGAGAATGTCGATAATCCGCTTGTGCGTGCGGATCTCGAACTGCTCCCGGCTTTTCTTGTCAATGAACGGACCCCGCAGCACCGTGTACCGCTCGATCCGCGTCGGCAGCGGGATCGGACCCGCGACCTTCGCGTTCGTGCGTTTGGCATGATCGACGATCTCCTTCGCCGACGCGTCCAGCGCGACATGGTCGTAGGCTTCCATTCGGATGCGAATCTTTCCGCCTGTCATGACGCCTCGCTGAAAGCCGGACACCGAACTTCACTCGCGACATCGACCACCGCCGCTCAAATCGCCTCCAAGCGGCAAACCGGTTGCTGTCGCACGACAAATGGTCGGGACCGCCTCCCATAGCGGCCCCAGTCGAGCCCGGTAGCGTAGACCCAACCACGTCGGAGTCAAACGATCCGATGCCCCCCAACGTACGAAAAGTTCCCAGACTTCCAGTCCAACAGCCCCAGCGAGCCAGCCATGACCCAAACGCCCCCTCGCCTCTCAGCCGAGCCCACCCACCCGGACATCTCCCGGCCCCCCCGCTCCGCGCTTGCAACCCTCGCGGCCTCGCTCGCAGCCCTCACCCCCGTTGCCCCCCCCGCCGCCGCCCAACCCCTCGGCATCATCATGCAGGAAGAACCCCTCTACCTGCCCGCCATCGGCCTGGAGGTCCAGCTCCCCGAGGGCTGCGTCGCCGACGCCGGCAGCCCCGACTCGGCCATCCGCGCCACCATCCGCCCCAACGACGCCGACTGGTTCGTCTCGATCCAATCCCTCGTCAGTACCGCCGGCGAGGCCAGCGCCCCCCAACTCACCGACGACCTCCTCCACCGCCTCCGCAAGCAGTTCGGCGTCGTCCGCACCTACGAAGACCCCCAGACCAAGGAGCGAAAGGAAGAACTCATCGACACCCGCGTCCGCACCGTCCAGCGCACGCCCAACCTCATCGTCGCCGATCTCCCCGCGGAACGGGCCTACGTCTCGGTCCCCCAGTTCTCAGGCTCCCAGGAGCGATTCCTCGGCTACACCGTCATCGAGACGACACCGACCGAATACGTCGTCTTCGAGCTCTCCTCGCCCGTCTCGGAAATCGGCGTCGCCAAGGCCACCTACGAGATGATCATCGCCTCCTCAGTCTTCAACGACGCCAACGCCGAAATTGCCAATCGCGCCAAACGCATCTCCCGCGGCATCGAGGTCCTCGCCTCCATCGACCGCGACACCTTCGAGCACGTCATCGCCCTCAACCACAACCGCTGGGAACGCCTCTACGAGCCCGGCCCCGACGGCCTCGAGGACACCGACATCGAGATCGGCTACCGCCAGATCCGCTGCTGGAAGGGCGTCCGAGGCGAGCTCGACCCCACCAAGCCCCCCGCCACCTTCGACCAGACAGAACGCGACGAGGGCTACCTCCTCCAGATGAACGTCCGCGTCCTTCAGCAGGTCGGCCCCAACGCCCAGGACCGAGAGCCCGTCGACACCACCGCGCTCTACTTCCAGTCCCTCGACGGGCGCTCCGAGGCCTGGCGCATCAACATGACCCGACGCGCCAACTTCCAGACCGCCACCTTCCGCGAGATCGGAGCTCGCCACGACGCCAGCCTCAAGATCCACATCGAAGGCCCCGCCACCCCCCCCACCGAGATCCGTCCCATCTTCTCCACCGAGGGCTACATCTCCCAGATCAGCGCCATCCTCCTCCCCCAACTGCTCGCCACCGCCGGCCTGCCCGGCGAGTACGCCTTCTACGCCTACCGCACCGTCGACCAGAAGGTCCGCATGCGCGAGGACACGCTCAAACCCATCGAGGGCCGCCTCGGCGTCTACAGCCTCGAGACCGTCTTCCGCGACGAGATCCCGCCCCAGGTCACCCTGCTCCGCGAGGACGGCACCGTCATCCGCACCGCCATGCCCGACGATCGCGTCTGGGAATCGACCACGCTCCAACGCCTCAGCAAGCTCTGGCGACGCAAGGGCCTGCCCCTCGACTGATCTCAACGAAGAGTCGGGGGTACCCTTGCCCCCGTGCGTGCCCGACTTTCCCTTGGCCCCGTGCTCATCGCCGCCCTGGTCGCCATGCTCTGGCTCGACCAGTGGCTCGCCGACCAGCCCGCGCCCAATTGGCTCCCCGCCTTCCTCGCCCGTTCGGGCAACATCGCCCCGGGCCTGGTCCTCCTGCCCCTTGCCCTCTTCCTCGGCGTGCTCGCCAGCCGCGAACTCGCGATCCTCCTGCGAGCCAAGGGCGTCCGCACCAACACCCCCATCCTCTCACTCGCCACGATCGCCGGCATGGCCGCGGTCAGCGCGGGCGCCCAAGGCCCCGGCTCCCTGGGCTACGCCGTCGCCGTCCTCGCCATCGCCGCACTCGACATCTGCCGCACCCGCGACCCCATCGGCGCAATGACCGCCATCGCCGGCGCGATGCTCGCCTTCGTCCACCTCGGCGTCATGCTCGGCTTCCTCCTCGCACTCCGCCAGGAGCACTCCGCCTGGCTTCTCCTATTCATCCTCGTCACCACCAAAGCCTGTGATATCGGCGCGTTCTTCACCGGCAAGGCCATCGGCAAGCACAAGCTCATCCCCTGGCTCAGCCCCAAGAAGACCTGGGAGGGCCTCGTCGGCGGCGTCCTCGCCTCCATCGCGATCGCCCTCGCCGGCTGGTCGCTCGTCGAACCCGTCAAGGACGCCCCGCTCCTGCTCGCCATCCCGACCGGGCTCATCATCGCCCTCGTCGCCCAGGCAGGCGACCTCGCTATCAGCCTCTACAAACGCGACGCCGCCGCCAAGGACTCGGGCCAGTCCCTCCCCGGCTTCGGCGGCATCCTCGACATCATCGACTCCCCCCTGCTCGTCGGCCCCTTCGCCTACGCCTGGCTCGCCCTCATCATCTGACGCGCCCTCGATCTCGCGCCGACCAACCTCAAAGCCCACACGAACGACCGGACGCCGGACCTGAGGCCCCGCGAAGGCCCGGGTTGAGGCGCACCAGCGCCCGTATCAGCTCAAGATTTCGTCAATGTCGCTCGCTCGCAGCGCCCGAGACTCCGCTAAGCGCTCTTGCGAGGCGGCTGCGACGACCGCTCACCCTGCGCACTCAGCAAGGGCACCCGCAGATGCGTCATGCAGTGCTTGCACCGCACGACCTGTCCTCGAGCCGTCGTCGGCGCCGACAGCACCTTCCGGCATCGAAGGTTCGGACACTTCAGCTTGATCGTCTCGGGTCCGGGCATCGCAAATCAACAATCGGCCCGAACGTGCCCGAGGCTCAAGCGAACCAGAGCCCAACCCACGACGATCGCCCATTATCGGATCGAAACACTCAATCCCCCGCCCAGGCAAGGGAAACCCACGCGCGCCTCCCCTAACCTTCCGCCCGGTAAGCCATGCCCAAAGCGAAAAAACCACAATCCACCGCCGTCATCGGCGCCCAATGGGGCGACGAGGGCAAGGGCAAGATCGTCGACCGCCTCGCCCCTGAGCACGACGCCGTCATCCGCTACAACGGCGGCGCAAACGCCGGCCACACCATCGTCGTCCAGGGAAAACGCTTCAGCCTCCACCTCGTCCCCTCAGGCATCCTCTACCCCGACAAGAAGGCCATCATCGCCAACGGCGTCGTCGTCGACCCCGATCAGCTCCTCAAAGAGATCGACAACCTCGAGGCCCAGGGCATCGACACCGCCGGGCTCATCCTCTCCGATCGCGCCCACATCGTCACCCCCTACCACAAGGCCGAAGACGCCCGGCGCGAGACCCTCCTCGCCCGCGAGTTCAACGAGCAGGAAGCCACCGGCGGCATCGGCACCACCCGCCGAGGCATCGGCCCCGCCTACGCAGAAAAGGCCCACCGCGCCGCCGCCATCCGCGTCGCCGATCTCCTCCGTCCCGCAGAGCTCAAGCAGCTCGTGTCGCGTGCCGCGCAGCTCGCCTCCCCCGAGATCCGCGAGGACCCCGACATCCCGTCTCCCGAGGCCATCTGCGACCGCTTCATCGAGATCGGCGAGATCCTCCGCCCCCGCATCACCGACACCTCCTACCTCCTCCACGACCTCCAACGCGCCGGCAAACGCCTCCTCTTCGAGGGCGGCAACGCCACCCTCCTCGACGTCGACCACGGCACATACCCCTACGTCACCTCCTCCAACTCCAGCGCACTGGGCATCCCCGCCGGCGCCGGCATCAGCCCCAAGGCCATCCACAACATCCTCGCCATCTGCAAGGCCTACTGCACCCGCGTCGGCGGCGGGCCCTTCCCCACCGAGATCCAGGACGACCTCGCCACGACCATCCGCGAGCGCGGCCGCGAGTTCGGCACCACCACCGGACGCCCCCGCCGCATCGGCTGGCTCGACCTCGTCGCACTCCGCTACGCCGTCATGCTCAACGGCGTCGACAGTCTCTGCATGACCATGCTCGACGTGCTCAGCGGCATCGACCCCATCAAGGTCTGCATCGCCTACGAGATCGACGGCAACCGCACCGAGCGATTCCTGCCCGACGCCCGCTCGCTCGCCCGCGCCAAGCCCGTGCTCATCTCCCTGCCCGGCTTCACAGAAGATATCTCCGCCGTCCGATCCCTCGACGACCTCCCCTCGAACGCCCGCCACTACCTGTCGTACGTCGAGGAGCACGCCGGCGCGCCCCTCTCGCTCGCCGGCGTCGGCCCCGACCGCGAGCAGACGATCGAGATCCACTGACCTAAAAGCCGAATCACAGTCTGAGCAGAGCCCGAAAGGCGAGATTTGTCCGCAACCCGCCCGAGCCATTCCGAACAAATCGCCCAGCCGATCTCGCCCGAGGGCCTCGCCCGCCTCGAGCGGATGCGCCGGATCAGCCCCAACGCCGACCCCAGGAGCCTGCTCCCCCAGATCGACCCCGTCCGCATCCCCCGCCACATCGCCATCATCATGGACGGCAACGGCAGGTGGGCCACCGAACGAGGCTTCCCCCGCATCTTCGGCCACCGCAACGGCGCAGCCGCCGTGCGCGAAACCGTCGAGACCTGCGGCGTCCTCGGCGTCGAGGCCCTCACCCTCTACTCTTTCTCCAGCGAGAACTGGAAACGACCCAAGGCCGAGATCGACGCCCTCATGGAACTCTGCGCCATCTACTGCGACAACGAGCGCGAGGAACTCATCCGCGAGAACATCCGCCTGCGCGCGATCGGCCGCTGGCAGGAACTGCCCGACCCCGCCGGCGAGGCCATCGCCCGCGTCATCGACGCCACCAGCCACTGCACCGGCCCAACCCTCTGCCTCGCGCTCAACTACGGCTCGCGCGACGAGATCGTCCGCGCTGTCCGCAAGATCGCCGCCGACGCCCGCGACGCCAAGATCGACCCCGACACCATCGACGACGCCGCGATCTCAGTAAACCTCGACACCGCCGACCTGCCCGATCCGGACCTGCTCATCCGCACCGCCGGCGAACGCCGCCTCAGCAACTACCTCCTCTGGCAGCTCTCCTACGCCGAGTTTTACATATCTGAGATCCTCTGGCCCGAGTTCGGCAAGGCCGAGCTCTTGACCGCCATCCGCGACTACGCCTCCCGCAACCGCCGCTTCGGCGGCCTCGAGTCCTCGTAATGCAGTCTCACCACAAGAGGGCACAGAGGACACAGAGAGAAAAGTCTCACCACGGAGTTGCACGGAGTGACACGGAGGGAGAGTTCTTTGGAAGCTGAGCGGTGAGGTGGCCCACGAATGGCGGACACCGGACGGAGCCGGCATACTGGCCGGCGGAAGGAGTCCGGGATGGGTCATTACTCCGAAGAGTTCAAGCGTGAGGCGGTTCGTCTGGTGACCAAGGAGGGCTACAGCAAGACGGCCGCGGCCAAGGCTGTGGGAGTGTGTCATCAGACCATCGGCGCCTGGCTGGATCGCTACGCCGATGCCCAGCCCGCCCAGCGCGTCTACGCGTCGCAGGCCGACGAGCTCGAGCAGCTCCGCGCCGAGAACCGCAAGCTGCGCATGGAGCGCGACCTTCTCAAAGAAGCGGCGGCGTTCTTCGCCCGGGAGGATCGCCCGTGAGCTTCTACCGCGTCATGAAGGCCTACCGCGAGGTATACCCGGTGCGGCTGATGGCCTCTGTGTTCGGCGTCTCGCCCAGCGGCTTCTACGACTGGCTCAAGCGCAAGCCGTCGGCTCGCCAGCGCCGACGCGAGGCCCTCACCGGCGAGGTCCGCGAGGCGTTCGCGGCCAGCCACGGGATCTACGGCAGCCGCAAGGTCGCGCAGGAGCTGGCCGTGCGCCGGGTCGAGGTCTGCCGCAACACCGTGGCGAAGATCATGGGCGAGCTCGGCCTGCGCTCGCGGGCCCAGAGGCGTCGGATCGTGGGCTGGGCGCTGAGCGACAGCCTGGAGACGACGCTGGTGCTGGAAGCGTTGGACGGCGCGATCCGCTGGCGTCGGCCGGGCTCGGGGCTGCTGCACCACTCCGACCGGGGCGTGCAGTACGCCAGCGAGCGGTACCGCGCCCTGCTGGGCGAGCACGGCATCGCGTGCAGCATGAGCCGGCGCGGGGACTGCTGGGACAACGCGCCGATGGAGCGGTTCATGGGCTCGCTGAAGAGCGAGTGGATCGCTCACGAGCGACTGGCCAACATCGAGCAGGCCCGCACGAGCGTGTTCAGGTACATCGACGTGTTCTACAATCGCCAGCGGCTGCACCAGGCGCTCGGATACGCACCCCCGCCGCGTTCGAACAGGACGCGGCATAGCAATCAACGGCGTCCGCCGTTCGTGGGCCACCTCAATGTGTCGGATTGATTCCTGACCCATCTCTTACTCCGTGACACTCCGTGCAACTCCGTGGTTTATATCTCCCTGTTTCATGGCTGAGTCTAAACCGATTCTTTCTCTGTGCCCTCTCGTGGTAAATCCGTCTCTGTCGTTCAGCACCCCGCCGCGAACAAATCCAAGTACCCGAAGAAGTCCTCCGCGTCGATATCCCCGTCCCGATCGGTATCCGCCCGCGCATCGCCCGCCGCGAACAGGTCCAGATACCCGAAGAAATCCGACGCGTCCGCGTCGCCATCCCCGTCGATATCCGCGCCACAGTCATTCTGCGCCGCCACCGCAACGCCATTGAGCACGACCTGATCCGCCCCCACGATCCGCGTCACCCCCGTCAGATCCCACGCCGAGCCGTCTCGCGAGAACACCAGCAGCGCCCCGCTCTCGCCGGGCGCGTTGGTCACGCCGAACGCAAGGTCATTATCGACGACGACGTCGTTGACCAGCCCCATCGCCGTGACCTCATCCACCGAATCGGTATTGAAGATCTCGCCGTCGCTCAGCTCGAAGACGCCCCAGTCGCTCCGCCCATCGTCCTCCACGCCATCGACCGTGAACACGACACCCAGCAGCGGGTCATACCCCGCCCCGTCCGAGTCGCACAGGTCCGCGCACCCCGAGAGATTCGTCACGTTCTGCACGCCCCCGCCGTCCTCTATCCGCCCATACCCAAAGCTGATCGCGTTCTCATCCACCCGCGCGTCGTACCCGAGAATCAGCCCGACATCGTCGCTCGTCAGCGCCTCGCCGAACTGCACCGTCCTGCCGTTGCTATCCGACGAAATATCGCAACAGAACGTCGCCGCCCCCGTGTTCGGGCTCACCCGATACAGCTTCGTGTCCGACCCGGCACCGGTGTTGGTCACCATGAACAGCTCGCCGTCGAACGTCGCCAGGTCGGCCATCTCGACGTCGACGCCCAGCGCCCCGATCGGCAAGACCGACCCGCTCTGCAAGTCGATCCGCACCAGCGTGTCGCTCAAGACATCCACCGACACGATCCGCTGGGCCGACGCCGAACTCGAAAGCGCCCCGCTCAACAGCACCGAACACCCGATCGCCACGCAAGAAACAGGTCTCATCTTGATCCTTCCCGCCAAGTCCATAGCGCTCGAACTCGAACGCTCGCGTCTCACGCAGTCTACCGCAGCCCCCAGACTTCCTCAAGAAAAAACGCCCGGGCCAACCGACCCGAGCGTCGAGTTTCACACACGCACGCAGGTCAACTCGGCGTCCTCAATCGCGCCGCAGATACGCCGCGTCCAGCGCCTTATCGAGCCGCTCCTGTGCGTCCTCCAGGTGCGCCGCCGTATACGCGTCCGGGCTGCGCTTCTGCATCGCGAAAATCGTCCCCTGGATCTCGCGCAGCTCCTGGCGCGCCAGCGAGGAGATCGTCGCCCCGCTGGCCCCGGGCCAGCGCAGCCCGGTCGCCAGATCGATCAGCCGATCCAGATGCTCGCGCTGCAGATTCCGCCCGAAGCTCGAGACCATCGGCTGCCGCGCCGTGAAGCTCCGGCGCGACGTGTCGCTCGTCCACACCTTCTCGCGAACATTCTCGAGAATTTCCGGCACCGTCAGCGCGTCCTCCCCGCTCGCCGTCCGCTGCTCGTTGTCCAGCACCCGGCGCAGGCGCGTCGGGTTCAAGAGCATGCTCATCGCCGACGCCTGCACGCCCAAGACCTGGTCGTGCACGGGCCAGTCCGGCTGCCCGCCGCGCTCGTCGAACCACTGGTCGGCCCCGAACTTCGCGAGCAGCTCCGGGCTCAGCCCGAACGCCTCCTCGTCGAACGCGCTGGCGCAGATCAGCTCGACCGCCCGGCGCTGCCGCTCGACATCCACCGGCGTGATCGGATCGCCCGCCCCCTCGTCGCCCTTGCGGAACCGGTTGACGTGCGCCCCGCCGACCCAGTTGCTCGCCGTGCGCATCGCGCCCATCTGCAAGCCCAGCGTCTGCTGATACGCCCGGCTGGCCTTCTGCCAGCTCTCGTTGTCGTCCACGATCTCGTCGATGATCTTCGAGCGGATCCGATTCGCCAGCCGCAACTGGTTGTCCGCGAAGTCCAAACTGTTCTCGCCGATATCCCACGTCTTGGCGTGCGGATCCGGGCCGGAACTGCCCTCGTCGGACATGAATGCGTGCGCCGGGTCCGCCGCCTGACGCGCGATCTCGCCCTCGCCCTTGTCCGCGTACCCCCACTGAATCGCCCACATGTCGTACGTCCCCAGGTCGATCGTGTCGAAATCGCCCTGGATCAGCTCCGAGTCCTCGTCCGCCGCGACGATATTGATCGGCAAGTAATCCATCACCGACACCGACATCGTCTGCTTGCCCTTGAACGCCTCGGAGTTCACCTCGTCGTAGCTCGCGACGCTGGTCCCCTTCCAGTTGTGCATCAGCCCCATCGTGTGCCCGACCTCGTGCATGATCACCGCCTTGAGCAGCGGCCCCACGAACTCCTCGGGCACCCCATCGAGCATCTGCACGTCCTCGCCATCCTCATCCTCGTCGCCGAGGCTGACGATCCCCGCGTCGAGCATCATCCGCGAATATCCCACCTGACGCGTCAGGTGATGCAGCGCGTTGCACAGCCCGCCGGTCGTCGCGAAATCCGCGTCCGGCTGGCTCCACACCGTCGGCAGCATCGTCGGCGGCACCTCGCCCTCCCACTCCTGCCCGCTCGCGACCGCCGCGCGATACGCCATCACCCGCGCCCGGTCCTCCGGCGCCGCAAGCCGCACCCGCGGGTCCCACTGCGGGTTCTCATCGAACCACGCGACCGTCTGCGGCTCCATATCCATCATCGCCTCGGTCGCCAGCTGGCTCGTGATGTGGTCCGCCGCCCACCCCGCGATGAACTGCTCATCCATCACGATGTCGGCCTCATAGATCTCCCCGGTCTCCGGGTGCGCGTGGCTCGGCCCGATCGCAAAGCCCATGTGGCTGTTCGTCCACCTCACGAAGCTATAACGAATATCCTCGGGGTCGATATCCATGAAGGCCCCGGTCTGCGCGTCCTGCTGGCGCACCTCGATCGCCCCCAGAATCCCCACCTGCTCGAACGCCTTATTCCACGCGAGAATCCCGTCACGTACCCACTTGCGATACCTGACCGGCGTCGTGTGCTCGATGTAGTACACGATCGGCTGCTTCGGCGGGCTCAGCCTCAGCTTCGGATCTCGCTTCTCCAGGTGCCAGCGGTGCGCGTACCGCACCTTCTGGCTCTCCCCGTCGTTCTTCGCCCGATCCGTAAAGTCCGTGTAGAAGAACCCCACACGCCGATCCGCCTCGCGAGCCTTGAACCCGCTGCTCTTCGGCGGGCTCCCGATTGAGTAGTGGATCTGCACCAACTGCCCGTTCGACCGCGGCAGCTCCAGCGTGAACTCCAGGTTGTACGGGAACGCCTTGGCCGACTTGATCTCCGCCAGCTTCGTGTTCGCCCCGCGCGTGAAGCTCCCGAAGAACGTGCCCGACTGATTCAACAGCAGATTGTCCAGATCGATCACATGCCCGCCGCTCGGCCCCTTGGCCACGATCGGCGTCGTCAGCACCACCCGATCGGTATAGATCCGCTCGGTCGCCGCCTTGCTCTCGGCGTCGCCCATCGACCGGTACGCCAGGTTCGGCTCGATCAGCACCAGCGTGTCGCCGATCTTCTTCCAGTACACCTGCTTCGAGGGATTCCGCACGAGGTTGTGCCAGATCGAGTACACGCCCGTCTGCGTGTCCCCGCCCGCGACCGTCGGGATCACGAACATCCGCTTGCCCATCGCCGAACGCGGGATCTCCGCGAGCATCTGCCGCTCGCTGTCGTTCACCCAGACGTTGTACAGCGGCTTCGACCCATCCGCCGACGAGTTCACCGCCTCGAACCCCTCCGACACCTTCTCAAACGGCGGCAAATCGCGGGCCTGACCAAAGCCCGCGGCAAGTGCGAGACCGGCAAGCGCCGACAGAATCCGTGCGTGTTTCATGGCTTTCCCCAGCAATGCGGCGAGCGAAAGAAGCGTAAGAGCTGATCCGTCACGGATCTTGTAGCCCCAGCATCGGCCGCTGGCTGCACGCACTGCCCCGAAACCGCCCACAGGACCCTGATTTGGTCCGAAAACGCCGCCTCAGCGCCGATCGTCCTGCCCGCCGGGATCCAGCACCACCCGCACGTTCACGAACTCGAAGTCGTCCAGGTCCGAGTTCCCCCGCACGCTCCGGATCTCCAGCACGTTCTCGCCCTCGACCAGCCAGCGAGCCGGGAACGTCGCCCGCCATTCGCCAAAGCTCCCATCCCTCGGCGAATCCACCAGCCGCTGGCTCAGCCGATTCCCGTTGATCCGCACCGGATTCGGCGCTTGGGTGCCCTTGTGCAGCAAACGCACCTCCGCCCGCTCCTGCGCCATCCGCAGCAGCCCGCGATCCAGCACGAACGTCCGCTCATACACCAGTCCCTCTGCCTCTCGCTGGAACTGGCTGTTGATCCGCCCGCTGAACTCGTTGTTGCCCAGGTGATGCACCTCCGGCTGGGCCTCCAGCGCGAGCACCCCCGCCACCTGCGGGAACAGCTCGATATCCCGCTCGACAACCCCTCGCAACAACTGCTCGGTCGGCACATTCACCGACCCCGGCAGATACCCCTCCATCGTCGCCGTGATCGCCACATGGTCCGGCACGTCCTCCGGACGCAGCGTGTACCTGCCGCGATCCCCCGTCACCACGATCTGCGGCGGGCGGTCCGGCAGATCCAACCGCACCAGCGCCCCCACCAGCGCCTCGCCCGTCCGACCATCGAACACCCGCCCGCGCACAACCCCCGTGTCCGCCGCGTCCAGATCCATGAACCCCGGCAGATACCGGTAATAGACCTCCAGCAACAACGTATTCATCGCCGTCTGATACACCCGCCCCGCGACAAGCGAGTTTCGATCTCGCACATCCCAGCTCCCCGCCTCGTGCCCGCGCTGCTCCTGATGATCCAGGAGCTGATCGATCAACTCCTCGTTCCAGCCATTCCAGATCCGACCCTGATGCTGATACAGCGCCATCGTCGTCACATACCACTGGAACGTGCTCTCCTGGCCGTCCCAGTCCGGATCGATCGACCCGATCACCTCCGCCGAGCGCAGCATCCGATCGTCATCCCGCCCTCGCCCGAGCAGCCGGTGCGAGAACATCGCCTCACCCGTCGCCCAGCGGCTCGGGTCCTCGCCCGGCGCGTGCGCATACACCCCCGGATCGCCCGGGAACCCCAGCCGGTCGATCCAGTCCCGCGCCGCGTCGAACGCCGCATCCGGCACCTCCGCCCCCGCCCGGCGCGCGCTTACCAGCGCCATCACTTGCCACCCGATCGCCGACGTATCCCCGATCGCCCCGACCTCGCCCTGCCACCCGCTCGGATCGCCCTCGATCCGATCCACAATGAACGACGCCGCCTTCTGCACCGGCCCCACCAGCGCCGGATCCCCCGTCATCGCCAGCATCTCCGCCAGCGCCGTCGTCGCGATCGCGTGCGCGTAGATCCCGTCGCCCCGCGACAGATCCCCCGCCTCGTCCTGACTCCGCACGATCCAATCCACCGCCCGGCGCATCGCATCGCGATACGGCCCCCGCCGAAGATGCGTGTGATCCGCCCCGACAAACGCCAGCGTGCTCAACCCCGTCAGCGCCGCCTCATTCTCCAGCCGCGAGTCACCCTCGCACGCCTCGCAGTCCTCATCGAACGCCGTCCCCGACCAGTGCCCGGTCAGATCCTGGTGCCGCGCCAGCCACGCCAGCGCCGCCTCGACCCCGAGCTCTGTCTCCTCGCTCCCGCCCAGCTCGTCGATCAGCTCGACGCGAAACTCCTCCGCCCGCTGGCGATACGCCCGCGGCACCGCCGCCAGCTCGCTCGGCACCTCCAGCGTCAGCGACGCGTCCTCCACGATCCGTGCCGGCGCATCGACCGCCACACCCACCGCCGCCATCGCCGGCAGCGTCAGCGACTCACCCCCATCGAACACCGCCACGTCCGCCAGCGGCACCAGCTCCACCGCAGGCGTCGGCGCGACCGAGCCACGGACTATTGAAGTTTCTTCCACACTCGCCGGCGCCTCGATCACCCGCTCCGGCGCGCGCACAACCTCACTCTCAACAACCGGAGCATCGGCCATCGACAGCGTCGCTTCCGATGCCGCCGGCTCCCGCATCGCCTCATCCGACGCAAGCGTCTCATCCGACAGCGCGATCTCGCCCCCGAGCGCATCCACCGCCGGCACAAAGCTCTCAACGGCAATCTCGCTCACCGCCGACTGCGCGACAGAGCTCTCCCCCGCCCGCTGCGCCGCCGCGATACTCCCCGTCTCCACCTCGACCGACCCAATCCCAAACTCGCCGAACTCCGGCTCTTCGATCTGTCCCTGCGCAATCTCGACCCGCGATGCCGCCCGCGGCGCCTCGCTCGCGACGACCGCGTCAACCACATCAAGCCCAGCCTCCGACGCCGCGCCATCCACCGCCTCATCTTGGCCGGCATCCAACCCCGCGACACTCACCTCCGGCTCATCCAGCGGATCCACCTCGGCCTCGCGCACAACGTCAAAGCCGTCCGCCCGCGCATCGGGCCTCGCATCACTCGCCGCGGCACTCATCGCCGGCAGCGCCAGCGCCTCCACCCCCGCCTCCTCGAACTCCGGCATCAACTCCGCAGCGGCCGACCCACTCGCCGGCGCGCCCACCATCGGCTCCAGACTCTCATGCCGCACCGCCGACGGCGACCGCGACGCGATCTCCACGAACCGCTCCGGCTCCACATCCGTCCGCGCAAGCTCCAACCCATCGGAGTCGATCTCCGGCGCATTATCGAGCGAGATCGGTTCGACCTCCGCCACCGCCATCGGCTCGACCTTCGAATGCGGCGTCCCCGCATCCTCGACCTCCGGGCTCGCCAGCGCCAGCGCATCCACCGACGGCAACGCAAGCTCCGGCGAGATCCGCGCCTGCTCCACCCGCGGCCCACTCGCCTCCACCACTTCCACCGCCTCCGCACGCACCGCCGACGGACTCTGCTCGCTGATCCGCGCCAACCGCTCCGGCGCGACCTCCGTCCGCTCGACCTCCATGGTCGAGCCGTCCACCGCCGGCGCATCGGCGTCGCTCAACGCACTGAGCTCAACGCCCCGCGCAATCTTCACCGCCGTCTCGACCGCCCGAGCATCCCCCGCCGCCTGCCGCTCTGCCAAGGTCGTCAGAGGCTCCGCCGCCTCGCTTTGCTCTAACGCAACCTCCGTCGCCTGCTCCGCCGTCGCGTCAACGGCGACCGCACGCTCATCACGAACGCTCGCCGGACGAGCCTCGGCGACCTCCACGTCCCGCTCGCTCCGAACATCCGACGCCACAGCCTCGCGCGGCCCATCGACATCCGCCTCTGCGGGCCGCTCGGCCAACACCGCCTCCGGCTCGGCCGTCTCCAGTTCCCTCGGCTGAGCCTCGCTCGCCGACGGCGCTTCGAACGCCGCGTCGTCGGCAAGCTCGGCGCTCTGCGCGACCTCCACCGCCGCCGGCGAAGCCAGCTCCGCCTCCAGCGCAACATCCGACGACGCCCGCCGCGCCTCCACCCGCGCCTCGCTCACCTCGCCCCGCGTCTCCTCTGCGGGCGCATCGGGCGTCGGCGCATCCGGCACCGCCGCACGCTCCCTCGCCTGCGCAAGCTCAACTTCCCGATTCTCCTCGCGCAGCTCCAACTCCGCCCGCCTCGCCGCGGCCTCCTCCGCCTCCGCACGCTCCAATCGAGCATCACTCGCCGCCGAGCGATCCATCGCAAACTCGCGCACCTCCCGCGGCAGCTCCAATCTCGGCAGCTCCATCGGCGTCGCCAGCGACTCAAACGAAGCCTGCCGCACCTCCACCTGCGTCAACGATCCCCGCACCTGCCGCGCCACATCACTCGCCCCCTCACGCGTCGTCAGCGCCACCCGCGACGCCCCCGACCGATCCATCACCTCGCCCAACACCGTCCCCAGCCGATACGCCCCGATCACGCTCAGCAGCAGCAGATGCACCAGCATCGAGATCAACAGACACTTGGCGAGCAGGCTCAGCCGCCGATACCGGTCCTGCATCGACTTGTTCCGAAGTAAAAGGAACAGCAGCACCAGAAGCAGCAGCAAGAGCAGCAACCACAGCAGATTGGGCCAGACCAGGCTCCAAAGCCCCGCCCAATCGAACGCCGGCGCCTCGATCGACTCATACACCTCGCGCGACACCGACGCGAACAGATCGTACGACCCCTCGCCCTCCGTTCCGCCGATCACCGCCAACCGATCGGAACTGAAATGCAACTCGAACCCCAACTGCGAGACCACCGGATCCAACTCGTTATGCGCTGTATTTACCCCGGCGCTCAGATGCTCGACCGGATGCGCCGCCAGATCGATCTCGCCCTCCGCGGCAAGCCGCACCCGATACAAGTCGTACCCGCCATACCCGCCCTCGCGCTTCGACGCGAAGTACAAAAAATCCCCGCCCGGGCTGAACGCCGGCGACCCATCGTGCGCCCCGGTATTCAACGCCTCGATCGCCCGCGCCCGCCCAAGACCCCGATCGCCCACCCGCGACTCGTACAGGTCATAGTCCGCCGAATACACGTCCTCGCGCAGCGTCGCCGCCCACGCGTCCTCGTCGATCTCCGCCAGTTCCTCCGCCGTCGGCCGGTTCGAGGCGAACAGCAGCCGCGAGCCGTCCGGACTCAGCGTCGGCCCGTAGTCATTGAACGCGCTGTTGATCGCCGTCCCGAGATTCCGCGCCGCGCCCCACGCCCCGCTCTCGAGCCGATCCGCCGCCCAGATGTCGTACCCGCCGAGCCCGCCGGGACGATCCGAATAGAAGTAGATCGTGTTCCCATCACGCGAGAACGCCGGCCCCAGCTCATCGAAGTTTTCCGTATTGACCGAGACCGGCGACGGATCCGACCAGCCATCGAGCATCCGACGCGATGGCGTCCGACGCGAAAGATAGATATCCGCCCCGCCCCCCGCCTTGCCACGCACGAACAGCATCGTCTGCGCATCGGCGCTCAAGAACGGCTCGTACTCATCCTGCGACGTATTGACCGTCTCCGCCAGCGCCTCCGGCGGTGTCCAAAGCACCCGGCGCTTCGCCGCCTCCCCCGCCGCGACATGAATGCTCGCCCCATCGGTCAGAAACGTCGCCGCCGACTCACGCTTGGACTTATAGACAAACGCCCCGCCGACGATCCCCCCGCCGACCAGAGCCATGACCACGATGGCAACGAGCAGTTTGCGCATCTGTCGCTCCCATCAACCGATCGGCACGGTGTCCAGAAAAATATCAATCACACCCTCGCCCTTGCAAATGTCCAGCACTTGCGTAATCCGGCCGTAGTTAACTGAAGTATCGCCCCGGACCGTCACCTTCTGCTCGGGGTTCGCCTCGATCGCCTCGCGCACCAGCGTCCGCAGGTCCTCATCGCTCATCTCCCGCCCCGAGACGATGATCGTGCCCGCGCTATCCACGTTGATCACCACCTCGCGCAGCGCCGCCGAGATCGGCCCGGCGTTCGCCGCCTCCGGCAGCGTCACCTTCAACTCCCGCTCCTGCTGCGCAAACGTCGTCGCCACCAGAAAGAAGATCAACAGCAGAAATACGATATCGATCACCGGCGTGAGATCGATGTTCGGCGAGAGCTCCTGCAACTGGCGCTTCAAAAGCATCTACGCCTCCGCCTTTGAACGCTTCAGTTCACTCTTGAGGGGAAGCGACTCCGGCTCCCCGTTCTGCTCGCTGCTC
Organism: Phycisphaerales bacterium; assembly: GCA_029260315.1. Lineage (GTDB taxonomy): Bacteria > Planctomycetota > Phycisphaerae > Phycisphaerales > UBA1924 > S146-42. Next base: position 23,338 of record JAJDDM010000178.1, on the reverse strand, counting down.
GCCATAAACTCCTCGGCGAACTCGATGCTCACATGGTCCATCTCCGCCACCCGCCGGTCGATCTTCGACGACAGCCAGTTATAAAAAATCAACGCCGGGATCGCCACCAGAAGCCCCGCCGCCGTCGTCACCATCGCCTCATAGATCCCCTCCGCGAGCTGCTCGGTCTTCCCCAGCGCCTCCCCGCTGAACGCCACCGTCTGGAACGCCCGGATCATCCCGAAAATAGTCCCGGTCAACCCCAGCAGCGGCGACACGCTCGCGATCACCGCCAGCGACCGCAGATACTTCCGCAGCCGCAGAATCTCGTGCTCGCCCGCCTCGGTAATCCGCTTCTCGATCGTCTCGATCGACCGCCCCGCCCGATTCAGCCCCGCCGCGCAGATCCGCCCGATCGGACTCTTGCTCTTGTTGCAATACGCAAGCACCGCCTCCCGCTCGCCCCCGGTCTCGCTCAGCGTCTTCTTCAACCCCTTCATGAACCCCGTCGGGATCACGTTCGTCCGGCGCAGCGTCACCATCCGCTCGAACACCACCGCCAGCGCCACCAGCGAGCAGATCCCGATCGGGATCATCATCGGCCCGCCCTTCTTGGCCAGCTCCCACAGCGACGTGCTCCCCGACGCGGCTTCCTGGGCGATCAAGGCCTGAAGAAAATCAATCATCGCGTGTCTTTCCGTCCCTGTGAGACCCAACCAAAACGCCCTCGCAAGCGCCGCTCCTTACTCGCCCCCGCGCCGCGCCGTCGCGGCGATCGCGTCCAGCCGCTCGCGCGCCAGCCGCGCCCACTCGCTGTCCGCGAACCGCTCGATCACCTCGCCGTACTGCTCGCGCGCCTGCCCGCCCTGGCGCATCGCCTCGAAGCACCGCCCGGCCTCGTACAACGCCGCCGCCGTCCACTCCGGCACCGCGTACAAAATATCCACCCGCAGAAACTCCGTCACCGCGTCCTGATGCTTCTGCTGCGCAAACAAGCTCTCGCCGATCTGAAACTGCGCCCGCGCCGCCGTCGGCCCCTTGTGCATCGCGACCACCTCGCGATACCCTCTAATTGCCTCATCGTACTGCCCCTGATTCTCCCGCGACCACGCCAGCCCGAACCGCGCCTGATACGCGAGCTCCGACTTCGGATACCGCCTCAGAAACTCGCCGAACGCCTTCTCGCTCTTCGCCCAGCGCTGCAGCGCCGCCTCGGACTCGCCCAGCCGCAGCAGCGCGTTCATCGCCGAGGGATCGTCCCCGTGCTCCCGCACCACCCGATCCAGCTCTCGACTCGCCTGCTCGAACCGCCCCAACTGAAACAGCGCCTCGCCCGCGATCAACCCCGCCGACGCCCGCAACGGACTCTGCGGATGCCGCGCCGCAAACCCGCCCAGCAACTCCCCCGCCTCCTTGGCCTTCCCCAGCCGGAACTGCGCCACACCCAACCGATACTCGCTCTGCGCCAAGATCCGCGGATCCATCTCGTCACCAAGATCCGTCGCGATCGCCAGCGCCTCCGTCAGCGGCTCGACCGCCTCCCCATATCGCTCGCCATCCATCTCCAACCCACCCAGATCCAACAACGCATACGCCCTTGTCGCATCCCGCGGCTGCTCCTCCAGCAACTCCCGATACGCCGCGTTCGCCTCATCCGGCCGATCCAGCTTCCGCAGCGCCCACGCCCGCTCATACCGCAGCGATCGCACCAGTTCCTCGCTCAATGCCTCGTGCCGCCCACCCAGAATCTCCGCAACCTCGCTCGCTGCCTCATCGTGCCTCTCGAGCCGAGCCAGCGCGATCGCCCGATGCGCCCGTGCCCGCAGCGCATCCTCGCCCCCGCCCCCCATCGCCGCCTCCAGCGGCCCAAGCGACTCTTCGACCTTCCCCGCCGCCAGCAGCGACTGCCCCTGCCGCAGCAGCGCCGAAGCCCCGTCATCGCCCCCCATCGCGCTCAGCCGGTCGTAATACGCCGCGGCAAGCTCATACTCCTCTGCCTCCATCGCGATCGCGCCCAGATGCCTGAGAGCATGCGGCGCAAACCGCGACTCCCCGCCCTCGCTGAGCACCATCTCAAACGCCTCCCGCGCCCGCCCCGGCTCATCCAGCAACACCAGCACCTGCGCCAACTCGAACCGCGCCTGCAACGCGTGCGAGCTCTCCGCGTGCGCCCCCAGCAACCGCTCAAACGCCTGGGCTGCCCCCGCCGGGTCGTCCTGGCGCATCCGCGCCACGCCCACCTTGATCAGCGCATCATCCACCAGCGACCCATCCGCCCCCTCGCTCCCCAGATAATCAACAAACAACTCCTCCGCCCGCGCCCACGCACCCCGCACGAACAGCCCGTCCGCCATCGCAAACAGCGCCGGCAGATACGCCGCCGGCGCACCATCTCCCGCCACCCGCTCCAGCAGCGGCATCGCCTCCTCGAACCGATCCAACCGCACCAGCGCCATCCCCTTGCGATACGTCGCCCGCTCGCCAAGCCCCTCCTCGGGCTCGCCAGCAAGCACCATTTCATACCGCCCCAGCGCATCCTCAAACCGCCCGCTCAGATAATCGTTCTCACCCGCCAGGAACAGCACATCCGCCGCCGCCTCATGCCGCGGATACCGCTCCAGAAAATCCTCAGAGAGCGCAAGCGACTGGTCATACCGCCCCAACTCGTGCGCCAGCCCCGCGTTCATCCGCAGCGCCGACGCCGCGAGAGCATGCCCCTCAAACCGATCCAGGAACGCCTCATACGCCTCGAACGCCCCCGGCGAATCCCCCGCTCTACTCAGCGCAACCCCCCGATCGAACATCGCCTCGCCCAGCAACTGACTCTTCGGGGCACTCCGCACCAACGCATCCAACCGCTCCGCGGCGTCCGCCGGTCGCTCCTCGCGCAAATCCACCTTCGCAAGCCAATACGCCGCGTCATCGCGCAGCGTCTGGACCCCCGCGCCCTCGACCGCAGCGAAGTGCCCGCCCGCCTCCTCATACTCCCCGCGATCAAACGCGACCCGCCCGCGCAGCAGCCGCGCCTCGACCTGCCGCCCCGCCGGCTGCCCCGATTGCAGCACCTCGTCCAGCAGCTTCCGCGCGTCATCAACGCGCCCCTGCGCATACGCCAGGCTCGCAAGCCCGAACCGCGCCTCGGGCGCGTGCCCGCTGCGCTCCCGGCCCATCGCCCGCCGGTACCAACGCTCGGCCTCCGCCTCATCCCCCAGCCGGTGCAGCGACTGCCCAAGAAGCAGCGACGCCTGGTCCGCATACCGCCCATCCGGCGACCGCTCCATCAACTGCCCAAGCCGCCGCGACGCGCTCACGAAATCCCCCCGCGCGATCCCCGCCAGCCCCGCCATCAGCTCCGCGCGATCCCGCCGCGCATGCTCCGGAAACCGCTCGATCAGATAATCCACGACCTCATCGACGCCCTCGTGTTGCCCGGCCCGATACCGCGCCTCGCTCAACAGTGCCGCCGCATCCCCCGCCGAAGCGTGCTCCGCGTGCCGCGCGAGCAGCCGCTCGAACCGCCGCGTCGCCATCTCGTACTCGCCCGCGGCGAGATGACAATGCCCGCGCAGCAACAACACCTCCGCCGCGAACTGAAACCCGTCCTCTCCGATCAACGCATCCAGCTCGCGCGCCGCCTCCTCCAGCCGATTGAGCCGAAAGAAACTCACCGCCAGCCCATAACGCGCCGTCGCCTCCTTCTCATGCCCCTCGTGCGCCGATAGAAACGCCCGATACTCCGGGATCGCCAGCTCGTAATGCCCGCGCTGCAACAGCCCATTGGCCGTGTAATACGAACGCAGCTCATCGTCCTGCTGCGCAAACGCCGGCACTCCGAGAATAAACGCCGCCACGAGCGATGCCCGCCACATTGATCGTCCCTGCCCATGGCCCATCGCTCTTCCTCCACTTGTGCGCACCGAAAGCCCCCGCGACAGCTCCAAATGTACCCCACAAACCGCGCGGGGATCCAAGAAAAAACAGGGCCGGGGGCGAGTCGAGCGGGCGTCCCCTGATTGCTCGACCCGACATCGCCCCTCGGCCTGGGGTTCGAGGCCCGACGGGCAAGAGCATGTCTCGCCGCCGAACCTCGCGTGGCGCTCAACTACTGACGAATCAACCCGTCATCATCATCATCGTCGTCGCACTCATCATCGTCGTCATCCCAATCGTCGTCGTGCTCTGCCTCCATCGCCTCGGCACGCTCCTCCAACGCCTCGGCCTCCGCCTCCATCATCTCCGCCTGCTCAAGCAACGCCTTCGCCTGCTTGTGCAGCCGTTCGGCACGATCCTTGTCGCCGCGCTCCGCAAGCTCCTCGGCTTCCTCGAGCATCTCCTCGCCACGCTCCTCCAACATCTCGGCGCGCTCCATCATCCGCTCGGCCTGCTGCTCCAGCCGCTCGAACGCCGCGGCACCGCCGCTTCGCCCCCCCCCGCCGGCCCCGTCGCCCTGCCTGCGCCGAGCATCGTTCTCATGCTCGATCGCCCGATTCAACAGCCGCCTCGCCTCGTCCGCCTCGCCATGCGCGCCGGCCTCGGCCGCACGCCCGCGCCGCCCCACCGCACGGCCCTCAGCCGCACGAGTCTCGTCCACCCGCGCACCGCCCCCGCCGCTCGCGGTCACCGGATTGATGATGTCACAGAACGCCTTGAACGCACGATGCTGCGCCGCCGTCCCATGCACCACGATCGAGTTCCCCTTACCCCGGCTCACAAACACCGGCACATCCGGCCTCGCCATCAACTCCCACATCGCATCCAGCTTGCCCTCCGGCAGCGCGTACCCACGCTGGGTCGTCTCCCCGCCCGCCGCATCCGGACGCACCGGCGGCGGCGGCGGGTTCCCCCGGAACCGCGGCGCGATATCCACCGACCCCGCGCCAACGCCCGTGGAACGCCGACCCTCCAGCAGATTCGCCAGGCGCTCCATCTGCGCCTCCAGACGGCTCATCCGCGCCTCCAGATCGCTCGCCGCACGACGACGATCCGGCTGCCCCGCGGCCTGCGGCGCACGCAGCGCGCTGTACGTCAGCCCCGGCGCAACCGCCGGCGCAGGCGTCGCGTCCATGAACACCACCGCCGAGGGCTCCGCCGCCCGCAGATACGCAAGCGACGCCTTCTCCTCCTCCTCAGGCGGACACGCCAGCGTCGGCGTCAGCATCGCACCCCCCGTCAACGCCGCAACCGCCAACAACAGCCCCGCCCCGCTCGCACGCGGCGACATCTTCCGTGTCATAACCATCGACAATCTCCTGGAAAACCTCTTCGCGCGGGCCGTGGTCATGCCCAGCGTGCAGGAAACGGGCCGCGCATCCCCGTCTCCCCCATTCCCAATGAACTCGCGTGTCGTCACGAGCGCCTCGGCATACGCGCGTCGATGCCCAGGCAAAAGACTCGTCACCCACGCGTCACAACAAAGATCCGCGTCCTCATGCAGATTCCGACGCACCCACCACACCACCGGATGCCACCAATACAACACACCCAGCATCGTCTCGACCCAGCACAACACATGGTCCCGCCGCCGCAGGTGCGCAAGCTCATGCACGAGCACCGCCTCCCGGCTCGTCCCATCCAACTCGTCCCAAAGCTCCCGAGGCAGCAGCACCCGCGGCGTGAATCCACATGTAATCATCGGGCTGATCCGCTCACCCACGAACAGCGCCTCCGGCGCACGCTTCAGCCCCATCCGCCCGCTCAGCCTTCGAACCTGATGCTGCACATCCCACGTCGCCAGCTCCGCCCCGCGCACGATCCGCCGCAACCGGTTCAACTGCCGCAGCAGAATGATCGCAAACACGATCGCCCCGCCCGCCCACAACCACCGCGGTATCGCCGGCAGACTCAAAAGCGCCCGCCGCGCCGACACCAGCGCACCCCGCCACGACCGCCGCTCAGCGGCCTCAACCCTCGCGCCACCCGCGCTCCCGATCGCCCCCGCAATCGACCCGCCGCTCGCAACCGAGCCCTCGCCCATCTCGCTCGGCAGCCCAATCCCCGTCAACTCCCAGGGCTCCAGCAACACAGGCGACGCAGGCGCACGCGTCCAGGCAGGCCCTTCGGCGACGACTTCCGCGCCATGTGACACCGGAACCGCCGCGCGATCAGCCGCGACAGAGACCTCGTCAAACGCCGCCGGCTCGATCTCGCCCCGCGCCGCCCCGCTCGATCCCTCAATATCCGGCAGCCGCGGCACCCCCACCGCCACCAGAACCGCCGGCGACACCAACGACACCAACGCCACCATCCAAAGCGCATGCCGAGCCGCCGGCCGATCTCTCAACATCCCGCACACAAACCATGCACAAACCGCCAGCGGGATCATCCCCAGGGCGCACCCCCACAGAAACTCATAGGTGAATCCCAGACGCTCCATCGCCCTACCCCTCGGCGTCCAACTCGTCAATCAGCTTCCGAAACGCCTCGATCTCGTCCCGGCTGAAGTTCTCGCTCTTCATCAACTGCAACACCATCGGCGCGGCGGCCCCATCGAAGAGCTGCTCCACCATCGCCCTCAGCTTCGTGCTCGTCACCAACTCCCGGCTGCGCTTGGCCCTGTACACATACGCCAGCCCCGCCTTGTCGCTCTTGACATACCCCTTCTGCTCCAGCCGATTCATGAACGTCAGCACCGTCGTGTACGCCAGCTTCCGCCCGCTCGCGTGCAGCCGCTCCATGACCTCCCGCACCGTGTTGGAGCGCCCCTCCCACAGCACCTTCAGCACCTCCAACTCCCCATCGGAGAGCTCGCTCTGGCGCCGACCCCTGCTGCCCGTGTCCTTCCCCATCACGCTCCCTGCTTGCCCCAGTGGCTCTGCTTGCCGTGGCACGGGCGTCCCGCCCGTGCGCCAGTCCCATGGGTGACCCGCGCAAACCGCCCGCCGGACCCCCAGTCTACTACAACTGTCAAAGCCAGGTTGCGGCAAAAGCAAGAATCTACGACACTTGTAGTACTCCCGCCCACAAAACCAACGCCCGCACGCCCCTCACCCGCAGGACCCGCCCCCCCGCCCGGAGGGCGATCGCCCGTTGCCAGGGGCTTCAGCCCCTGGATGCCGCCCCGCCCACACCCCGCCCGGAGGGCGGACGCGACCTCCAGCCTCCTGCCTCTTGCCTCCTGCCCCCCTCACACCCCCAACGACACATACTTCACCTCCAGATACTCATCCATCACATACCGCCCCCCCTCACGCCCGATCCCCGAATGCTTCACGCCCCCGAACGGCGCCTGCGCCGTCGAAGGCACCGGGTCATTCACACCCACGATCCCGAACTCCAGCGCCTCGCTCACCCGCACCGCCCGCCCCGCGTCCCGCGTATAGAAATAGCTCGCCAGCCCATACGGCGTCCCATTGGCAAGCTCGATCGCCTCCGCCTCATCCGAAAACGACCCCACCGCGATCACCGGCCCGAACGTCTCCTCGCACGAGATCCGCATCGCCCCCTCGAGCCCGTCGATCAGCGTCGCCTGCACGAACCGGTCCTTGCACCCCTCGACCTTCTCCAACGCGCCCCCGACGACCACCCGTGCCCCGCGCTCCCTCGCGTCCTCGATGTGCCCCATCACCTTCTCCACCGCCGCGTCATTGATCAGCGGCCCGATCTGCACATCCTCTCCATCCCCCCGCCCCACACGCAGCCTCCCCAACTCCTCCGCGACCCCCTCCACGAACCGCTCCCGCACGCTTCTCTGCACATAGAACCGATTCGGGCTGATGCACGACTGCCCCGAATTGCGAAACTTGCCCGTCACCGCCCCGCGCACCGCCGCGTCCAGATCCGCGTCCTCGAACACCAGGAACGGCGCCTGCCCCCCAAGCTCCAGACTCAGCCGCACAATGTTGCCCGCCGACATCCCGATCAGCTTCCGCCCCACCTCGGTCGATCCCGTGAACGAGACCTTCCGCACCCGCGGATCCCCGAACACCACGTCGCTGAACCCCTGCGCCGTGCTCGTGCTGACGATGTTGACAACGCCCGCCGGGATCTCCGCCTCCTGACACAGCTCCCCGATCGCAAGCGCCGACAGCGGCGTCAACTCCGCGGGCTTCACCACCATCGTGCATCCCGCCGCCAACGCCGGCCCCAGCTTCCGCGTGATCATCGCGCTGGGAAAGTTCCAGGGCGTGATCGCCGCGCACACCCCCACCCCCTGGCGCAGCACGAAGATCCGCTTGCCCTTCCCCGCCGGAAGTATCTCCCCCTCAATCCGCCTCGCCTCCTCGCTCGCCCACTCCAAGAAGCTCGCGGCGTAGTCGATCTCCCCCCGCGCCTCACCGATCGGCTTTCCCTGCTCGCGCGTCATCAACGCCGCCAGCCGCTCCCGATCGCGCACCATCAGGTCATACAACCGCCGGATCGCCCGCCCGCGCTCCGCCGCCGTCGCCCCGCGCCACCCCTCCAGCGCCCCCGCCGCCGCGTCCACCGCCGCGCGAACCTCTCCCTCCCCCGCATCCGCGACATCCGCCACATGCTCATCCGTCGCCGGATCCACAACCTCCAGCGTCCGCTCCCCACCGACCCACTTACCACCGATCAAGTGCTGTGTCTTCATCCCCGATCGTATCGTCCCGCCACTGCCACATGGGCCAGGGGTAGCGGGCGTCCCGCCCGCGATCGCGCAGCGATACAACCCACGCGAGAACCCCCGTCCTTCCTGTCGCGAAAGCATCGCCCTCTCGCAAACCGGGCAGCAGGCAGACGCCCGTGCTCCCCTCGCGATGCCATGTCTCAGCGACCTCGCTTCCACCCGATCATCTGCTTTCTCGACCCAGGCGGGTCCGATGACTCCAGCGCCCGAATCATCCACTGCGCAACATCGATCCGAGAGATCCGATCCATCAGCCCGTACCGATCCACCACGCACGAACGATCCGACGCCGACGCGCGGTTGACCAGAGTCACCGGACGCACCACCATCCAGTCGATATCGCTGCCCCCCAGAATCGACTCCATCCTCCCGAGATCGGCATAGGAAATCCCGATGTTGCTCCGCCGAATGAGCCACCGGACCGGAGCCGCCAGCGACGCCTCGCTTTCCGCCACGCCCGCCGCACTGATCGCAATGAGCCGCGGACGCGACCCACGGACGCCCGCCCCGCTCAGCATGGACACCAGCGATCGAGCGACCTCCGACGTGAGATCGCAAGGAGACACGACGCGCGACCAAGGATTCAGCGGATGCTTTCGCCGAAGCCCAAGACAAGACGCCACGCCGTCATGCCCGCAAACCGCCTCCCCCAGGCCCTCGCCCTCCAATATCTCCATGCGTCGGACCCGGACATCCCCCGGCGCCTCGAACCGCGTGCCGGGCCGAACGATCGCCGTCACGTCGTGCCCCCGGTCCGCCGCCAGACGCACCAGACACCGCCCACAACCACCCGATGCGCCCAGAACCAAGAGTCTCATGCACTTCTCTCGCCCAGCGTCCGCTCCCCGCCGACCCACTTACCACCGATCAAGTGCTGTGTCTGCATCCCCGATCGTAACGGTCCGTTCTCTCCGAGGCGGCCCTTTCCCCGCCAAGAGCGACTTGAGTCCATTCCGAGCGGAGCCGCCATCGCAGTGCCCCCCGGACGCCGGGCCTGAGGCTTTGCGAAGGTCCGGGTCAGGATGCCCCCATCGGTGCATCCGTTACGAATGCACTGGTGATGCCCTAGCCGCGAAATCACCGGCGCCGAAACCGAGGAGATACAGCTATAACCAGCCGGAGGTGTGCCGTGCGACAACTCACCTGATCGACTCAAGCACCTCGCTCAGCGTTTCATCAAGGTCGCTCGCCGAACCCGCTTCGACGTGAACGACGCCGCCGTCCGGACCAATCAGCACGACGCTTGGGAACGCTTTGATCCCGAACCGATCGGCGAGCTCATCTGCATCGTGAAGTGCCGCAAAGGTGTAGTTGTTTTCCCCCCAATACCTCTCCATCCTCTCGTTATCGTCACCGACATTCATAGCCAGGATCACGACATCAGGGTTGTTCGCGTGTTTCTCATGGAGAGCCTGCACTTTGGGCATATCTCGCGTGCAAGCCAGGCACCAGACACCCCACCAGTCGAGAACGATGACCTTCCCGCGATACGCATCGGATGTGTGCCTCTTGCCATTCTGGTCGAGAAGATCAAACGTCGGCGCAGCAGCACCGACCTCGATCGAAGGATCGACCGAGACTCCGCCGCCCAAGAGGACATTCAACATCGCCTTGAAGTGAGCGAACCGCGCCAGGTCATCCGCAACATCCAACACGATCGGTTCCTCGAGCCGAGCGGTTATCTTCGGCCTGAACTTCGCAGACATCCGAAAGGTCGGGCTTGAGCCGTCCGTTCCGCCTTCGATCACGATGCTCGTGGCCAGCTTGGTCTTGGAGTCGAACTGCACTCGACAGGTCCCGGGCCGACCGCCCAGAAGTGGGGCCACGCCCTCGAAGAGCACCTCCGGCCGCTGCACGCCATCACCCGTCTCGGCGTAGCCCGCGACGACGCCCTTCTCAAGCATCCCCATCATAAACCACTCGCCGACTCCATCAATGCCCGTCGCCCAGCGCAATACGATCTGCGGCGGCAGATAGGGATAGGCCATTCCCATCACTCTCTTCGCAGACGCGAGCGGGTCGTCGCCAATCTCCGCCTCAACCACTCCCTCCACGCCGTTGAGTTGAAGGTAAAGACGACCGTCTACCACATGAATGTCAAGCGTCTGGGGCGGCGCAATACCAGTCGCCTCGGCGGCATGCTTGGAAAACCGAACACTGATCTTCGAGTTCTCGTCGGCCCTCCCGTCCATCGAGAAGCTCGTCGTTATCTCATCAGTCAGCGCCGGAAGTTCAGAGTACACCCGGCTCACCTCGAACAAGAGTCTCGTCGCTTTCTCAATCTCAGAAGGATCGTCATCAGCCGACACCAATGCCCCTCCGAAGAGCAATACCCCGCCGAGAACGCACGCAAACGCCACACGATGCCTCATCAGAAAACTCCCCTTCGAACGAATCCGCCTGCTGATCGCACACCCGCGAACCGCAATGCACTGCTATCTGCTTGGCCAGATGTTCAAAAACATCCTTGAGCCTCTTCTGACCGGAACGTGTCAGGAACTCGCAGGTCAAACCGGAGCACGAAAACTTTTCTGGAATACTCGCCAGCGCCCCCCGACCCCCTTGACCAGCCAGGACATTCGTGGCGGCAAGAGAAAAGACGCCCCCTGGGGAATCCTCGCCACGCGGATGCCCCAGCCACTCCTCTACCTCCCCACTCGGAATAAGATCCGCCGTGACCACCAACTACACCAGCACCGCTCCCATCAATCTACCCGTCGCGCACGACCAGACCAATCCCACCCAATCCGCCTGGACCACCGCCGACGCCGCCGACCTCTACCGCGTCGAAGCCTGGTCCCAGGGCTACTTCCAGATCTCAAACCGCGGCACCGTCCTCGCCTGCCCCGCCGAGAACCAACAGATCGACCTCGCCGAAGTCGTCGCCGGCCTCCGCGAACGAGGCCTCCACCCCCCCGTCCTCCTCCGCTTCACCGACATCCTCTCCGACCGCCTCAACAAGATCGCCCGCGCCTTCCGCGACGAGATGAACGACCAACACTACAAGGGCGATTACCGCCCGGTCTATCCAATTAAAGTCAACCAGCAGCACCACGTCGTCGAGGAACTCAGCCGCGTCGGCTCCAAGCTCGGCTTCGGCCTCGAGGTCGGCTCCAAACCCGAGCTCCTCGCCGTCATGGCCATGAGCAGCCCCGACCCCCACCAGCTCATCATCTGCAACGGCTTCAAGGACTCTCGCTACATCGAGGCCATCATCCTCGCCTCCAAGCTCGGCCGCACCATCGTCCCCGTCGTCGAAAACGCCGGCGAGCTCCGCCAGGTCATCCGCCACGCCGACAACTACGACATCCGCCCCACCATCGGCGTCCGCGTCAAGCTCTTCACCCCAGGCGAGGGCCGCTGGAAAGACTCCGCCGGCTTCCGCTCCAAGTTCGGCCTCTTCGTCTCCGAACTCCTCGACATGGTCGGCACGCTCAAAGAGCACGACATGCTCGACTGCCTCAAACTCCTCCATTGCCACGCCGGCAGCCAGATCCAAAACATCCGCAAGGTCAAGGACGTCATCGCCGAGCTCTGCCACGTCTACGCAGAGCTCAGGCGTCTGGGCGTCGGCATCGAAATGCTCGATATCGGCGGCGGCCTCGGCGTCGACTACACAGGCGAGCAGGCAAGCGACGCCGGCAGCATGAACTACACCCTCGAGGAATACGCCGCAGACGTCGTCTACCGCATCAAAAGCATCTGCGACGCAGAAGAAGTCAACCACCCCACCATCGTCACAGAGTGCGGCCGCGCCATGGTCGCATACAGCAGCGTCCTCATCGCAGACGTCCTCGGCTCCACCGGCCCAAGCCGCTTCCGCGACCCCCCGCCCACCGACCCAATTAAAGAAGCCGACGACACGCCCCAGCCCCTGCTCGATCTCGTCACCGCCCTCGAATCGGTCGACGCCGACGACCTCGTCGCCAGCTTCCACGACGCCCAGCAGGCCCGCGACGAGGCCGCCAGCCTCTTCAGCCTGGGCCACATGACCCTCGACCAGCGCGCGACCGCCGAGCGCCTCTTCTGGGCGACCTGCCACAAGGTCCGCGATGTCCGCGACACCCTCGAAGAACCCATCGAGTCCCTCGCCTCCCTCGACGAACTGCTCAGCGACGTCTGCTTCTGCAACCTCTCGATCTTCCAGTCCCTCCCCGACGCCTGGGCCATCGACCAGATCTTCCCCATCATGCCCATCCAGCGCCTCGACGAGGAGCCCGACCGCCACGTCATCCTCGCCGACGTCACCTGCGACTCCGACGGCAAGCTCGACGCCTTCCTCTCGCCCGACGGCGTCCGCCGCACCCTCCGCATCCACACCGTCCAGCCGAACGAGGACTACGACATCGCCTTCTTCCTCGTCGGCGCATACCAGGAGACCCTGGGCGACCTGCACAACCTCTTCGGCGACACCCACGCCGTCCACGTCACCACCGAGAACGGCCACTGGTCCATCGACGACGTCGTCAAGGGCGACACCGCCTCCGAGGTCCTGGGCTACCTCCAATACGATCCCGAGCGCCTGCTCAGCACCATGAACCGCGACTGCGAGCGGGCCGTCCGCGCCAAGCGCCTCACCGTCGCCGAGACCCGCACCCTCATGCGCTTCTATCAGTCCGGCCTCAGCGGCTCGACCTACCTCGAACCCGCGACCGACGACCAGCCCGGGCCCCACGCATGACCGCGTTCCTCCCCGACATCCCCGCCGAGCTGCGCGACCCGGCCCGCGCATACTTCCACATCATCCCCGTCCCCTACGACGCCACCAGCACCTGGCGCAAGGGCGCGGACAAGGGCCCGAAGGCCATCATCGACGCCTCCGAGGCCGTCGAGTGGTACGACATCCAAACCCGCGCAGAGCCCCACCAGCTCGGCGTCGCCACCCACGACCCCATCCACTGGGCCGGCCCGCCCGACGAGCTCGCCCAGCTCGTCCAGGCCCGCGTCGCAAGCGTGCTCGACGACGACCACCTCCCCATCGTCCTCGGCGGGGAGCACTCGGTCTCGATCGGCGCGATCCGCGCCGCCGCCAAGCGCCACCCCGAGCTCACCACCCTCCAGATCGACGCCCACGCCGACACCCGCGAGAGCTACATGGGCTCGCCCTGCAACCACGCCTGCGTCATGGCCCGCGCCCGCGAGGTGAGCCGGATCGTCCAGGTCGGCATCCGCAGCATGGACGCCGAGGAGACGCTGCGCCTGCGCGAATCGCGAGTGTTCTTCGCCCACGATATCGCCGAGGACTCCGCCGACGCCTGGATCGAGCGGGTGTGTGCGTTGCTGACGCCGAGCACATATGTCACGATCGACCTCGACGCGCTGGACCCGGGGATCATGCCCGCGACCGGGACGCCCGAGCCCGGCGGGCTGAGCTGGCGCCAGGTCAACAAGCTGCTGGAGGCGGTCGCACGCCGGACGCGGATCGTCGGCTGCGACGTGGTCGAACTGTGCCCGCGCGAGGATCTGTACGCCTGCGATTTCCTCGCGGCCAAGCTCGTGCATCGATTGATGGCGATCATCGCGTCTCAACGCGGTCCGCAAGAATAAAAACAGGCCGAGGGCGGATGGTTGCCGCCCTCGGCCGTCTCTCTCTCGTTGGATGCGGCTCAGCAGCCGGCCACGAACAGATCCAGATACGCGAAGAAATCGTTGGAGTCGATGACGCCGTTGCCGGTGATGTCGGCGTCCGCGTCGCCGGCGGCGAACAGATCGAGGTATCCGAAGAAGTCGTCGGCGTCGAGGACGCCGTTGCCGTCGATGTCGGCGGGGCAAACCGGATCGCCGATCTGGGCAAGGCTGGGGCGGTAGTGCTCAAGGCTGCAGCGGATGCGCCTCGCCTGCTCGGGCGTGAACTGGTTCATGCAGATGTCATCGGAGTAGTCCATGTAGTTGTGGAAAGGGTCCTGATTGCCGCAGCTCGAGGAGTTGCCCGGGCAGCCGAAGACGGGGCGGGACTCGGGGTTGGTGTCGCAGATGCGATCGCCGGTGTTGTAGCAGGAGTTGTTGCCGCAGCCGTTGTCGAAGGTGTGCCAGAGGCCCAGGTAGTGGCCCATCTCGTGGGTGGAGGTGCGTCCGAGGTGGAACGGGCGGAACGGTGCGTCGCGGCCGAAGGTGGAATGAAGGATGACGATGCGGTCGGCGGGGCTGCCGGAGATCCCGCCCTGGGGGAGGTCCGGGACGTAGCCGAGCGCGCCGCTGGCGCTGTTGGTGTAGATATTGCAATAGCGGTCGGTGTCCCAGTGGAGGCTGTTGTAGTAGGCGCCGCCGTCGTTGTACCAGGTGTCGTTGGTGGAGTAGGTGATGCCGCTGGTGGGGTTGCCGTCTGGATCCTCGGTGGCGAGGAAGAACTCGATCTGGATGTCGGTGCCGGGCTCGCCGTTGGTGCCCTCGATCGCGAGGAAGTCCTCGTTCAAGATGTCGATCTGGCTACGGACTCTGGTCTCGGGAATGAACCCGGTGCCGTTGGTGCGCTGGATGACGTGAACGACCACGGGAATGCGGAACTTGCCGGTGGAGGGGTCGTACTCGCCGGCGGGATTGGTGAAGTTGTAGGTGCAGTCGGCGGGCGTGCCCGCGGGCCCGAGATCGCCCGCCCCGTCGCCATCGAGGATGTTCGCCGGGTCGGCGTCGAACGCGCAGCGGAGCTGATGCTCGCGGAAGTAGTCCGAGGCGAAGTACTGCTCCCAGGACTCGTACAGCACGCCGCCGGCGATGATGTGGTTGTCGTCGATCGCCTCGAAGTCCGGCAGGTCTCGCTGGGCGAGGGCGGGCGCGGCGACGAGGGCGGCGAGAACGAATCCGTGTCTGGTCATGGAAGCTCCTTCCAACGGCGCGGGCCAACGGCGCGGGCTGGACTGTCCGAGAACCACCCGCGTGCGGGGCGACCGCCCCCAAATTTACCGGCGCGGGGGCGGGTGTGCCAGAGACGTGGCGGATTCGCGTCGGCGAATCCGGCGAGACTGCTGTCGATTCGCCGCCCTGAAGGGCTGCGGAGAGACGGGCGGCACTTCTGGGACTGTGAGGTTGGGCGGGTTGTGGGGACTTGGCACGGGTGAGCGACGTGGCTGGAGCTGCGGGTAAAGTGGACGATCTTTGTGCCCTGCATAGCCGCCCAGAGCGGCGGCCATGGCACCCGTCATGGCATGTGGGCTCGGTGTTGGTCGCGCTGGATGGAACGACACTGGTGGGCGAGCCGCCAGTGGCACGGGTCAAGAGCAGGCGGGCGGCGGATTTGCGCTGGGTCTCGGCAAGACGCAGCTGCTCGGCGGGAGTCATGGGCTCGGCCGGGGCGGTGGTGGCGAGGCGCTCGAGGGCGGCGAGGGCGGCGGTTTGGGCGCGCTCGGCAATCGCGCGTCGGCGATGAGCTTCGATGCGAGCGTGGGCCTCCAACGCTTCGGCGACACGCGGTTCGTCGAGCCAGGTCTCGAGCCGGCGCAACGAGATGGCGTGGATGTTGCAGAGGTCGAGTACCGAGAGGTCCGGATCCAGAAGATCGCGAAGCAGAGCGCTGGGATCCGCGGGCGGCGACTCGTCGCGGGCGTGCGTTCGCTCGTCGAGATGTGCTGTATCCGATGAGGCGGCGGGCGGCGGCGCCTGGAGAGGCGATCGCGTCGTCTGGCATTCGTTGAGCGTGTGCATGGGCGACGATACCTCCCCGGCGTGCGCCGTCGAGCGCGAGATGGCGTATGTCCTTGAGTCGGCGGACGAGGGTCGGTCATCGTGCGAAAAAAACCCGGAGCTTCGCGGACTCAGCTCGGGCGTCGGCGGGCCGCGCCGCGAGGGCAGGGATCCCGCGGCTCGGTCTGGACAGATCGGGTTGGAAGGACACCGGAGCGACTTGCGCCCCATCGGAGCGGCGCGCATGACGATGGGATCGTCTGAGCGACTGATCGCGATGGGCCGGAGCGATTGGCGACGTGGGCGGGCTGGCAGCTACAGGGTCCCGGGGCTCCAGAGAAGCTGACGCATCGGTCGCGTGTGCGTGCCCCATAACAACACCGGAGGCGGGTCTTTCCAGGTTTCGACCTGCGCGCGTCGAATCGACGGAATCCCGAGGCCGACCAACTTCAAGCGACCCATTGACAGAGCCGATACCTCTCCAATCGTGCATACTTACGAAGTCACCGACGACATCCGCCTGGCAGCGCTGCGCCGCTTGAACATCCTCGACACGCCACCGGAGAAGGCGTTCGACGACATTGTTCAGCTGGCCTCGCACCTCTTTGAGGTGCCGATCTCGTTGGTCTCGCTGGTCGAGCAGGACCGCCAGTGGTTCAAGGCGTGCGTCGGCCTGGATGTCAGCCAGACCTCCCGCGAGGTCTCCTTCTGCTCGCACGCCATTGCTCAGGACGACCCGAGACAGGTCTTTTTTGTTGCCGACGCGAGCAAGGATCCGCGATTCTGCGACAATCCGCTCGTCGTCGGCCCGCCGCATATCCGTATGTACGCCGGCGCTCCTTTGGTGACATCGGAAGGAGTCCCGATCGGATCGCTGTGTGTGATCGACAGCAAGCCGCGTCAACCGACCGGTCGTCAGCTCGAGGCCCTGTCGGTTCTCGCGCGGAACGTCGTCGCACACCTGGAACTCCGACAGGCGACCGACGAGCTTCGCAAGAGTGAGCAGAGCACGCGGCTGGTCATCGACAGCGCGTTGGATGCGGTGATATCGGTGAGTGCCGGCGGGGACGTGACCGCGTGGAATCCTCGCGCGGAGACGCTCTTCGGGTGGTGCTCAGACGAAGCGATCGGGCGGCATGTGACCGAGCTCGTCACGGTCTCAGCCGATGCCGAGCGGGGGGGGCTCGATTTGCCCGCGCTGATGGCCGTCGGCTCGGAGATCGCCACCGAACGGCATCTGGAGATGTTGGCGGCGCGACGAGACGGCTCTGCGTTTCCCGCAGAACTCAGCCTCGTGCGGACCCAGGCGTCCGCTGACTGGATGTTCACGATATTCGTGCGCGACACCTCCGATCGCAAACGCCAGGAAGAGCTCGCCCTCGAGGCCGCGACGCGCGACGTCGCGATTTTCGCCATGGCCCGGCTGGCCGAGTCTCGCGATCCGGAGACCGGGGCGCATCTCGAGCGTGTCCGGAGTTACTGCCGGCTTCTGGCCGAGCAGTTGAGAGCGATGGGTCACTACGCCGACCAGATCGATGACGAGTTTATCCGCCTGCTCTACTCCACCAGCCCACTGCACGATATCGGCAAGGTCGGCATCCCCGACAGCGTGCTTCTGAAGCCCGGACGGCTGAGCGACCGCGAGTTCGAGATCATGAAGACGCACGCGGCGGTCGGCGCCGAGACACTGGATGCGGCCCTGGAGCGATTCCCCAAGACCCGGTTCCTGCGGATGGCCCGCAATATCGCGGCCACGCACCACGAGCGGTTCGACGGCACCGGATACCCCAATGGATTGAAGGGTCTTGAGATCCCGCTGTGCGGCCGCATCATGGCCTTGGCGGACGTCTTTGATGCGCTGTCGAGCAAGCGTGTCTACAAGGAAGCCTTTGTGAGCGATGTCGTCAGAAGCATAATTCTGCAGGACTCGGGCACCCACTTCGACCCGTTGATCGTCGAGGCGTTTGAGGCCTGTCACCCGAAGATGATCGAGATTCAGCTGAGGTTCAGCGAGTCTTTCCTCGCCGCCGCGTAGGGCACTTTGATGTGCCGTGGCCGACGCGTGGGCGAGGAGAATCGTGCGTCGATCTCTTCAGTGCAAGGCGGCGGGTGGCGCCGGAGGACGGGCGCTTCGGGGAGCGAAGGACGCGCCCGTCGGATTTCGCCGCGACGGCTCTGCGGTGCAAGTCGGGGTGACAGGACGCCAGTTGAACTCTTTGCGGCCGAGATCGGCCTCTGGAGCTCAGAAACGCGGATTTTTCTTTCGTTGTGAAGGACGAGATCCAACGTAGAGTGCATCGTGGTCGCTCACGCGGCAGCCGGTGCTGAACTGGGGAGGAGCCAGTGCCTCCATTCGCTCTGTCCGCATGTGGCTCACGAATCGCGGCTGAGGGCGTTGGATCTGACCGAACCCTCTCGCAGCCCCCTGGCAGCAGATCGCGCCCATTACCACCTTCGAATCCCATCACCATTTCCGCATGTGATTCCGACCGACCGGGAACGCCTATCATCAGTCGCTTCAGGCTGAGACTCCGGCACCACGGGCTCTCAACGATCTCCGTCTTTTCCACGAATGCGCGGCGACTGAGCCAGTTTCGGTGGTGCTCCCGACGGATGCATTGCGGGCATCGCATCGGTCCATGCGGCAGGCCAGTACGAAGGCAGTTTCGTGCAGACGGGAGGATTCACCATGAGTGATTCCGTTCTACCGAAGCGTGTGGCCTTTCTCGGGGACTATCCGCCACGGCTCTGCGGCATCGCAACGTTTGCGCACGACCTCTGTGAGGCGGTTGCGGTAGAGGCTCCAAACTGCGACTGCCTCGTCGGGGCGGTGAGCGATCGTGCCGACGGTTATAAGTACCCTGGCCGCGTGCGCTTCGAGCTCCAGGAGAGCGACCTGAACTCGTATCGGCAGGCGGCGGATTTCTTGAACTTCAACAACGTGGATGTGCTCTGTGTGCAGCATGAGTTCGGGATCTACGGTGGGCCAGCCGGGAGTCACCTGCTGACGCTGCTCAAGGAAGTGCGCATGCCTGTGGTGACGACGCTACACACGGTCCTGCAGCATCCGAACGCAGCCCAGCGCATGGTGATGGACGAGCTGGCGGAGCAGAGCGACCGACTCGTGGTGATGGCGCACAAGGGCGCCGAGATCCTGCGCGATGTGTATGGTGTTCCCGACGCGAAGATTGACGTCATTCCGCATGGCATCCCAGACGTGGCGTTCGCGGCATCCGCGCCGTTCAAGGCGCAACTTGGTTTGAGTGGGCGCGACGTACTCCTCACCTTCGGTCTCATCGGGCCAGGAAAGGGCATCGAGCACGGAATCGGTGCATTGCCGGAGATCCTGCGACGGCACCCGAATGTGGTTTATCTCGTGGTGGGAACGACCCATCCGCACGTCCTGTCGCGTGATGGGGAGCGCTATCGACTGAGCCTCGAACGACTTGTAGAGGATTGCAACGTGCAAGAGCACGTCATCTTCTACAACCGCTTTGTCTCCCCTGATGACCTGAAGGAGCTCATCAGTGCGACCGATATCTATCTGACGCCCTACCTCGTCGAGGCCCAGATCACTTCCGGTACGCTGGCGCATGTCTTTGGCACGGGCAATGCGGTCGTTTCTACGCCATACTGGCACGCAGCGGAGCTGCTGGCCGATGGCCGCGGTATCCTGGTGCCATTTCATGATCCAAAGGCATTGGCGGAGGGCGTATGCCGCCTGCTCGATGATCCAGCGGCAATGGAGAGAATCCGAAACGACGCTTACGCCATTGGGCGCGAGATGGTCTGGCCCGCGGTGGCGCAGCAGTACCTCGAGTCCCTCCGGCATGCCTGTGCCGACCGAGAGCTCGCGCCGCGGGCGGCCTTTGGGGGCTGGACACTGAGTGATCGGCCCCGCGCTCTGCCTCGCTTGCGGCTCGATCATGTCGTACGAATGAGCGACGCCACGGGCATTTTTCAGCACGCTATCTTCAACGTGCCGAACTTCCATGAGGGCTACTGCACCGATGACAACGCGCGAGCGTTCATACTCTGCAACCTGCTCGATGATCGCGCTGGCAGGCAATCGGTACAGAACGTGAACGCGCTCGCCACCAGCTACCTCGCGTTCCTCGCCGCCGCATTGGACCACACGAGCGGCCGCTTCCGGAACTTCATGAGCCACGGGCGGCAATGGCTGGAGGACGCGGGCAGCGAAGATAGCCATGCTCGTGCGCTCTGGGCGACGGGAACCGGGGCGGGTCGGTCCCACGATGAGGGGCATCGAGGTTTGTCCGTACAACTCTTCTTGCGAGCACTGCCCGCGGTTCAAGAGTTCACCTCCCCGCGCGCATGGAGTTTCACGCTGCTCGGAATCGAGGAGTTCCTAAGCCGCTTCCCCAGTAGTCCTGAACTCGATTCGATGCGTGCGGCGTTGATCCAAAGGCTGTTGAAGCTCTGGGAGAGTTGCGCTACATGGAACTGGCCTTGGTTCGAGCCGAGCGTCACCTATGACAATGCACGCTTGAGCCAGGCGCTCATCCTCAGCGGCAGGCATGTGCCGGATGCGTTGGAGATCGGGCTCAAGTCGTTGCGATGGCTGGTCTCCATTCAAGAAACACAAACCGGGTGCTTTCGACCGATCGGCAGCAATGGTTTCTACGATCGCGACGGAGAGCGTGCGAACTTCGACCAGCAACCGGTTGAGGCCCAGGCGATGATCTCCGCGTGCAACGCGGCATATCGCGCCACCCGGGATCCCGAGTGGTTGCATACGGCAACTCGCGCATTCGAGTGGTTCCTGGGGCGCAACGATCTCGGCCTGCCGCTTTACGATTTCGCCACAGGCGGCTGCGGCGATGGTCTCCATTCCGATCGTGTCAGCGAGAATCAGGGCGCGGAGTCCACGCTGGCCTTTCATCTCGCTCTGGCTGAGATGAGCAACACCGAGCATATGGTCACTCAGCAAGCGGCTCTTGTGTCATGACAAGCATCCGCGTCCGGCGCCACAACATGGCCGTGCTGCCCCAGAGCGCACGGGTCCTCATCCGCCCGTTCATCCCGGAGGACGCCCATCGAATCACCACTATTCTCGGACGGGCGCTTGCCCTCACGGACGAGGAAGTCGGCCGCCAGTTGATCGCCGTGCTCGGAGAGTTCGATGGACGGCACTTCGACATTGAGTCGGTCCTTCACGCCCACTTCGAGCGGGTTCGGCGGCATGTGTTCACGCAGCGTGTGCTATCCAGCAACCAACAACTGCTTATCGGGGCCTTGTTCTCAGGCGAGTACGCCTTGGAGTCCGCCGCCATCTTCAACCCCTCTATCGTGCCGCACCCGGACCAGAGCGGAGCCCCAGACGGTGATCTGCGCTTCGTCATGAGCCTGCGTGCCACAGGGGAGGGACACATCTCGTCCATCGAGTTTCGGGCTGGAGATATCTCGCGGGATGGACGAATCGCGCTCGACCCCGTCTCCCGCTTTGTCACCGCGCCGGAGATCGTCCCCGACCCCTGCTACCAGAAGAGACGCTTCATCATCAAGCTGCACGAGATGGGCATTGATGACGGGGACGCGACTGCGGTCATGGCGTCGCTAGGGGAGAGCTTCTCACGGAGCGACCTGGCCAAGAGCGTCGGCACAGTCCGCCACGAAGCCCAGCCCCCGACGCACGATCTAGACCGTACTCTTGAGTGCATTCAGTGGCTGGCGGACTGCAACTACGAACTACGTTTCTCGGACAAGCTTGCCATGAGCGAACGCGTCATCTTCCCTGTTGCGCCCAACGAAACCAACGGGATCGAAGACGCACGCTTTGTGCGTTTCGTCGACGACGATGGGTCGGTTGTGTACTACGCCACATACACAGCGTTCAATGGACGCGACATTCTGCCGCAGCTCACCAGCACGGAAGACTTTCTTCACTTCCGCATGCTCACCCTCAACGGCAGCGCGGTGCAGAACAAAGGCATGGCGCTCTTCCCGCGCCGCATCGACGGCCGCTATGCCATGCTCTCACGACAGGATGATGAGAACATCTTCATCATGTTCTCTGACAGCCCGCATTTCTGGAGCGATCCCCAACTGATTCTGCGCCCGAGCGAGACGTGGGAGTCCGTCAAGATCGGCAACTGCGGCTCACCGATCGAGACCGAAGCCGGATGGCTCGTTATCACGCACGGAGTCGGCCCGATGCGCAAGTACTGCATCGGCGCCGCGCTGCTCGATCTGCAGGATCCCACCAAGGTCCTCGGGCGCCTCCGTCATCCGCTGCTCTCCCCTGAAGGCAACGAACGTGAGGGCTACGTTCCCAATGTCGTCTATAGCTGCGGATCCATGCTTCACGGCCGCGAGCTCATCCTTCCCTTTGCCATCAGTGACCGGGCCTGCATGATCGCCGGCGTATCACTGGATGACCTGCTCGCGGCGTTACAATCGAGCGAGTGCGCTCCCTAGCGTCACTCGTTCCAAAGAAAGAAACTGCCGATTGCGATTCGTTCCGTCGGTCTGAGGGACACGGATCGAAGCTGACGAGTGCGGCGTGTCGCGTATCGAGCTCAAGACCGCAAGAAAAGCAACCACGCAAGTCGGCGGCCCGCCCTGGTTACCGCCGAATCGGGCGACAGGATTCGCTGTCTCGGATTCCCCGCGGTGCCGCTCGCGTCACCCGACGTTGCTTCGCAGAGTCGTTCGCCAATGACAAAGGGCCCTGACTTGCGTCAGGGCCCGCCGCGTAGTCGGGGTGACAGGACACCAGTTGAACTCTTTGCGGGCGAGTTCCGATTCTGGAGTCGGGAAACGCGGTTTTTTGTGTTCTCTGAGAGTTCTGGCTGGACGAACTTCTCAGTGGGCTCTGAGAGTACCGCAGACGGTAGAGAGACTCGTCAGCCCGTTTGTTAGCGTTACGATAGGCTTCAAAATTACAGGCGCAGATTGGTTTGTGTCACAAATCAATCTGTGCTACCATGTTTGCATGGACGACACTGCTATGAAGCCCGCACTCCCAAGCTCAAGACTCGGCGAGCTTGAGCGCCAAGCTTTGCACTCCACCGTTGCAGACGGAACTGCGGAACTGGTGCTCGGCTTGTTCATGATCGCGTTTGCCACCCACACCATGACCGACAGCTATCTGCACCTCGTGGTGTTTGTGTTGGCGATCCCGATGTGGAGAAG
>JAJDDM010000177.1 GCA_029260315.1 Phycisphaerales bacterium | reverse complement strand
GGGACCACCTCGGCCGTCAGATTGGGCAATCGCGATGGCCCCTCGAAACCACCCATATGGGCAGCCGAAAGGTGAGCTCGGATAGAAGATTGGGAACGTTCGCTTGACTGCAACGGGATTCTCATAGAAGGGAGGGCGTCTGCCGCGCCTTCTCTCTTCTCCCTTATTTCATGGAAGCGGGCGTCAACGACGGCCCGGATCGTGCCACCGAGATGGCCGGCTCTGCGGCCATCTCGGTGCTTCTCAAAGGCCCCTACCACATGATCGAGACCCGCCCAACGCGCCCGTACCTCGAAAAGTTCACGGTGTTGCCCGCCACCCTTGTCAGAACCAACAACAGCCCCCTCGCCACGCTACATTCCGCCCATGATCAGCCGCCTCGGCCTGCGACTCAGCGAGTTCTTCCGCAAGACCGCGCCCGATCCGTTCGTCCTCGCCGTGCTGCTCACGATCGTGAGCGCCGCCGCGGCGCTTGTGTTCAGCGCCACACGCCCCGTGGCGGATGAACCGCTCACCCCCGCCGCCCTCCTCGACGCCTGGCGCGCCGACACCGGCCTCTGGAAGTTTCTCGCCTTCAGCATGCAGATGTGCCTGATCCTCGTGACAGGGCACGCCCTCGCCGCCAGCCGCCCCGTCGCCCGCGCCATCCAGCGCCTCGCCAACCTCCCGAAAACTCCCGCCCACGCCGCGGCGATGGTCGGGCTCATCGCAGCACTCACCGGCTTTATCAACTGGGGCCTGGGCCTGATCGTCGGCGCACTGCTCGCCCGCGAGGTCGGGCGCAGTCTTTCAAGCCGCGGCGTCCGAGCCCACTACCCCCTCCTCGTCGCGTCGGGCTACATGGGCCTGCTCGTCTGGCACGGCGGGCTCAGCGGATCGGCGCCCCTCAGCACCACCACCCGCGACGCCGCGGCCAAGGTCCTGCCCGATTCCGCCCTCGTCCACATCGGCGACGGCGTCCCGCTCGGCCAAACACTCTTCAGTCCCATGAATCTCGTCGTCTCCCTTGGCTTGCTCGCGCTGATCCCCATACTCCTCTGGCTTCTGACCCCCAAGAGCGACGACCAACTCGTCGCGTTCGATGCGTTCGATGTCGAGGAGCCCGTGAGCACCGCGCTCGAAAAACCGACGAGCGTGCCGGAATGGCTCGAACGCACGCCGCTGCTGGCATGGGTGCTCGCCCTCACGCTCGTCTGGGCGTTCATCCAGTTCGGACGCGAGAAGGGTCTGCAACGCCTCGGCCTCAACGAGGTCAACACCATCATGCTCGCCCTCGGGCTCATCTTCCACGGCTCGCTCGCCTCCTACGGACGCGCCGTCGAAGACGCGGTACGAGGCTGCGCGGGCATCATCATCCAGTTCCCTCTCTACGCCGGCATCATGGCCATGCTCAGCGCCTCGGGGCTCATCCAGGCCCTCTCCGAAGCCCTCGCCAAAGGCGGCGAGACCGGCGTACCTATCCTGACGTTCCTGTCCGCCGCGATCGTCAACTTCTTCGTCCCCTCCGGCGGCGGGCAATGGGGCATCCAGGGCCCGATCGCCCTCGAGGCAGGCGCCGCCGCCGGGATCGCCCCGGGCAAGATGGTCATGGCCGTCGCCTACGGCGATCAGCTCACCAACATGCTCCAGCCGTTCTGGGCCCTGCCGCTGCTGGCGATCACCGGCGCAAAGGCCCGCGACATCGTCGGATATACCGCTGTCGTCATGCTCTTCGCAGGCGCATGGATGGCGCTGGCTCTATTGCTGTTCTAATCAACGCGCTCGCGAGCGTTTTGCGTCAACTGACGGAGAACGCGAACGAATGCGGTTGACCGAGTGACGTGCCACCCGCCGTGGCTTTGCACGGCTGGTGCTTCCGGGAGAGCGCCCTTGAAACACCAACCGCTCAAAGCAGCGGTTGGCGGCACGACGCTGGACACGCATAAGCATCCTGCCGCGAAGCACCTGCGACAATCGACGCACATGACTCCGCACTCCGGGCTCGTCGTTCGCGCGCACGCGGGCAACAATGGAACGATGCAGCCGCACGCCCGCGATCTCATCGAGGCGATCCTCGCCGCCGCCGATCCCGCGAGCGCAGTCGCCAAATCTCTGCACGACTCTCCAACGTCCGCCAACACACTGCTGGCAACCGGCAAGGCCTCCATCGCCATGGCCCGTGCCGCGATCGCGCACTCTGACATCGCCCGCGGCATCGTCACCGCCGTCCCAGAGCACGCCGATGCACCCGAACTCCCCCCCTCGATCGAGGTCCTCCCCGCTGATCACCCGCTCGCAACCGAACGCAATCTCCACGCCGCCGATCGCGCCGAGGTGTTCGCCCGGTCCCTGAGCGACCACGACACGCTCCTGGCGCTCATCTCCGGCGGCGGCTCGGCCCACCTCTGCTCGCCCGTCGAGGGGCTCTCCCTCGACGACCTGCGCACGATCACCGACGCCCTGCTCCGCGCCGGCGCGACGATCAACGAGCTCAACGCCGTCCGCAAGCACTGCGAGCGGCTCAAGGGCGGCAACCTCGCCCGCATCGCGGCCCCCGCTTCCATCGAGTGCCTCGTCCTCTCCGATGTCATCGGCAACCGCCTCGACACGATCTCGTCAGGTCCATTCGCGCCAGACGAATCAACCTACGAGACTGCTCACGAGGTCCTCGCCCGTCACGACCTGCTCGATCTCGTCCCGCCCATCACCGAGCACCTCTTGCGCGGCCGGCGGGGCGAGATTCCCGAGACGCCCAAGCCCGCCGATCCCTGCTTCGATCGCGTGCGCACGCGGATCATCGCCTCGAACCGCAACGCCGTCGCCGCCGCGGCAGGCGAAGCAACCCGCCTCGGCTACGAGATCGTTCAGCAGCGCTGCGCGCACACCGGCAAGGCCAGCGACCTGGGCGATGAACTCGCCAAAGCCGCGATCGAGCATCAGCGAAAGAATGCGCCAAGTCTGGCCGCCTTCATCATCGGCGGCGAGACAACGGTGAATGTTGAGCACGCGACCGGCCTCGGCGGGCGCAATCAGGAGGCCGCCCTCGCCGCCGCCATCGAGCTCGATGGCACTGCCGGGATCACGATTCTCTGTCTGGCGACGGACGGCATCGACGGCCCCACCCACGCCGCGGGCGCGGTCGTCGATGGCGACACCGCCGCAACGATGCGAGCCGCAGCTATCGACCCTCAGCGAGCCCTCGCGAACCACGACAGCCATCACGCCCTCGACGCCGCCGGCGCACTCATCCGCACCGGCCCCACCGGCACCAACGTCAACGACGTTTCCATTGCCCTGATCGCCTCCAAACCCTGACCCACCGCCCAGCTCCTACGCCCACTTGTGCGCCGGGGCCCGATCTGTCACAATGGGCGAAGCGAGCCGCCCTTTCGATCGGCTCGCCGCTCGGGGGCCACCATGATCCAGGGAAGCGTCAATATCCAGCGCCTGCTCGGCTCGATGGGGCGGCTCGACGCCTCGGACCTGCACATCAAGGTCGGCATCCCGCCGGTCTACCGCGTCAACGGCGTGCTGCGGACCATCGAGTCCCCGCCGCTCACCGAGGAAGAGGCCGACCATCTGCTCGATCCCATCTTTACCGATGCATTGCGCGAGCGATTCATCAACACGGGCAGCATCGACTTCGCCCATCACACGCCCGATGGCGATCGGTTTCGGATCAACATGTTCCGCTCGGGCAACCACACCCACGCCGCGATCCGGCGCGTCAAGGCAGAGATCCCCGACTTCGAGCAGCTCCACATGCCCCCCATCTATCGCACGCTTACCGAGAAGACCCACGAGGGCATGGTCATCATCTGCGGCGTCACCGGCAGCGGCAAGAGCACCACCCTCGCCGCCATGATCGACCACGTCAACATCAAACGCGGCGTCAACATCATCACCGTCGAGGACCCCGTCGAGTACCGCTTCACTCCCAAGCAGTCGATCATCTCGCAGCGCGAGATCGGCATCGACGTCCCGGATTTTCCCACCGCCATGCGCTACGTCGTCCGCCAGGATCCCGATGTGATCTTCATCGGCGAGATGCGCGACCACGAGACCATCCTCGCGGCGATCCAGGCCGCCGAGACCGGCCACCTCGTCTTTGCGACCCTCCACACCGCCGACACGATGCAGAGCTTCGGTCGATTGCTCGAGTTCTTCCCCCAGGAAGAACGCGCGTTCGTGCGCTCGAGCATGGCCAACAGCCTGCGGGCGATCTGCGCCCAGCGATTGCTGCCCGCCTTGTCGACGTATGACGCCGGCGTGGTTCCGGCCACCGAGGTGCTGATTGTCAACAGCGTCGTCAAGGAGAAGATCCGCGACGCCGAGGACTCGGACCTGCCCTCGATCATCGCCGGCAGCGGCGGCGAGGGCATGCACAGCTTCAACCAGTCGCTCGCCAAGCTCGTCGAGAAAGAAGCGGTCGACCTCCAGACCGCCATGGGCTACGCCCCCAACCGTGAGGCCCTCTCCAGCATCCTCAAGGGCGTCGAGGTCAAGGCCCAGACACTCGTCAACCGCGTCAAGGGCGCTCGATAGCCGTCCTCACTATGCGCCGCAACCCGGTGCCGTGGTCTGAGGAGGCTCTGCGACGAAGGCCACGCCATCGGCGCAGTGATCGCCGAATGAACACTGAAAGTTAGCATCGGGAAAACCGACGCATCCGCGTGGCCTTCGCTCGAAGACTCGCTCAGACCACGGCACCCTCCGACGCCGCGCCTCTCCAGCAATGTAGGCACGCAACACACCGATATCATCCGACGATGCAAGCCACGAGCTACTGGCACGCCGACGCACGCGAGCACGAGGTCATCGTCATCGGCGCGGGCGTCGCCGGCCTCTCCGCAAGCCGAGAGCTCGCCCATCGCGGCGTCGACCACGTCGTCCTCGAACGCGGTGTCATCGGCGGCGGCGCAAGCACGCGCAACGCTGGCTTCCTCATGCGCGGCGCCGCGGACAACTACGCCGCCGCGTGCCGCGACTTCGGCCGCCAAACCGCCCGCGACCTCTGGCGGTGGACCGAGGACAATCTCGCGTTGCTCCGCGACGCCGGTATCGAACAGCTCGACTCCTACCGCGCCAGAGCCTCATGCCTGCTTGCGCTCCAGCAGACCGAAGCCGAGCAACTCGAAGCATCTCGCGATCTGCTCGCCCAGGACGGATTCGAGGTCGGCTGGCAGACCGCCGGCGACGACGCCCTCTGGTCCAGCGACCTCGCCCGCGTCGGGCTGATCAATCCGAACGACGCCGTCTGCAACCCCGCCGAACTCATCCGCTGGCTCGCCGCCCCGGTCTTCGAACGCATCCGCCAGGGCCTCGCCGTCCACGACCTCGAGCCCTCCGGCGACGCTATCCGCATCGCGACCAGCGCCGGCGATTACTGCGCCAAGCGCGTCCTGCTCTGCATCAACGCATTCGCGCCCTCGCTCCTCCACTCTCTCGCCGAGCACATCGTCCCCCGTCGCGGCCAGATGCTCGCCCTCGACGCGCCGGGCGTCCGACTCGACCACGCCTACTACATCAACCACGGCCACGAGTACATCCGCGAAGCGGGCGACGGGGTCATCGTTATCGGCGGCTGCAGAGGCCTCTTCGCGGATGAAGAAGTTGGCGAGGCCGACCACACGACAGACAACGTGCAGAACGCCCTTGAAGACTTCGCCGCAAGCACGCTTTCCCGACGCTACCCGGTCATCTCTCGCTGGGCGGGCGCCATGGGATTTACCGACAACGCGCTGCCGATGATCTCATCGGTTCCCGACACCGCCGAGCAGATCTGGTTCTGCGGCGGCTTCACCGGGCACGGAATGTCCCTCGCCTTCAAGACCGCCCAGGCCGCCGTCGCCCAGATGCTCGACGGCACGCCCTGCCTCTTCTCACGCGAGCTGAATCCCATCCCTACACCCCCGACTTCTCGCACGTCACCGTGAACCGCTGCGACAGCAGACTCGTGCGAATGCTCGGCGCATGCTCCCATGATCGGCGCGCCAGCTTCATCGCCTCGCTGCGCGTGAACCCCGCCGCGACGCTCACCCGCGCGTCGTGCCGGATGATCCTGCTCCGCCCGATCGTGAGCACATAGATCCCCGCCCGCGCCACCGGCGAGCGAATGAGATCGTTCCAGATCACGCCCCGGCGCGCCAGCCGCTCCATGATCCGCAGCATCGTCTGCACGCGGATGTCGCTGAGATGATGAAGAAACAGCCCCGCGTGGACATAATCGAACGAACGCGGGCCGAACCGCTCCACCAGCCCCAACGCGTCGCCCTCGATCAACTCGATCCGCTCGCCGAGCTCCGGATGACGCTCCACCTGCTCACGCGCGACCGCCAGCGTCTTCGGATGGTTGTCCACGCCCGTCACACGCAGGTCGATCCCCTCCCGCTCGCTCCAGCGGACCGCCGCGACGGGCAGGTCCGCCGATCCCGTCGCGATATCCAGCAGCGTGACCGCCTCGCCCGTCGCCCAGCCCTTCGACCACCGCCGCAGGTGACTCAGCAAGGCCTTCTGCCCGCCCAACGCCCGGTTCACGCCCCGGATATACCGCAGCGAGTGGCGCAACGCCGACTCGTCGACGTTGGGGTCGTCCATCATCTCCGCCGTCAGCGTCCGGGGCACATTCGAGTGTATCACCCGGGGCTTCTACCATTCCCCCATGAGCCTCGAACGACCCGCGATGGCGACCGATCCCAACGCCCAGCCCGTGCGAGAGCCGAAGACCAACGGCACGCACCGCAAGCCGGTGACGCTCAAGACGCTTCATCAGATGGCCGAGCGCGCCGAGCCCTTCGCTTGCCTCGCCTGCTACGACGCGATCACCGCCCGCTGGCTGGAGCGTGCCGGCGTCCACCTGCTGCTCGCCGGCGACAGCGCCGCCGAGATCGTCCTCGGCCTGCCCCGCACCATCCACATGCCGATGGAACTCTCGATCTGGTTGACCGCCGCCCTCAAACGCGGCGCTCCCAACACGGTCGTCATGGCTGACATGCCCTTCCTCAGCTATCACGCCAGCGTGGACGAGGCGCTCAAGAACGCCGGCAGGTTCATGACCGAGGGCCTCGCCGACATCGTCAAGCTCGAGGCCGACGCCAGCTTCGCGCCCCTCGTCGAGCGTTTCACCCACGCCGGCATCCCCGTGTGCGCCCATGTCGGCTCGCTCCCGCAGCGCTCCGCGATGCGCGGCGGGTACGGCTCCTCCGGCCGCACCGCCGACGAAGCCCGGCGCATCGTCAACGACGCCGTCGCCCTCGAGCAAGCCGGCGCGGTCATGCTCCTCGTCGAAGCCGTCCCCAGTATCGTCTCCGAGGCGATCATCGCCAAGACCAACATCCCCCTCATCGGCATCGGCGCCGGCCCCGCGTGCCACGCCCAGATCCTCGTCCTCCACGACCTCCTCGGCATGACCGACCACGCCCCGCGATTCGCTCAGCCCGTCGCGGCTATGGGGCAATCTCTCCAGGCTGCGGGTGTCCAGTGGGTCGATGCCGTCGCCAACCGCGACATCGGCGGCAAGCCCTACAACATGGCAGAATCGGAGGCCGAGGCGCTCCGCCAGTGGCTCAGCCAATCGCGATAGCCACGTCCGGAAATCGCGAGCCAACACGCATGGCCTGAAACCGCCGACACCCGGTCGCGAATCACTCCAAGGCATAAGAACCTCGCGGGCGCTGTTTGGTATGCTGGACCATGCCCCACACGCATCCACGGGGTTGATCGGAAGGACGCGACCATGCGCAGATTCGTCAGCTACGGCCCGGCGATCATCGTGAGCCTCACCATTCTCCTGGCGCTCGCCATCGTTCCCATGACCGTGCGGGAGGCGACCTTCGCCGCCGAGAGAGCCAAGGTCATTCTCGCCCGCCAGACTCTTGAGGACGACGACCTGCTCAAGCGCCTCGACGACGCCTTCACCCGCATCGCCCAGGCCACCGGCCCATCGGTCGTCCACATCGACGTCCGCAGCCGCAGCGGCCGCCGGAGTATGTCCGGCGCAACCGGCGCCGGCTGGGTCTTCGATGAGCACGGCCACATCGTCACCAACGCCCACGTCGTGAACGAGGCCGACGTCGTCCTCGTCCAGTTCTCCGACGGACGCGTCGAGGAGGCCCGCGTGCAGGGCACCGACCGCAGCACCGACGTCGCCGTGCTCAAGGTGGACAGCCTGAACGGGCACTTGCCCCTGCCGCGCGCCTCGGGCGTCATTCCGCGCCAGGGCCAGCTCGTCTTCGCCTTCGGCTCACCCTTCGGCTTCAAGTTCTCCATGAGCCAGGGCATCATCTCGGGCCTGGGTCGCTCGCCCGCGGGCGCCGTCGAGTTCGGCGGATCCACCAACTTCATCCAGACCGACGCCGCGGTCAACCCGGGCAACTCCGGCGGGCCCCTCGTCGACTCATCCGGCCGCGTCATCGGCATGAACGTCGCCATCGCCACCGGACGCGATACCGATGGAACTACAGAAGGCCAGAGCGCGGGCATCTCCTTCGCCATCCCCCTCTCCACCGTCGAGTACGTCGCCGAGCAGCTCATCGCCGGGCACGAGCCCTCGCGCGGCTTCCTCGGCATCACGCTCCCCTCGCTCATCTCCACCGTCGTCCCCGACGGCTCGTTCCAGGGCACCGGCGTCTATGTCCCCGCCGTCGTCGAAGATGGCCCCGCGGACGAAGCGGGCATCGAGATCGGCGACATCATCCTCCGCATCGACGGCGAACGCACTCCCCGCGTCCCCGTCCTCCAATCCGTCATCGCCTCCAAGCGCCCGGGTCAGGTCGTCGACATCGAACTCTGGCGCGAGCACCACGGCATCCGCTCGGTCGACCTGCACGTCGGCGAGATGACCGCCCGCCAGCGCAAGGCCCAGACCGCCCGCGGCGCACTCGAACGCTTCGGCCTGCACATCGAAGACTCCGACGCCGGGCCCATGATCGAAGACGTCTTGCGAGGCTTCCGGGCCTCGCGACTCGACTTCGAGACCGGTCAGGTCATCACGCAGGTCGCCGGCGAGTCCGTCTCCAACACCGAGGACGTCTACGTCGCTCTCGCAGACGCCGGGTTCCTTGTCGGCGGCGACGTCTCGGTCACGGTCCACGCCTCCGACGGCGAACGCCTGCGGCTCACCATCGAACTGCCCCGCTGACCACGCCGCCTACGTTCTGTTTGACGGATCACAAGACAGCGGTGGCACGGGCGTCCCGCCCGTGCGTGTTGGAGACAATCTAGAGCGCCTTGAGTCCAATCGGAGCGGGCAGCATCACAGGCCCGACCGTGAGAGAGGGCGTCTACCGGTCCTTCTCTCCTCTCGCTCACCTCGCATGATCGTGCGTCCACATCTAGGTCCGTGCAGATGTCGAGCCGGCAGCACGCATGGATTTCGGGCGTAGGTAGGAGCGTGAGGGACAAGGAGACGCCCGCCCTCACGAGCCATTTGCGTCGTTTGCCACAAGTGCTTCGCGGCAGGATGCTTGCGCGCGTGTCTCGCGTCGTGCCACCAACCGCTGCTTTGAGCGGTTGGTGTTTCATGGCGATCTCCCAGAAGCACCAGCCGTGCAGAGCCACGGCTGGTGGCACGTCGCTCGGTCATCCGCAGTTGTTCGAGTTCTCCGCCATTTGACGCCAATCGCCCTCACGGTTCGGCTCTAGGTTTCGAACGGGCGAGACGCCCATTCCACCAATCCATCAAACAGAACCTACTCCGCCGCGCTGATCCGCACCCGCACGCCCGTGCCGTATTCCGGCACCCGCTCACAGTTGGCAAGCCACTCCGGCTCCTGATACATCGCCTCGTGGCTGATGACCTCGCAAAACGCGATCGTCTCGCCGCCAAAGGTCGCCAGACCGATCAGCGTGCCCGAAAAGTCCGCATCATACACCTCCGGGCCGTTGTACGAAACGAATCGCGAGCCGCTGAAGACGAACGCGGGGCGATCTCCCACCTGCTTACTGAGTGTCCGCTCCAGGCTCGTGTCCACAACCCAGTCCGTCGGGTTCGAGACGACCTCGCGCCCCTCCTCCTCGTGTACGAACACGACCTCGACGCCGTCGCCCTCGGGCGCAATCGGCACGATCCGCTCGCCGTCCCAGCGGTATGAGCCGGGCCTGCCCGCCTCCAACCCGATCAGCAGCATCGCCGCGTGGATCTCGCTCGGCTTGGCGAGGCTCACCACCAGCGACTCGTGCTCCTTGGTGTCCAGGATGCAGACCATCTGCTCCAGCCAGACATACGGCGTCCGTGGATCGTGGCAGTCGATCGGCACGAAGCCGTCGAACTCGACGACACCGCGCTCTCGATCCACGCGCACATGCGCGAACACATCCTCGAATCGCGCCTGCGCTTCGCTCGCGTTGCCGGTGGACGCACCTTTAGGTGGCACGCCCTTTCGGCCGCTCGCCGCCTCCTGAGCGCTCCGACAGGAACCCACCGTACCCGCCAGGAGGACGGCCAACCAGATGCGCCACATCGGATTCATCGCTCGATCCACTCCCGCGCCAAGGCGATGAACGCCTCGCCCCGCTGCTCGTAGTTGGCGAACTGGTCCCAGGACGCGCATCCCGGGCTGAGCAGCACGGTATCCCCCGGGCGCGCCCGCCGCCGGATCTCGTCGAACGCCGCCCCGAGCGTGCCGCTCTGCACGACTCCATCAAGCCCATCGCCGATCGCCCCCGCCGTGGCGCCGATCGCGTACATCCCGGCCAGCCGCGTGCTCAACTCGCAGATCGCCTCCATGGACGCGCCCTTGTCCGCCCCGCCGACGATGAGATGCACCCGCGCCGGCTCCCCCACCGCCTCCACCGCCAGGCACGTCGCCTCCGGCGTCGTCGCCTTGGAATCGCAGATGAACCGCACGCCGTCGCGCTCGCCGACGACCTGGAGGCGGTGCGCCAGCCCGCCGAAACCTCGCAGCGCCTCCTCAACCCTCGCGGCGTCGGATCCCATCGCCGCGACAACGGCGCACCGCGCAATCGCCCCGTTCCCCTCATTGTGCGCGCCGATCGTCGCAAGGCCCCCCACGCGATCGCCCGCATCGACCTCGACCCGCCCTACGCCCTCGGGTGTTTTCCAATCGCCAACCCCCGGACCGAGCACCGCCGAGCCACCCCCGCGAATCGCCCCGAGCAACCGCCGCTTGGAATCTCGATAATGCTCGATCGAGGCGTGCCATTCCAGGTGGTTCGGGCTGAACGACGTGACCACCCCGACCCCGAGTTCCAGCCGCTCGATCCAGTGCAGCATCGCGCTGCTCAGCTCCAGCACGACCCACTGACCTGTCTCTATCTCCTCCATCCGTTCGAGCAAGCTCCCCCCAAGATTCCCCCCCACTACCGCCCGCTCGCCAGTCGCACACATCGCATGACCGATCATCGCGCTGACCGTGCTCTTGCCCGCGCTGCCCGTCACGCCGATCAGCCTTGCCTCCCGAGCTGAGAGCACGTCGATCGCGATCTGGATTTCCGTCGTGATCGCAACGCCCGCCGATCGCGATGCGCGGAGGAACCGATTCTCCCACGGCCGTGCGATCGCCGGGTTCGCAACCACCAGATCGCACCCGACGAAGTCTTCTTTGCGATGCACGCCCAGCCGCAGCCGCACCGCGCCGTCGCGCACCAGCGGCCCCAGCGCTTCGATAGAGTCTTTCAACCGCTCCTCGCCCGCCAGATCCGTCACCAGCACCCGCGCCCCGCGCTGCACGAGCCATCGCGTCACGCCGACACCCCCGCCGAAGCGTCCCAGACCCATCACAACAACCCGCGCGCCGCCGAGTTCCGTGTCCACGATCTGGCGATTCCCGAGCCCCATGAGCCTCCTACAGCATTGCCACCGGATCGACGTCGATCGCGGTGTGCGCATCGCTCTTGATCCCGCCCACCGATCGGATCCGTCGCAGCGCCGCGTGCAGCACCGCCGCCGACCCCGCCGTCACCTGTACCTCGAACCGAAAATGCTCGGCGACCCGCGCGATCGCACACTCCATCGGCCCGAGCACCTCCAACCCCGTTGGTCCCTCTCGAAGCAACCCCGCCACCCGATCCGCCAGGGCCCGAGCCTTCTGCACGTCCTTGTCCCTGCACACGACCCGCGCCATCCGCGTCGCCGGCGGCAGCTTCGCCCGCGAACGGATCCCAAGCTCCAACTCGGCAAATCCCTCGTAATCATGCCTCGCCGCGAACCGAATCGCAGGCTCCGCCGGGTTGAGCGTCTGCACGATCACCACGCCCTCGCCATCGGTCCGCCCAGCCCGACCCGCGACCTGGCTCACGAGCTGAAACGTCCGCTCTCCGGCCCGGAAATCCGGCAGCGCCAGCGAAGTATCGGCGCTGATGACCCCCACCAGCCGCACGCCCGGAAAGTCCAGCCCCTTGGCGATCATCTGCGTCCCGACCAGCACCCGCACCCGCCCGCTCCGAAACCCCTCGAGCGCCTCGAAGTAGTCCCGCCCCGTCACCATCGTGTCCGCATCGACCCGCACCAGCGTCTCGCCCGAAACAAGCCCGAAGCCTCGCTGGAGCTCCTCCTCGACGCGCTGCCCGCCCAGCCCCAGCGTGATCAGCTTCCGATCGCACGTCGGGCACGACTTCGGCACCAGCTTCTCCGCCTGGCAATGGTGACACCGCACCAGCCGCCCCGCCGGCAGGTCCTTCCCACGATGAACGACCATCGTCGCATCGCAATCGTCACACACCAGCCGCCACCCGCACGCCCCGCTCGGACACGCGACGAAGCTCGCCCAGCCCCGCCGATTCAGCAGGATGATCGCCTGACGCCCCTTCTCCAACGTCGCGCGCAGCTCGCGGTCGAGCGTCGGCCCGATCGATTCCAGCCTCGCCGAGTGATCCCGCGAATCGCTCACCCGCTCGCGCGCTAGATCCACGATCCGCACCGGCGCAAGCCGCCCGCCCCCGACCCGTGCATCGAGCCGCCACAGCCAAGCCCGCCCACTCCGCGCATTGTGAAAACTTTCCAAACTCGGCGTCGCCGACCCCAGCACCACCGTCGCCCCCTCGATCTGCGCCCTCTTGATCGCGGTATCCCGCGCGTGATACCGGGGCAACTGGTCCTGCTTGTAGCTCGTGTCGTGCTCCTCATCGACGACGATCACGCCCAGATCCCGCAGCGGCGCGAACACCGCCGATCTCGCCCCGACGACCACCCGAGCCTCGCCGCTGAGCACCCGCGACCACTGGCGATTCCGCTCGCTGCGCGTCAGCGCTGAGTGCAGCACCGCGACCCCCACCGACCCGAACCGCCCCAGAAACCGCTCACTCGTCTGCGGCGTCAACGTGATCTCCGGCACGAGCACCAGAGCCGTCTTGCCCTCGCGCAGCGCCCGATCGATGACCGTCATGTAGACCTCGGTCTTGCCCGAACCCGTCACGCCCCGAATCAGATGCACGCCGAATCCGCCCAGCGTCGCGCCGATCCCCTCGGCAACACGCCGCTGCTCCCCGGTCAGCTCGTGCGTCGCCGTGCTCGCCGCGTTCGGCGTCAGCATCGCGTCGCCCTCGCGCACCCGAACGACCGACTCTTGCTTGCGCTGCAGGAGCCCCGCGTCGATGAGCCGATTGATCGGCCCGACCGTCCGCGCCCCCACCGCCGCCGCGAGCTCCTTCGCCCCCATCGGCAGCGCCGAACGCCCCAGCGCCTCGATCCTACCCCACGCCTCTCGCGTCGCCGGCGGGAGCTTGACATCCCCCAGCGCCGCCTCCACCGCCGCCTCCACGCGATCGACCACCTCGCGCGACCGCCGCCCGATGTCCTTCTTGACCGCCGCCGGCACCATCGTCGCCAGCACCATCCCCAGCGGACAGACGTAGTACTCGCTCATCCACCGGCCCAACTCGACCAGACTCGGTTGCAGCGCCGACCCGGTCCGCTCCTGAACGCCCTTGGCCCGCGCCCGCGCCAGATCGCCAAGCAGCTCCTCCCCGCCCACCGCGATCACGATCCCGTCGGCCCCCCCGCGCCTGCCCAGCGGCACCCGCACACGATCCCCGACCGCCAGCAACCCCGGCTCTGCGAAATACGTCAGTCCCTCCGGCGCATCGACCCCCCGCTCCACCGCCACGCGCACATACACCCGCGGGCCCTCGTCCGCCGCCCGATCCTCCATGAACAGGCCCTGCTCTGTCACGTCGCATAAACTCTAGCTTGATGAGCCAATCCAGCACCGACAGCCGCACCGCCCGCTCCGACGCACGCCCAATCGCCCGTCTGGTCCTCGAAGACGGCAGCCTCTTCCGTGGCCTCCCCTTCGGTGCCCACACCACCGCCATCGCCGAGGTCGTCTTCAACACCGCCATGAGCGGCTACCAGGAGTCCCTCACCGATCCGTCCTACACCGCCCAGATCCTCGTCGAGACCTTCCCCATGATCGGCATCGTCGGCGTCAATCCCGACGACGAAGAGTCCGCCAAGGTCCAGGTCGCCGGCCTCGTCGTGCGAGAGCTGGTCAACGCCCCAAGCAACTATCGCGCAACCGACAACCTCAACGCCTACCTCGCCCGCCACGATGTCCCCGCCATCTGCGGCGTAGACACCCGCGAGATCACCCGCCGGGTCCGTACGACCGGCGCAATGCGCGGCACAATCTGCTCCGACCCCGAAATCTCCGACGCCGAACTCCTCGACCGCGTCCGCGCCGCCCCCCAGATGGCCGGCCAGAACCTCGCCTCCGCCGTCGGATGCACCAGCCCGGACACCTGGGACCAGACCCTCGGCGACTGGGACACCCACGTCACGCCAATCGACGGGCGGACCTTCCGCGTCCTCGTCCTCGACTGCGGCGCGAAACACAACATCCTGCGCAACCTGACCGAGCGCGGCTGCCAGGTCCGCGTCATCCCCCACGACATGCCCGCCGCCGAGATCCAGGCGATCTTCGACGCCGGCGACGCCGACGGCCTGTTCATCTCCAACGGTCCGGGCGACCCCGCCGCGGTCGAGCAGACCATCGCCACCCTCCGCGAGCTGATGCAAGCCGAGCCCGCCATCCCCACCTTCGGCATCTGCCTGGGCCACCAGCTCCTCGCCCTTGCCCTCGGTGCGACAACCTACAAGCTCAAGTTCGGCCACCGCGGCGCGAACCAGCCCGTCCTCAGCACCCTCAGCGGCCACGTCGAGATCACCAGCCAGAACCACGGCTTCGCCGTCGATCGAGACAGCCTCGAGGCCCTCGGCGCAGAGCCCACCCACATTAACCTCAACGACAAGACCCTCGCCGGCTTCCGCCTCAAGCACCGCCCGGTCCTCGCCGTCCAGCATCACCCCGAGGCCTCCCCCGGCCCCCACGACGCCTCGAGCCTCTTCGACAGCTTCATCGAGATGATGCGCACCCGCAAACCCGCGCCGCTCTCGGCCACCCAATAAGAAACTCACCACGGAGTGAAGAACATGAGTGAAGAAGACCCGCTGCGCCCTTCTCTCACTCTTCACTCCGTGATACTCCGTGCACCTCCGTGGTGAATCTCTTCGCGAAACGAGAACTCGTGTACGACATCGCCGACATCTCCCAAGAACGCCGCCAGCGCATGTGGCGTCTCACCTTCCTGCTCTCCGGCGGACGCGAGCCCGCAATCCGCGTCCTCCAACGCATCCTCCGCGACCAGCGCAGCCCCGCCGAACTCGACGCCGTCCACCTCGACCGCCTCGTCCTCCAGCACATCCGCGAGGCCCTCGGCGGCGACCCGCTCACCCTCACCGAAAAACAACCCGCCAACCCCGCCGCGGCCCTCCTCCAAACTCTCCACCGCCTCCGCCGACAGGCTCTCGAGGCCTGGATCCTGTCGCGTCTGGAAGGCGTTGAGGACGTCCACATGGCCCGCGCCATGGACTGCTCACGCACCGCCGCCAAGAACTTCCTCGCCTCGGCAGATGATGTCATCGACGCCCAGATCGAAGACGTGCGATCATCCCTCCGCGAGCTGCGCAAACTCTCGCTCGATCTCGACGCCGACAGCGCCTTCGAGGCGGCAATGGACCGCTCCGGCCTCGCCATCAAGCGCCGCTTCGCCCGCCGAACCCTCCCCGCCATCGTCGCGGCCCTGCTCGTCATCGTGCTGTTGCTCGAGTTTGTCTGACGCATCGCACTCACCCACGGAGCCGGGAGCGCAAGCTCTCGATAGGTCGCGCAACGTCCTGTCCCGCCTCCAAATCGCGAATGAGCGACCGATGGACCCCACATCGGACCTCGGAATCTCGATCACGAGCCCGGTGCCACTGGTGGCTCGCCCACCAGTGCCGAACCCGCAACGACGCCCAAACCCGCACCACCAAACGCACCGTCCCCGCGCCGGGTGCCATGGCCGCTGCCCTGAGCGGCTATGCCGATCCACCACTCGCGTACAATGCCACCCGACGCCGCCAGCCTCCCCCGGGTGCCACCGAGACGGCCGGCTCCGCGGCCTTCTCGGTGCCCTTCCCCTCTCCACAAAGAAACTTCGCACGACACCCTTCCATCGCGCCACGTTTCCCGACACTACCCCACCCAATCCTTGCATCCCCTCGCCGCCAAACTACATTCGATCCATGACCTCCGCGCAGACGATCTCCGAGAACGATCTCCTCCAAGCCTACATCGACGCCAACTACGACCTCCGTTCCCTCCCCATCCCCATCACCGTCCTCCTCGACTGGCTCGAATCTCCCCACACCCAGCGCACCCTCGACCGCCTCCACGCCGCCGCCGACGACGCTCTCACCCTGCGCATAACCGAAGCCAAGCGCACCGCCCTCGACGCCCTCGAACGCGTCCTCCACACCACCGACGACCCCATCGAACTCCGCCGCGCCGCCGCCACACTCCTCCGTGCCACTGGTGGCTCGTCCACCAGTGCCACTCGTGCCACTGACCGCTGCTCTGAGCGGTCAGTGCTTCCGCGCCGCGCCACCACTCTTCACCCAAATCCTCAAGACGCGCCACGATTCCGAGACGACGACCCACTCAACAACACGCCCGATGTCGACCCCCCTCCCCCGAATCCCGAATCCCGATTCCCGAATGCCGCCCAACCCCTCACCCCCGCACAAACCGCTCCACAAACACCCCCGTATCCCACACATACCGCGACAGCGCCGTCGCCCGCGCCTCCCCCCCCAGCCGTCGCCTTGCCTCCACATCACCCGCCAACCGCGCCATCTCCCGAGCCATCGCCTCAGCATCCTCCACCACAACCCCACCCCCCGCCAACCGCCTCACCCCAGGCCCCACCCCCCCCGACCCGAAAACCCCC
>JAJDDM010000176.1 GCA_029260315.1 Phycisphaerales bacterium | reverse complement strand
AGCGCCGCTACCGCGGCTAAAGACGCCAAGCACGTCATTCGTTCTGCGATGCCACGCCGCGCAAATTGCACAAACCGACGCAATCCAGCCCAGGCTTGCGCCAGGGCCTCCATTGGTCAATGATTGTCCGTTATGCGTCTTCGGGCGGCGCGCCCACGGCCTTGCGGACCTCTTCGAGCATCTTCTCGACCGCGAAGGGCTTGAAGAGCACGGCCTGCAAGCCCTCGTCGCTCGCGCGGACGATCGAGTGGTGCGGGTCGTAGCCGAATCCGGTCATGAGAATCACCGGCACCTTGGAGACGGCGCGCCTCGCGGCGTGGAAGACCTCGTACCCGTTGCGGTCGGGCATCTTGATATCGCTGATGACCAGATCGATCGGCTCGTCGAGGTTGGCCAGCGACTCGATCGCCGAGGATCCGTTCTCGCAGAGCAGCACGGCGCAGCCGCGGTGGCGGAGCACGTCGCCCAAGACGCGCCGGATCTTCTGCTCGTCGTCGGCGATGAGGATGCGCTTGCCAATGAGCCCGGGCTCGGGGCCGCGATGCTGCATGGCCCGCTCGACGCCGAGGAGGGATTGCGGCCCGCTGGCGGCCTCGCGGACACGCGAGCGGATCGCCTCGACGTCCTGCTTGATGCGGCGGAGGTGGGCGAGGCTCTTGGGGTCCTTGCCGACCTGCTCTGCGATCATGGCCTCGGCCTCGGCGAGGATGTCCTCCAGGGGCTCTGTCAGCTCGCCCTCGACGCGCCCGCAGGCGGTGGCGTTGGTCGCCGAGCGCTCGACGACGAGCAGCTCGAGGAAGTGCAGCGTCATGGCGATGTGGCGGGCGAAGATCTCCGCGAACTGACGGTCCTCCTCGCCGAACGCGTCCGGGCGCGTGCTCTCGATATCCATGATCCCGATGACCCGATCGTGCAGACGCAGCGGCACGGTCAGCGAGCTGCTGGCGCCCTCCATGCCGGGCAGGAACAGGGGATCGCTCTCGGTGTTCTTGCAGATGTAACTGCGGCCCGTGCATGC
Organism: Phycisphaerales bacterium; assembly: GCA_029260315.1. Taxonomy (GTDB): domain Bacteria; phylum Planctomycetota; class Phycisphaerae; order Phycisphaerales; family UBA1924; genus S146-42. The sequence continues at coordinate 7,457 of JAJDDM010000176.1, read as the reverse complement.
GACCCAGCCGCTGACGCCGCTGCCGGTTTCTTCCGCGAACAGATTGAAATCGGCGACGGCGTCGGGGATGCCTCGGGTGATGACGGTCTCGAGCTTGCCGGCGGACTGATCGACCAGGCGGATGGTGAAGTTGTCGAAGTGCAGCAGGTCGTGCATGGACCGGACGATCTTGTCCTCGACCAGGCGGAGGCGTTCGATGACGGTCATCTCGCGGATCTGGTTGGCGTCCAGGCGCAGCAGCTCCTCGCCCGCGCGGTCCAGAGCGATGACCTTGTGCTGGTAGCGGCGCTGCTCGGAGATATCGCTGGCGACGACGATCATCCGGGAACCGTCGGGCGCGGGCACCCGCGAGATCTTCGCGGACCATGCCCGCCCGCCCGTGGAGGTGATCTCCTCGGTGCTCGAGGCGAGGTCATCCTCGGCGGCGTCGAGCAACTCGGCGCAGCGCTTACGGATCTTGCTCTTGGCCTCACGGGGGAGCTTGCGGTAGGGCTGGTTGCACCAGAGCGACTCGCCCTCGGCGTCGGCGACGCAGATCGCGTCGCGGACGTGCTCCAGCACGATCGCCAGGTCCGCCGACTCGCTGAGCGATTCGAACTGGTGGGGGTCGGCGACGACGGCGTCGGCGTCGGCCAGGTCGTGGCTCTGGACGAGCTCGAAATCCGGGCCCAGGGCGTCGCGGAGGGCGTCCAGCGGGAGGTCGATCCCCCCTAGAACCAGGAGCTTCCGGCGCGTGTGAGCAGTCATGGACCCCGAGAACCTCCGCTCTCCCTCTGGTGGAGAGTGTACACAAGGGCCGATGGGAGGCGAGCGATGCATAGACTGAGCGTCCGATCTTTGCGAGCTATCGGCTGTTGAACGCGATTTCTGGATCCCATGGATGGGCATGATCTCAGTCCGAGAAGTTCACAAGTCATTCGGCCGCATTCGGGCGGTCCGGGGCGTCGGTTTCGACATCGACGCCGGACAGGTCACGGGTTTGTTGGGCCCCAACGGCGCCGGCAAAAGCACCACGATTCGCATGATCACCTCGTATATGCCTCCGGATCGGGGTCGGGTTGAGGTCTGCGGGTTTGACACACAAAGACATTCGCTCGCCGTACGGGAACGGATCGGCTATTTGCCAGAAGACGCACCGAGTTATCCGGAAATGAGCGTGGAATCGTTTTTGCGCTTCCGGGCGTCGCTTTATGGGATGCGCGGCAGGAGCGGCAAGATGGCTTCCCAGCACGCGATGGACCGCTGCTGGCTGAAGGACGTCCGCAAGCGCCGGATCGGGCACCTCTCCAAGGGGTACCGCCAGCGGGTCGGGCTGGCATCGGCGATCGTTCATGATCCCAAGGTCGTCATACTGGATGAACCCACCAACGGGCTGGATCCTTCCCAGATCCTGGAGGTCCGCAAGCTGGTGCGGGAGCTGGCGATCGAGAAGGCGGTGCTTGTCAGTTCGCACATCCTCGCGGAGGTCGAGCGGACGTGCGATCGGGTCGTCATCATCGCGCGAGGCAAAGTCCGGGCTGACGGCAGCCCGAAGGAACTGCTCGCGCCGCTGGCGGCGGAGGTCAGCTATCGGGTGAGCTGTGAGCGTAAGGGGCGGGATACCGCCCAGGCGTTCGAGGCGGTGCTGCGCTCCGTCGAGGGTGTGGGCGAGGTCGTCGTCAGGGACGATGGCAACGGTTGGGTCCGGGCCGAGGTCAAGCCGGGGTCCGGGGCGGCGGACCTGCGCCCGGCGATCGGCAGGGCCCTGAGCGAGCGGCAGATGGTCGTCCGCGAGCTGTGGCGCGAGGAGCCTCGCCTGGAGACGCTGTTCGTGCGCAGCGTGCAGCAGGAGGACAAGGCGTGAGGGGCGGGACGGGCAGAACGGTCGCGATCGCTAAGCGGGAGTGCTCGTCGTTCTTTCGCCTGCCGGTCGGCTGGGTGGTGATCGCGCTGTTCCTTCTGGTCAGCGCGGGCACGTTCTGGCGGGTGGCGATCACGCCGGGGCAGATCGCGTCGATGCGGGATTTCTTCCAGTTCACGACGTTCCTGCTGATTGTGATCGCGCCGGCGATCTCGATGCGCCTGTTCAGCGAGGAGATGCGGACGCGCAGCCTGGAATCGCTGATGACAGCGCCCGTGGGCGACGCGGGGCTGATCGCGGGCAAGTTTTTCGGGGCGGTGCTGTTCCTGCTGCTGATGCTGCTGCCGACGGGGGCGTATGTCGGGCTGCTGTATGTGCTGGCCGACCCTGCGCCGGACCCCGGGCCGATCGTCGCAGGGTATCTGAGTCTGCTGCTGGTGGGGTGTCTGTACCTGGCGATCGGGACGCTCGGCTCGAGCATGACCTCGAGCCAGACGCTGGCGTTTTTGGGCACGTTTCTGGGGTTGCTGGTGCTGCTGCTGGTGCCGACGATGGCGATCGACCATGTGCCCGGGTGGATGGCGCCGGTGCTGGGCGAGATCAGCGTGATCCGGCGCGTCGATGACTTCGGCAAGGGCGTGGTGGATCTGGCCCACGTCGTGTTCTTCCTGAGCGGGACGGTGCTGTTCCTGGTGCTGGCGTACCTGTCGATCAACTCCCGGAGGTGGCGATGACTGGCGCGAAGCAGACGCCCAGCGACGGGGGCGCGGCGAGTCGGCGGATCCGCCTGGGCCTGCTCGCAGCGCTGTTCTTCGCCAGCGTGCTGGCGTCGGTTGTGCTCAGCAATGTGATCGCCCAGCGCGTGCCGACGCGGATCGACGTCACGAGCCTGGGCCTGCACGAACTGAGCCCACGGACGCAATCGATTCTGGACTCACTGCAAGGTGAGCACGAGATCGTGCTCGCGGGGCCGTGGTCGGACCCCGCGGGGCGGGCGGGGCTGGATCCGCGGGTCGTCCGCCAGGTGATCGACACGATCAACGAGATCGGGCGTCAGAGCCCGGATCTGCGGGTGACGGTGATCGATACGCTGACTGAGTCGGGCAACGCGCGGTTTATCGAGACCGTGGATCGTCTCGCCGATCGCGACAGGGCGCTGCTCGAGAATCACGCCCGCGTGCTGGGCCAGGCGATCGAGGCGATCGAGCGGTCGGCGACGAGACTCGGACAGTTGCAGACGGCCTTGGTGGCGCTCGCACAGGAGGCAAGCGACGGCTCTGCGGGCTCGAACCGGGCCCAGGGCGTGCTGGTGAACCTCGCCGACGGCGTCGCCAAGCTGCGCGACGATCTGACGGCTCGCAGCGAGACGGCCCGGCTTGCGATCGACACCACCGGATTCGGCGGGGCCGGGCAGCTCGATGAGAGCGAACGCGTCGCGGACGCGGCGCTGTCGCGGATCACGCGCGAGCTGGCGGCGTTGGAGCAGACGCTGCGGGCGCTGGCGGGCGATGTCGGCACGCCCGCCGCGGTCAGCGACCCGCTGCCGGGGCTCGCCGAGACGGTCGCGGGCTGGCGCGACGACGTGGCGCGGGCTCACGACGAGATCGAGCGGCTGGAACGCTCGGACGTGATGCGGATCGCGCGGGCGTTGGAGCGGGCGAGCGTGGCGCTGGTCATCGGGCCCGAGGGTCTGACCGCGATCGCGATGGACTCGCTGTTTCCGGCGATCGCCCAGAGCGAGCAGGGCGAGGGGCTGATCGCGGACCTGCGCGGGCACACCGAGAGCGTCGTGACCCTCGCCCTGGCGGCACTGGTGACGCCAGACGCGCCGATCGTCGTGTTCCTGCACGGCAACCCCGCGGCGAACCTGTTCGAGTCCGGCGCGATCGCCGACCTTCGGCGCGAGCTCGCCTCGCGCCGGATCGACGCAATCGAGTGGGCGGTGGTCGTCGATCCCACACGCCCGAGTCTCGCGGAGTTGGACCCCGCCGGGACTCGGCCGGTGGTGTACGTCGTCATTGCGACCGATGCGTCGGTGACCATGGGCGACGATCCGGCGCTTTCTGGACCGAGCCGGGCGCGGACGCTTGCCGAGGCGGTGCGCGGGATCGTCGACGGCGGCGGGTCGGTGCTGCTGAGCCTGATGCCGTCGCTTGCGGGCGTGAATGGCGGCGAGGACGAGTTGGCCGGCGGCGTCGAGCCGTTCGGGCTCATGGCGAAAAACACGATGCCGATCCTGTTCGAATCGCGCGGCGCTGAGGGGGCGCGCGTGGTCCAGGCGATCGCGAGCGTGCGCCGGGCCGATGCGCCGGGCGCGATCGCGCAATCGCTCGGCACGCTGCCGACGACGCTGCGCTGGCCCACGCCGATCGAACGGCTGGAGGGCGCCGACGAAACGCTCGTGCAGCCGATCCTGACCATCGACGCGGAGAACGCGTGGGCGGAGAGCGACTTTGTGAGCATCTGGACGGCCCGCAGCGAGACCCAGGCATGGGCGGGCGAGGGGACGCCCAAGCCTTCGGCGCTTCAGGACGACATCGAAGGCCCGTGGCACGTCGCGTGGATGGCCAGCAGGCCCCACGCCGAGGGCGGGACGCAGCGGATCGTCGTTGTCGGCGCAAATGGCTGGTTCTTTGATTCGCAGCGGGCGGGGACGACACGCGTCCAGGGCGTGACCGTCGCGCAGAACCCCGGCAACGCCCAGCTCTTCGAGTCGAGTCTGCTGTGGCTCAGCGGGCAGGACGAGTTGATCGCCCAGGGGCCCTCGGCCCGAGCCGTCGCACGGATCGGGGATATCGCGCCCGCGACGCAGAAGGCGATCGCGTGGGCGTTGATCGCGGGCATGCCGCTGGGCGTGCTGCTCCTGGGACTATTCTGGCGGCTGGCACGGGGCTGAGACCCGCTCCGAGGATCGCCCGAGGATCTTGGAACACGCGCTCCCGCGTGTCTCGGCAGGCGGCGTGCCGCCCGGCGAGATAGCTAACATCGCCCGAATATCACCATTGCCCGATCCGGCCAACGTGGCGCAAGAGATCCGAATCGCTGGGCGAGCATGGCCAGATTTTCGGGAAAAACTCTGAATCTCGCTCACATCGGGCCGCGGCTCTCGTCCTCAACTATGGACGCGCGAGGAACTGACGGGGGGGTAGGTTGTGAACCCGATGACTGATGGTGATAGTCTCAACTCGGGCGGTTGTGCGGGCCCGAAGGACGCGCCGCCACGCCCGTCGGCTGATGGCGTGATCGCCCGCATCAATGAGATCCGGGCGAACGAGACGCTCAGCACATTCGCCAAGTCTATCGGCGTGCATAAGGAGACCCTCCGTCGGGTCCTGAAGATGGGTCAATCCCCCCGCCTCGATGTCCTGCTGGCGGTCTGTCGGCAACGCGATATTAATGCGAACTGGCTGCTCCTGGGCATCGAGCCCAAGCATCGGAAAGACCCGCCCGTCGAGCCGCTGGAGATCCCCGGAACTCAGACAACGGTCGGCGAGGACGACGAACGCCCGCGCTCGCCGAGGGGGGGGCACCAACGGAGTTCGCCAACACGACGCGTCCGACAGTCATAGCGATCGACAGACGGGATCGCTCGCCGAGCCGTTGCGTCGTTGAGAATCCAGCGTCAGACAGCGGGCGGCGCATGCGGAGGGCGGGACCGGTAGGGCGCGCCGCACTCCGGGCAGCGCCAGTGCGCGTCGCCTTGGCCGCGCAGGTCATAGCCGCAGCGTCCGCAGTGACCCAGGGGGCGAGCCCTGGGCATGATGCTGATATAGAACCCGACGCCGCCGATGAGATACATGTAGGGATAGAGCAGGGTCTGGAGGACGGGGACGAAGATCTCGCCGTCGGTGGCGATGCCGATGCGCCGGTGGATCTCGATGATGGCGAGCATGCCGAGCACGCCGAGGATGGTGGCGAGAAAGCTGGGCCATTGCCTTCGATAGACGGCACAAGGCCACCAGACGAGCAGGGCGTAGCCGAGGAAGAAGGGGATCACCGGTCGGCTCCTCGTGGCTCCAGTAATCTGTTCGCGGGGATCGGCATCCGGATGCCTGAGGATATCCGATCGGCCCGGACAGACCCAAAGGATCGACTCACAAGGCCCGATATCATGGCCTCAACGCCATGAGTGAGCATTGGGACGCCATCGTGGTCGGTGCGGGGACGATGGGCGTCGCGGCGACGCTGGAACTCGCCAGACGCGGCAAGCGGGTGCTGGCGATCGATCGCTTCGGTGTGCCGAATGATCGGGCGAGCCACCACGGGGCGACGCGGTTCTTCCGCACGGCGTACTTCGAGCATCCGGACTATGTGCCGCTGCTGGTGCGGGCTCGCGAGGGATGGGCGAGATTGGAGGCCGAGAGCGGCGAGCGGCTGTTCGAGCGCACGGGGATGCTGCTGATCGGGCCTCGCGGCGGCGCGATCGTGGAGCCGACGATCGAGAGTGCGAAGGCGCACGGGATCGAGCATGAGGTGCTCTCGCGCGCGGATGTGCGGGCTCGGTATCCGATGTTCGAGGTGGCGGAGGATTCGATCGGGGTGTATGAGCCGGGCGCGGGGTGTCTGGCGTGCGAGAAGGCGATCGGGGCGATGGCGCGGCTGGCGCGCGGGCGGGGGGCGACGTTCCTGGAGCACACGCCGGTTGTCGATTGGTCCGCTGATGCTCGCGGCGTTGCGGTCCGGACTGCGGGCCAGACGTATCGGGCGGACAAGCTTGTGCTGACGCAGGGGGCGTGGTCGGGGGAGTTGGCCAGAGAGTTAGGGATCAAGCTTCGGGTGACGCGCCAGGTGATGTTCTGGCTTGCGCCGCCGGGGGATGGGCCGAGCGCGCCGCCGGGGCTGCCGGTGTGGGCGGTGGAGACGAAGGCCGGGGCAGACAGCGAGGAGGATGCCGGCGGCGTGACGTTCGGGTTCCCGCTGGTGCTGGGAGAGAAAGGGCTCAAAACGTGTTCGCACACACCGGGGCGGGTAAGCGATCCGGATGCTCTGGATCGCGAGGTGACCGACGCCGACGAGCGGCCGATCCGGGCGTTTCTTTCGCGGCATGCGCCGGCGCTGGACACGGCGAGGTTGGATGCGCGGGTGTGCATGTACACGATGATATGCGATGAGCACTTCGTGATCGACCGGCATCCGCGGCATGAGAACGTGGTGATCGCGTGCGGGTTCAGTGGGCATGGGTTCAAGTTTGCGCCGATAGTTGGCGCGACGCTCGCTTATCTCTTGCTCTCTGACGGTTTCGGTCCGCCACATTTTACGCTCGCTCGCCGAGCGTCGGCGTGAACGGAAGCTCTGATGTAGCGACTCACTCTCGCTCGAGTCCTTGCGAGTTCCGCCGGTGTTTTCAGATTGTCCGGATCAAGTTCGAGAGCCGCTTCGAGAAGTGACGAGCGACAGAGATGAGCCGCGGCGACCTCCAGACTCGCTCGTCTATGGCCGCCCACTGTCCGAGTATCAGGAGCAGCCCGCCGCGAAGAGGTCGAGGTACATGAAGAAGTCCTCGGCGTCGCAATCGCCGTCGCGGTCGATATCGCAGGTGCGCACGTCGCCGCGCACGATCCCGTCGAGGAAGAAGAAGAAGTCGTCGGAGTCCGCGTCCAGATCCGGGACGCCGTAG
>JAJDDM010000175.1 GCA_029260315.1 Phycisphaerales bacterium | reverse complement strand
CTCCTCCTGGATCGCCCCGACCGAGCAGTTGCACCGCTTGTAGATCCCCGCGCGAGACTGTGCGTCCCGCCGCGCGAGATAGTCATTCACCGTCAATATATGAATGTGCCGGTGCCGCCACGCCAGCAACGGCGCGGCGATCGAGCCGGCCAGCGTCTTGCCCTCCCCGGTCAGCATCTCGACAATCCGCCCGTGATACAGCCCGAGCGCACCAACGAGCTGGACCAGAAACGCCTCCTCCCCCGTCTCCCGCCGAGCGACCTCTCGCACGAGCGCCAACGCCCGGCGCAGCTCCTCGCGCTCGACCTTGCCCCGCACGAATCGCGCCCGGATCTCCATCACCTGATCGTCGAGCACGGCCTCGGAAAATCCCCGGCACTCGCCCCTGAGCGTGTCGACCGCGCGGGCCTCGCTCATGAGCCACGCCAGCCGCGCCTTGCGATGACGCAGGCGCATCGACGCCCAACCGACGAGCTTGTCCAAACCCTTGAGATTCTCGGCCTTACGCCGCCGGCTCATCAGCGAGCCGTAGAGAGCGCCGTATTGGGTGAGGGCCTGGGACAACGCTGAACTCCGCCAAGGAAGAGGCTAGAGGTTGATCCGATCCTGCACGAGCTTGGCCAGCCAGTCGCCCCACTGCACGAGCAATGGCTTGGGCGGCAGCTCGAATCGCAGCTTGACACGCTCGCCCGGCAGACCAACCCACTCGATCCCCTTGATCTCCGGCGCGATCTCGATGACGAACTGCTTGCTTTTGGCCAGCGTGCCGGTCTGGTCGTCGGCCTCGGTCTGGACACCGCCGCCGCCGAAGAAGCTGAGCGAGGTGTGGCGCAGTCGCTGCTGCCCGGCGGGGATGACCTTCTCGACCGTACCGCCGATCGCCGTCGGCGCCGTGGAGACCATGCGGATCCGCACGTCGTACTCCGTCCCGTCTGCGGCCCACGAACTCTCCCGCTGATTCAGGCTCGCGACGACGCGCAGCGATCCGGGCTCGACGATCTCGCCGATCGGGTCGCCCTCGCGGACGAACGAGCCGATCATCGCGTGCGGATCGGGCCCGACGAACACGCCGGCGTGCGGGGCGCGGATGACCAGGTTCGCCAGGCGCTTGTTGACCCAGGCGAGCTGGTCGCGGAGCTGGACGACCTGGCGGCGCAGCGGCGCTGTCGCCGCGGGTTGGTCGAGCTCCATCGAGCGCCGATGCATGCCCTCGAACCGTGCGATCTCCGCGATCAGCGCCTCGCGCTGGGTCACCAGCTCGCGATTCTCCAGCGTCACCAGCGGCTGATCCTTCTCCACCCGCTCGCCCGGCTGGACGTGGGCGTCGATCACAAACCCGTCGGCGGCGAAGAACACGCCCGACCAGCTCCGGCTCTCGACGACGCCGCCGGCCCGCCGGTAGTCCGGCATCGGCAGCGCACCAACAAGTCCCAGCCCGATCAGGATCATCGCAAGGCTCGTCACGATCGCACGCGGGCGATGCTCGGAGAGGTTCGGGCTCGCCGCGAGGAAGTGGACGAACTTACCCACCGGCATGATGAACCACATCGAGGCGGTCCAGATCGCCAGGATCAGCCCGATCGCGAACATCTTGCCCATGACGTACAGCGTGATGCTGAAGAACAGGAAGATGCGGTACGCGATCGCGCCGATGCCGTAGACGGTCAGGATCCATCGCTCGCCCGCGTGGACCGTCGGCGGGCGCTCGTTGGACATCCCGAAGACGTAGCGCTTGAAGTAGAACTTGATCTGGTTCATCGAGCGCTGCATGAGATTCGGCATCTCGATGAGATCGCTCAAGATGTAATACCCGTCGAATCGCATCAGCGGATTGGCGTTGAACAGGATCGTGCTGACGCTGGCGACGAACATCGCGTTGTAGGCGATCTGATGCACCAGGCTGTCGGGGGCGCTGAGCGTCTGGAGCCAGATGAGCGCCGCGATGCTGGCGATGAACAGCTCGAAGAGCATGCCGCCCGCGCCGACGGCGATCCGATTCCATTTGTTGGGCAGCGACCACGCGCTCGACGCATCGACATAGGGCGCGGGGAACATCACCAGGAGCATGATGCCGAACTCCGGCACCTGCCCGCCGTGGCGTTTCAAGATCACCCCGTGCCCCAGCTCGTGCAGGGCCTTGGTGACGATGAACACGGCGATCAGCCAGCCCCAGTTGCTCGGCGCGATCGCGCTATCCACGCCGCTGAGCAGCGTGTCCAACTCGGGCAAGAGGCGGATCACCGCGAACCCGCAGAACGCCAGCCAGATCAGCATGCCGTAGCGATTCAGGATCGGGCGCAGCATCGGCTCGACCCACGACACCAGCGCGTCGGGATTGAACAGGCGGATCTTGAAGTACATGATGCCGATCGCCTGGCTCATGGCCTTCTTCTTCGTCCGCTCCTTGCCGCGCTGGAGGAGCTGGTCGATCTCCGGCGTCGCGTCCACCCGCAGCAGGTTCGCCTGATAGAGCTGGCCGATGAGTTGGATGGCTTCCTGCTGGGTCGGCGCGTCGTCGCCGTGGCGCGTCAGCGAGATTTCCCACGCGGCCTCGACCGTCCGCTTGCCGTCGAGCAGCCCGACGAACTCGTGGGCGATGGGATTGAGCCTGTAGAAGTTGTTGCTGGAAGGATCATGCACGACGTGCCAGCGCCTGCCGCGATAGTGCTGGCGCGTGATCTGGACGTGCGGGCGCAGGCGGGGCGTCATCGCGCGGACGCGGTGCCAGAACGGAGAGAATGTTGGTCTTTCAGGCATGGGCAACAGGCACGAGGCAGCAGGCAGCAGGCAGCGGGCAAGAGGCAACGAGAGAAGACAGCGGACAGCAGGCGGCACAGCACACAAGGGGCGTAGATGGAGGCAACGACGCCCGGAGCGCTCCCCCTACTGCCCCCCACTGCCCCTTGCCCACTGCCTCTCCTAGAACCACAACCACATCCTCAGCGTGTCCCGGATCCGCCGGCTCAGGATCCATGCGATCGAGTGGTCGCCGGTCTCCAGCTTGGCGGTGCCCTCCATCCCCGGGCGCAGCGACGCGCGGAAATCGTCGGCGAGCTCCGGATCCATCGCGTCGAAGTCGATCGACCCGCGGATCTCGAAGACGTTGGCCCCCTCCTCGGGACGCCCCAGCGGCACCACGCGATCGACGGTAATCGGGATCCGCTCGCCCGGGCGGCTCTTGCGGGCAAGCGCGCCGCTCATGCCCTCGCGCACATAGGAAATATCCCGATCGTCCACGCGCCCGACGAACTCCAGATCCTGGAGTTGGGCGATGACCATCATTGCCTCGCCGAGCTCGATCGTGCTGCCGATGCGCCGCTCCAGCTCGCCATCGACGATGACGCCATCGATCGGCGCGCGGATCTGGGCACGCTCGAGGTTGTAGTTGAGCTGGTCGATCCGCGCGATCAGCCCGCGGACCTCCGCCTCGGCCTGCGTCCGCTCGAACGTGTCCCCGGCCTCCATCGCCGCGTCGGCTCGCGCCTGGGCCTGGATCCGCTGGGCGATCGCCTGCTCCATCGCCAGCGCGACCTCGGTCGTCCGCATCTGGATCAGCAGATCGCCCTTGTTGATCTCGCCCCCCTTGGCGACGCCCTCGCCCAGGCGCTCGATCACGCCCGCGAACGGCGCAGAGACCACGCGCTGCGCCCGTGATTGCAGCTCGAACGGCGCATCGACCTTGTACGGCAGCTTCACGAACGTCACCGTCAGGATCAGCGCCAGCAACAGGATGCCGACCAGCTTCCAGACCGTGTGCTTGGGTCCGACGAACCACGCCCCGGCCTTGACCGTCGAGCCCCACGCCCGCGTCGCCAGGAACCGATCGTCGCTGCGGCGCACCTTCATGACAGGCGTCACCAAGTCCATCGCCGCCTGCAGCCACTCGACGACCCGCACATCCAGCGGCGACTCCTCGCCCGCCCGTTCGACCGTCACCACGCCCACGACCTCATCGCCGTCACGCAGCGGCACGCTCGCAACCCGCAGGCTCGCGTCGCTGCTGGCGAGCTTGCGGTGCTCGTGCGTGATCGCCTGGCTGAGCAGCACGTCCTCGCGCTCATCCGGCGCGGGGTGCATCACCGCCTGCTCCTGGTCGAGACACTCGTCCATCGCGCCCTCGAGCGCCCGGACCATGTCCATCCGTCGATCGATCTGCTCGGTGTCGCTGATCGCCACCACGCGGATCACACCCGACGACTTGCCCACGCCCTTGACCCACCCGATCGCCACGCGATCCAGGCTGAGCTGGCGCGAGAGGTCGTTGGCGAGCTGGATCGACGCCCCCTTGAACCCCGGCGACTGGTTGATCGCCCCGATCAGGCGCGTTGCCAGATCCAGCGCCGCCGTCGTCGATTGCGTCCGGCGCAGCGCCTGGGCCAGCGCGTGCCCGTGCGAGTACCCCAGCAGCACTTCAATGAGCGCCAGCGTCGTCTGCAACGCCTGCTTCGAACGCTGCTCCAGGCTCAGCGCGATCACCTGTGTCGGCGCGTTCGCCGGCGTGCCCTGCGGCTGCGGCACGCACCCCGCGACAACGTATCCTTGCCCCTGATCCTCATAGATCCCATCCGGCGGCTCGATCCCGAAGACCCGCGTCTGCCCGCTGCTCGCCGCCGATCGCGTCGCGCTCAAGACATCATGAGCGCTGTCGATCTCCGCCGCGTTCGGCGCCTCAATCCCCCCGGTCGGCGTCCAGATCAACAGCGGCCGCGGCTCCAGCTCCGCCTCGGCCCCCGACGGGTTCTCGACCCCGAACAGCACCGCCTGGCGGGCCCCGCTCACCTGCCCCACCACCGCCGTGAGCTTCGCCAGAAAAGTCCGATCGTCGGGCGCGTGCGAGGTCAGCTCGCCCACTACCCGCTGCCACCCCGGCGCTTTCATTTTGGTCAGATCAATCAAGTCTGCGCTCCCGCCGATGCCTCATCCGCCGATGTTCCGCTCGCCCTTCGCGATCAACGTCTCGAACTGCGGCGCCGGCTCGCTGAACCGCACCCACGCCGGCAGGCCCGCCGGCAGGCCGCGCGCGTTGTCGATCTCCACACGCACCCGCAGCGACCTCGCCGCGAAGCTCGCGTAGGGGCTGATCCCGACCACGCGTGCATTCATCACCACCGGCTCCCCCGGCACCCCGATCAGCGCCCAAGCCGGATCCCCCACAGCCAGACGCATCGCCTGCGCCAGCGGCGCATCCACGTCGATGTGCAGCGGATCGATGCTCACCACATTGATCACCGCCTCGCCGTCACGCAGCGTGTCGCCGACATCGACGTCGACCGAGACCACCCGGCAATCAAACGGCGCACGCAGCGAATACAGCTCGACCCGCTTCTCCACCTGCTCCAGCGTGATCTTCTCCTGCTCACCGTTCCACTCGGCCTGCTCCACGTCGATCGCCGCGATCGCCGCCGACACCCGCGCCCGGTTGAGCTCCTGCTCGTTCGCCCCGCCGCCCGCCTCGGCGGTCCGCACCCGCTCCAACTCCACCTTCGCCAGCTCATGCTGCTCTTTCGCCCGGCGCAGCGGGATATCCGAGTCCGCCCGCTCGCGCTGGCGCTTCAGCAACGCCACATTCTCGCCGAGATCGCCCTGGATCAGCAGCCCGTCCTTGGCGACCTGGTCGCCGATCGACACCGCCACCTCCATCACCTGCGTCGAGATCTGAAAACTGATCTCGGCGTCCTGACCGGGCCTGGTGAACGTCGACTCGCCCCCGAACTCGTGCGCAAGCGACTCGATATCCCGACCCGAGTCATCCAACCTCCCGGGCTGCGGCACCGCCGCCAACGCCGCCAAAACCCCCACCCCCAGCACGCCACAGGCAACCATCGTTCTCGTCTTCGCCATCGCCATCTCCTGAGTGCTCTTATCGGCAGGGTCCGGGGCCCTCGCCAAGCCCATTCGCAGGCAGGCCGCCCGTCTATCCTTCCGACCACCCGCCGAAGGATCGGCAGATATACGGAGGAGTTCCCATGTCCCATTCTACCGCCGCCAAGGACCCGGCCGCCGCCCCCTCTGAGGCAAAGGCCAAGCCCCTCTCGCCCGTGCCGTTCATGTCCCTCGCCCTGGAGCAACAGGACATCGACGCGGCGGTCTCCGTCCTCCATTCGGGCATCCTCCGCCAGGGTTCCCGCTGCAGCGAACTCGAAACCCGATTCGCCGAGGCCTCCGGGGCCACCCACGGCCTCACCTGCTGCAACGGCACCACCGCCCTCCAACTCGCCTACGGGGCCCTGCTAAGCCCAGGCGACGAGGTCCTCGTCCCCGCCTGGACCTACATCGCCACCGCCTCCATGATCGTCGCCGCCGGCTGCAAGCCCATCTTCTGCGATGTCCGCGAGGACACCTTCCAGATCGACATCGAAGACGCCGAGAAACGCCTCACCCCCAAAACCACCGCCATCGCCGCCACCCACCTCTACGGCATGCCCGTCGACATCGACGCCGTCCAGGACCTCGCCAAACGCAAGGGCTTAGCAGTCATCTACGACGCCGCCCAGGCACACCTCGCCACCTACAAAGGCAAGGGCATCGGCGCCTTCGGCGACGCCAACACCTACTCCTTCTACGCCACCAAAAACCTCGCCACCGGCGAGGGCGGCATGGTCACCGTCAACGACCAAACCCTCGCCGACAGGATCGCCGCCCTCCGCTCCCACGGCGAGACCGAAAAATACCTCCACACCTCCATCGGCTTCAACTACCGCATGAACGACATCACCGCCGCCATCGGCTGCTCCCGCCTCGACCGCCTCGCCGCCCAGACCCAAGCCCGCCGCACCAACGCCGACCGCTACGACGCGATGCTCAGCGAGATCGACGGCCTCGAGCCCCCCACCCGCACCGAACACGCCGACAGCGCCTGGCACCTCTACACCGGCAAGATGGACCTCTCCAAGTTCTCATGCACCCGCGACGAGTTCTGCGCCAAGCTCAAGGAGCGCGGCGTCCCCACCGCCATCCACTACCCCCGCTCAGTCACCCGCCAACCTGCATTCGCGGAGTTTGTGATGGACCATCCGCGGGTGGCGGATTCGTTGTCGGAGAGGGTCTTTTGCTTGCCGATGCATCATGATTTGACCGAGGGGCATTTTGAGGCGATCAGAATGGCATTAGAAACTCTCGGAATCAGAATGCGATAAATGCCTGAGCCAAGCCCAATTTCAGACAGGCGACTCGAACCCATTCTATGGGGAACTACGCTTATGGTGCTACTGGGCGTAGGATTCTGCTACGGATACTACTTGCTTGATCCTGTCAACCCACGAAATTTTGCATACTTAATAGGCCAATGCCTCGGAGCCTCAGTAGTGCTTTGGCTCGTGGCATATATCGTTGTCCTAAGAAAAGCCAACCGGCGCGAGATGGCTTTTCTATCTGCATGCTTGCTTTTTTCTATGATCCTAGGAAACGTGATTATATCAAGGCGAGCTCAGCTTGATGTTCAACAAGCCCGAGTCGCCCTACAGTCAATACGCGAGGTGTTCGGAGAACTTCGGCAAGCTCAAACAGGTAGTGGCGATCTTACCGATCTTGCCTCTCCACCAAGCATAGAACCGGACGCAATTGGCCCTTGGGGTACTATAGAATCATCATTTCGTCGATATGCGGCAGAGTTAATCTCCTTGCGTAACAATTACGCCACGGCACTTCGCGAGTGTGGCTGGCTGACTGTCCTTGATCCAGCAGCACTTACAGACGAAAGTGAGCTTGAGCAATGTGCAAAGTCCGTTGCCCTAGCTCGGAGCCTTGCAAACGACTCACACATTGATTCCCTTGAGGTCGTTGCCAGATTTGAATCCACTCTGAATCGGCTGGAGTTGCCGAGCAGGCTGAAATCGGACTTTATCGCTGGATTTCGGAGGTCGCTACCCCAGGCAAAGCGCCAACTCGACGAGATCTGGCGCCTTGAGCTTGCTATGATGACCGAAGTGGATGCGATCGTCTCACTTGCCCGCGAACGCAAGGGATGGATTTACGCAGATGGACAACTGAATATTTCGGATGCCGATCAGCGGACGAAATTCAATAGCCATCTAATGGCGATTAGGAAGATCGCAGAAGAGCAACTTCACATCGCTCAATCAGCCTTTCAAACCACCGAAGACAGGCTTGACGCAGCGATCGAATCGATTGGCTGAAAGACCAAAACATTGCACTAGAATAGTGCCGCCGGGATCTAAAGCCACGGCTTTGGGTGCCGCGGGTTCATCCCGGGTACTATTGCCATTGCTCAGCGCGGTTACGGCCCCGTGCCTGCGGCCCATGGCCACCAAGGGCAGCGGCCATGCCATCCAGCCGAACAACAAACGCTCCAGCCATCTCTGTGTCCTAAGCGGCGGGTGGCATGCCCACAACGCGTGCCATGGCCACGGCTTTGGGTGACACTATGTAGCAGGCCTCCAATCGTGCTCTTGTGCGAGATCGGCCCGAGGGCGTAACTCGGGTCGTCTCAAGATCAGCGAGAGGAGGCCCACAGGTGGTCCGTCGGCATCGAT
>JAJDDM010000174.1 GCA_029260315.1 Phycisphaerales bacterium | reverse complement strand
TCCTCGCCGACGATCTCGGCGTGGGCGATCACGAGGACGCCCGGATCCGGACGATGCTGGAGGATGCCGGCGCGACGCTGGATATCGCCCTGGAGCGCCCGGACCTGGTGCCGCCGCCGATCCGCGGGCTGGTCGCCCATGCCCTGGCGGTGCGCGGCTTGCGCGACGAGCGGACGCTCGCCGGGGCACGAGCGTTCGTGCGGATGACCTTTCGGGAGACCCCCCCGGAGGCGTTGGTGGCGCAGATGCCGTGGCTCGGCTGGGCGGAGTTGGCGCTCGCCGAGGGTCGCGTGCCGGCGGCGGTCGGGCTGCGCCAGATGCGCGAGCTGGTCTGGACGCACCAACTGCGTTTCGCGGACATGGGCCCCGAGGCGAGTGATCTGATCGGCGGCATCGTCTTCACCCGCGCGAAGAATCCGCTGCCGACGTGGCAGACGATCCGCCCGCTGGCGTTCCTGGCGACGATGCTGGGCGAGGAGCGCCTGACCGAGCGAGACGAGGTTGGGCGGGAGATCGCCACGCTGGTGAGGAGCCTGCGCTTCGTGCGACAGCTCTGCGTGGACGAGGCGTCGGGGATGCTGATGCCGAATCCGGGGCGGGCGCAGTGGGGGGTGCGATCGGCGCTGTGGGACCATCGGATCAGCCCGAACTCCTGCGCCATGGCCCTGCTGACGGTTTGCGAGAGCCTGGAGAGCCTCGACGAGATCGCCGGGCGTTAGGGCTTTGTGCGCCCCTTCTCTTGCGCAAGAGAGCAGCCGACAGACTATAATTAGGACAATCAAAGAACCGCCCTGCGATCGCGACGAAGCGTCGCGCAGCCGGGGCGTTGGGAGTCCCGCTTCATGGCCGATGAGACCAGCCCCGACACCGGACCCGAGCCCGTCGGTCCGGGCGGGCGCATTGTGGATCTGGAGATCGAGAGAGAGCTCCAGGACAGCTATCTGACCTACGCGATGAGCACGATCATGGACCGGGCCCTGCCCGATGTCCGCGACGGGCTCAAGCCCTCCCAGCGGCGCATCCTCGTCGCGTTCAACGATCTGAATCTGCGCCCCGGACGCAAGCCGCTCAAGTGCGCCAAGATCTGCGGCGACACCTCGGGCAACTATCACCCCCACGGCGAGGGCGTGATCTACCCCACCCTGGTCAACATGGCCCAGAAGTGGAAGATGCGGGTGCCGCTGGTCAACCCGCAGGGCAACTTCGGCTCGATCGAGGGTGATCCGCCCGCGGCGATGCGGTACACCGAGGCCCGCATGACCCACGCGGCGGTGGATCTGCTGGAGGATCTCAAGCTCGGCACGGTCGAGTTCGTGCCCAACTACGACGATCGACTGACTGAGCCGACGGTGCTGCCGGGCAAGTTCCCGAATCTGCTGATCAATGGGGGGATGGGGATCGCGGTGGGGATGGCCACCAGCCTGCCGCCGCATAATCCGACGGAGATTCTGGACGCGATCGTGCGGGTGGTGCGCAATCCTGAGATATCCCTGGTCGATCTCATGACTGATGAGCTCGACGACGCTGGGGAGATCGTCCGTCACGGCGTGAAGGGCCCGGACTTCCCCACCGGCGGGGTGATCCTCGGACGCGCGGGGATCGTGCATGCGTACGCCGGCGGGCGTGGTCGGGTGCCGATCCGCGGCACATGCCATGTGGAGGAGACGCGGCCCGGTCGAAAGCAGATCGTGATCGACGAGATTCCGTACTCGCTGATGCAGAACACGCTGGTGGAGAAGATCGTCGAGGCGGTCAAGGACGAGCGGATCAAGGGCGTCAGCGACGTGCGCAACGAGAGCGGGCGCCAGGCGCAGACCCGCGTGGTGGTGGAACTCAAGAAGGACGCCGACGAGGGCGTGGTTGAGAACCAACTCTACCAGAGCACGCCGCTCCAGCAGACATTCAGCATGATCAATATCGCGCTGGTCAAGCGTCAGCCGAAGACGCTGGGCCTGCGCGAGATCATCGATCTGTACATCGAGCATCGGATCGAGGTGATCCGTCGCCGGACGATGCACCTGCTGCGCGAGGCCAAGAAGAAGGCCCACCTGCTGGAGGGCCTGATCTTCGCGGTGTGCGATATCGATGAGGTGATTCGGATCATCCGCTCCAGCCGCAGCCGGGCCGAGGCGATCGAGCGGCTGATGGAGAAGCGTTTCCAGATATCGCCCGAGCACGAGCACGCGCCGAAGATCCCCCAGCGCCTGCTGGACCAGGCTCGCGCGGGCGATGCCGACGGCGGCAACCTGCTGACCAGGGCCCAGGCCGACGCGATCGGGGCGATGCGCTTGATTCAGCTCGTGGGTCTTGAGATCGAGCGCCTGGTGGCGGACTACGCGACGCTGGTCGGGGAGATCGAGGGCTACGAGGCAATCCTGGGCGATCCGCAGATGGTCCTGGACATGATCGTCGAGGATTGTGAGGAGATGAAGGGTCGGTATGGCTCGCCGCGCCTCACGCGGATCGAGGAGGGCGAGGGCGATATCGAGATCGAGGCCCTCATCCAGGAGCGGGATGTCGCGGTGACGATCAGCCACCAGGGCTACGTCAAGCGCGTCGACCTGGAGACCTATCGCTCACAGGGTCGCGGCGGCAAGGGCATCCGCGCCGGCGACACCAAAGACGGCGACTTCATCGAACGCGTCTTCGTCGCCAGCACGCACGACAACCTGATGTGCTTCACCGACT
This sequence comes from Phycisphaerales bacterium, assembly GCA_029260315.1. Classification (GTDB taxonomy): domain Bacteria; phylum Planctomycetota; class Phycisphaerae; order Phycisphaerales; family UBA1924; genus S146-42. The sequence goes on along the minus strand of JAJDDM010000174.1, from coordinate 27,528 downwards.
CGGGCAGGGTCTTCAAGCTCAAGGTCTACGAGATTCCCGAGCTGGGCAGGACCGCCCGCGGCAGGGCGTTCGTGAACTTGCTGGAACTGCGAGCTGGCGAGCGGACCGTCGCCTACCAGACCATCCACGACTTCGAGGCCACCAGCCAGTTCCTCACGTTCATCTCGCGCGGCGGCATCGTCAAGCGCACCGCGCTCAAGGATTACCGCAACGTCAATCGCTCGGGGCTGATCGCCGTCGGGCTCAAGGACGACGACGCGCTGCTGGATGTCATGGTCACCGGCGGCAGCGACGACGTGCTGCTCGTGACCGCCCAGGGCCAGGCGATTCGGTTCAATGAGTCCGATGCCAGGTTGATGGGTCGCCCCGCGGCGGGCGTGCGTGGGATCGCCCTCGCCGATGAAGACCAGGTGATCGGGGCGATCTGCGTGCCGATGGAAGAGGACGCCGACGGCGACCTCGTGACTCGCGATCCGTCGCTGAGCCTGCTGACCATCACTGAGAACGGCTACGGCAAGCGCACCGGCGTCGATGAGTACCGCGTCGTGCCCGAGGAGGGCAAGCCGCGCAGCCAATCACGCGGCGGCAAGGGACGCGTCGATATCAAGATCACCGAGCGCAACGGACGGAGCGTGTCGGCCCTGGGGGTGCACGATGCCGACGATGTCGTGGTGGTGACGCGCGCAGGGCAACTCGTGCGCGTCCCCGCCGGCTCGATCAGCCAGTACGGCCGAGGCACGCAGGGCGTGCGGGTCGTGAGCGTGCGCGAGGAGGACCAGGTTGTCGCCGCAGCCGGCGTGCCGGGTGGCGTCGAGGTCGAGGACGACGCCGAGGATAATCCGCAGACCGATGGGGACGCATGATGTCCGTGGACTGGTCGGACCAGATCGTCGTGGCGGACCTGGCGGATGAGCCGGCGCTGTCGGACGAGCTGTCGCACCTGCTGGATCGTTTGGAAGCCGAGCCCGGGCGCCCGCACGTCGTGCTCAACTTCCAGAACGTGTCGTATGTGAACAGTTCCAACCTTGCGCAGCTCCTGAAGCTGCGCAAGGTGCTGGGTGGCCATGAGAGATCACTTCGAATGTGCTCGGTGAGGGCCGATGTGATGAGCGTCATCCGGGTGACCGGGCTTGATAAGCTGTTCCAGATCGCGCCCGATCCGATGACGGCGATCGCGGGGCTCCAGATCGAAGACGCGGGGTAGGCGGGCCGGGTGGGTCCGCACGGGTTCGGTGGGATTTCAGCAATCGAGGTGGGACGATGCGCAGCGCAATGACAATCCTGGCGGCTTTGGGTCTGTTGATAGGGTGCGGCGGCGGCGATGATGGCGACAAGAACGACGCGACGAATGCGTCCGGAGGCGGTGAGCACGCCGAGGGCGAGGGAGAGCACGGGCATCCGCACGATGACGCCGCCGACGGCGATTCGCACGACGACGCCCAACTCGTCGGCGGCGAGTACGTCGGCAAGTGGGAGATCATGGGCGGCGACACCATCCTGAATCTCAATATCAATCAGGACGGGACGTTCCGCATCAACGGCCTCGAGGGCGGCAACGACTACACCGTCGACGGCGCCTGGGCCAAGGAGCGGTTCGTGGTGATCCTCACGACCCAGAACATCAAAGGCATGCCGTTCGAAGCGGAGTGGACCGCCAATCTGCACGAGGGCAAGCTGCGGGTCGCACGCGGCGATCTCGGTCCCGAGCTGGTCTTCGACGCGAACTAATAACTTGTCGACGCCCACCGACGCGGAAACACCACGATCCCTTGAAGAACGCCACCGAGAGTGGCGGCGGGGGTACACCGGCGTAGCATGACGACCCTGATGACTGACGAACCCAGCGCAGCTCCCGCCAACGAGGCCGCCGATCCCGTCGCCGAGCTGCGCGCCATCCGCAAGGTGTATTACAAGCCCGACGGCTCGGTCATGGTCGAGGCCTTGCGCGGCTTCGATCTGATGATCCGCTCGGGCGAGTACGTCGCCATCATGGGCGCCAGCGGCTCGGGCAAGAGCACCCTGCTCAATATCCTGGGCTGCCTGGATCGACCTACGGGGGGGCAGTACCTACTGGGCGGCAGGGACATCAACTCGATGGACGACGAGGCCCTCAGCAAGTTCCGCGGCAGGACCATCGGCTTCATCTTCCAGGCCTTCAACCTGATCCCCCAGCTCACGGTCGAGGAGAACGTCGAGGTGCCGCTGTTCTATCAGGGCATATCCCGCCACGAGCGGCGTGAGCGGGCGCTGCACTCGCTCGACCTCGTCGGGCTGGGCGATCGGATCGGGCACCGCCCGCGCGAGCTCTCGGGCGGACAGCAGCAGCGGGCGGCGATCGCCCGGGCGCTGGTCTCCGATCCCCTGGTGCTCATGGCCGACGAGCCGACGGGCAATCTCGATTCCAAGACCGGCGAGTCGATCCTCCAGCTCTTCGAGTCGCTGCACGATCGCGGCATGACGATCATCATCATCACCCACGACGACGCGGTCGCCGAGCGCTGCGAGCGGATCGTCCGCCTGCGCGACGGCGAGATCGAGACGGACCAGGTGCTCCGGTCGCGCCGAAAATCACCGCCGGCGTGAGACGCACCGGAACGGCTCAGCCCTCCCCGAGATCCCGTCTCAGCCGCGCGAGCCAGCGATTGGCCTTGAACCGATCGTCGGGATCCCGAGCCGTCTGCGCCATCTCCTCCAACAGATAGATCGCCCGCTCATCTCGGAGTTCCACCAGAGCCTCGCCCGCGGCGTCGGCGATGCGGACGATGCGCGAATCCAGGAACGGGCGGATGGTGTCGAACGCCGCGTTCGGATCATGCACCGAGAGCTGGGCGACGGCGTCGAGGGCCGCGGCCCGGGTGCGCTGGTTCAGGCCATCGCGGGTGAGGGAAATGGCGATCTCGAGGCCGCGCGGCTCGTCGAGGCTGACCAGCGCGTCGAGCGCGGCCTGGCGGAGCTGGTCCTTGTGCGAGTCCAGGCGGGTGGCGAGCTCGATGATGGGAAGGTCATCGACGCTGGCGAGGATGCCCAGCGCGCGGATCGCCGCGGCACGGACCCGCGTGGAGCTGTCGCTCTCGATGCGATCGCGCAGCCAGCCGAGCGACGCCGGGTCGGGGTCTGCGGTGTCGGCCAGCGCCGTGGCGATCGCGGCGCGCACCCGCCACGAATCGAGATCCTCGCCGGCAAGCCCGAGCAACGCCGGCGTGTCGCCATGTGCGGCCAGGGCCTTGATGCAGGCGGTGCGCAGGGCGTGGTGCTTGGCGGGATCCGCCGCGGTGTCGCGGAGGTGGATCCGCCCGTGGTCGAGTTCGGCGAGATGGCGCGCGGCCTGAATGCGCGAGGGGAGCGTGGGGCCGTCTTTCAGTTGGCGGACCCAGGTATCCGGGGATTGCTCGACGTGGATCTCCGCGAGCACCGACAGGTGGGGGTCTACAGCGATGAAGCTCGGCGGAAAGTTGAAGACCACATCGAAGAGCTCGAACTCCTCAACTCGGCGTGTAATCCGGAGGACGGATGGCGAATGCAGGAACGGAGTGTTGTCCTCGCCGGCCTGATAGATCGGAAGGTCAAACTCGAACGCGGGGTTGTTGGCGTCGATCGCTTGAGTCTGTTCGACCCTGAGAACGGTGAGCTCGCCATCGGGAGCTTGGGAGGGGTTCTCGCGCCTGACGGTGATCTCCAAGCGAGGGATCCCTGGCCGGGCGCACCACTGATCGAAGAACCGCTCGAGGTTCTGACCGCCGGCTCTCTCAAAGGTCCGCCGGAGCTGGTCGGTCTCGGCAGACTGGAACTGCTGCTCGTCGAGCCAGGTTTTACAGGCTTCAAAGAACACCTCGTCACCGAGCCTCCGGCGGAGCATGTGCAGGACGCTCGCGCCCTTTGGATACGGGTTCGCGTCCTTGAGGAAGATGTCCTCGGGGTGCTCGAAGAGCTTGGAGATCATGGCGGGGTCGGCGGGCGCAGTGCCGCGGTCGTTGGCGATGACGTCGTCGAAGTTAAGCTGGATCTCGGCGAGGTAGTCGTCCTCGCCGCGGTCGTGCTCGTACCAGAGCGCCTCGCAGTAGGTCGCGAAGCCCTCGTTGAGCCAGATGTGCTCCCAGGAGTTGCAGGTGACGAGGTCGCCGAACCACTGGTGGGCGAGCTCGTGGCTGATGAGGCCTTCCTCGTCGTGGTCGTCGAGGTCGTCGGCGGGAATCAGACAGCCGTCGTACATCGTGGTCGCCGCGGTATTCTCCATGCCGCCCCACGCGAAGTTCCAGACCACGAGCTGGGCGTAGCGGTCCCACGGATAGGGCTCATCGAACAGCTCGGCGAAGAACGCGGTCATGTCCGCGGTGCGCCCGTACGTCCCCGCAACGTCCTCGCCCCGTCCCGGCGGGACGTACACCGGCATCGGGATCTCCTCGGTGCCCACGTCGACGATGTCGAACTTGCCCACGATCAGCGTGACCAGGTACGGCACATGCGGCTTGTCCTGCACGAAGTTGAAGTACTCGAAGCGGGGGGTTCCCTCGGGGCTGACGCCGGGGCTGGGGAACCGGGCGTCGAGGCGCCCGTTGGAGCTGACCGTGTAGCCGTAGGGCACCAGAACCGACAGGTTCGTGGTGAGGCGGTCGTTGGGAAAGTCGTGGATCGGGAACCAGTAGCTGTTCATCTCCGGCTCGCCCTGCGAGTGGATCTGGGCGGCCCGATCGGGGAAGGCATCGGACTCGGTCGTCCAGTACAGGCCGTTGGGCGGATCGACAATGCGGTAGGTAATGAGCACCTCGGCGGTCTCGGCGGGCTGGATAGGCTCGGCGAAGGTGACCATGAGCGTCTGGCCGTCGTGCTCGAAGGCGACGGGTTCGCCCTCGGCACTGACCCGCTCGATCTCGAGCAGCTTGGCGTCGAGGGTGAGGGTGTCCAGGGGTGAGCCGACCGGCGTGAACCGCAGGTGCTGGCGGGCGGTGATCACCCGCGTATTCATGTCGGGGATCGACAGGTTGAGGTCCATGTGGAGGAAGTCCGCCGATGGGCTGGGCGGGTAGTTGAGGGTGGATCGCCCGGTCTCGGGGTCGAATGTGGGAGGCGGCGCGTCGGTCTGGGCCGCTGAGAAGGGCGCGATCGCGAGGAGGGCCAGCGGCGTGAATCGGCGGATCAGGGCTTGACGCAGGGTCGGATGCACGGTTGATTCTCCTCATTGCGTGCGGCGATCAGTTGCTGCCTGAGCGTCGCGCTCGGATCGTGTTACAATATCTCATGCCACCCGACGAGTTTTCGCCGCAGTCCGGTTCGGTGCCCCGGATCGCCCCCCCGAGGATGGGCGAGACCGGGCGCGATCTGCTCGCCGGGGCGGGCGAATCCTCGACCTACACCGAGTACTACAGCCCGGTGCCCGATGGGTATCAGCGCGGTCGTCATAAATATGTCATTGTGCTCGGGACCGTCATGTCGGGGCTCGGCAAGGGCATCTTCGCCTCCAGCGTCGCCAAGCTGCTCAAGGATAAGGGCCTGGTCGTCGCTCCGATCAAGATGGAGGGGTATCTCAACATCGACTCGGGGACACTGAACCCGTTCCGGCACGGCGAGGTCTTCGTGCTCGACGACGGGACCGAGTGCGACATGGACCTGGGGACCTACGAGCGCATGCTCGACCAGGACATGGCCAAGAGGAACTTCACCACCAGCGGACAGATCTACACCGAGATCCTCGATCGCGAACGCCACGGCATGTATCTCGGGCGCGACGTCCAGATGATCCCCCACGTCACAGGCGAGGTGAAACGCAAGCTCCGCGAGTTGGCCCTGCGCGGCGACGGCAACAAGCCCGCCGACGTCGTGTTCGTAGAAGTCGGCGGCACCGTCGGCGATCACGAGAACGCGATCTACATCGAGGCGCTGCGTGAGCTCGCCTTCGAGGAAGGCCCGGACTCGTGCTGCTTCGTGGCCCTGACGTATGTGATCGAGCCGCCCTCGCTGGGCGAGCAGAAATCCAAGGCCGCCCAGCTCGGCATCAAGCGATTGCTCGAGGCGGGCATCCAGCCGCACATGATCGCCTGCCGGGCGACGAGCAAGGTGTCGGCAAACATCGCCGAGAAGATCGCGATGTTCTCCAACGTGCCCATGAACCGCGTGTTCAGCATGCACGATCGGGCGAGCGTGTACACGATCCCGCACGAGATGCGCCAGGAGGGACTGGACCGCGAGATCCTGTCGGTGCTGAACCTGCACGGGCGCGTGGATTCTGGGAGCGAAGACCGGGCCCGCGAGCACTGGTCGGACTTCATCGGGCGCCTCACCGGGCGGCGCGAGCGGACGGTCCGCGTCGGCATCACCGGCAAGTACGCGACCCTCCGCGACGCCTACGCGTCCATCGGCAAGGCGCTGGAGCACTGCTCGGCCCACTTCGGCTGCCGCATCGAGGACGAGTGGATCGACACCTCGGAGATCAACGATGCCAACGTCGGCCAGCGATTGAGCGACCTCGACGCGGTGATCGTGCCCGGCGGGTTCGGCAGCCGGGGCGTCGAGGGCAAGGTCTCGTGCGTGCGGTACTGCCGAGAGAACGCGGTGGCGTATCTCGGCATCTGTCTCGGCTTCCAGGTCGCGGTGATCGAGTATGCCCGCAATGTCCTGGGGCTCGCGGACGCGTCGAGCACGGAGTTCGATCCGGAATCAACCGCCGCGGTGGTCAGCGAGCTGCCCGAGCAGAAGAAGATCGAGGGGCTGGGCGGCACCATGCGCCTCGGCGCTCAGGACATCGATATCTCCGCCGGGAGTCTGGTCAGCTTCCTGTACGGCAAGAAAACGACGATCCGTGAGCGGTTCCGCCATCGCTACGAGGTCGAGCCGGCGTTCATCGAGCGGCTCGAGGAGGCCGGGCTCGTCTTCTCGGGGCGTCATCCCGAGCATCCGATCATGCAGGCGCTGGAGCTGCGCCAAGCCTCGCCCGGCGAGGACGGCGTGACGCATCCGTATTTCGTCGCCGGGCAGTTCCATCCGGAGTTGACAAGCCGCCCCCTTCGCCCCGCGCCGCTGTTCATGGGCCTGATCGCCGCGGCCCTGGCGCGGCGCTTCGGCGACGATGCCTCGTGGGACGAACTCTCGCGCAGCGCCGTCATGCGCCGCTGGTATCGCGCGCCGGACGCCTCGGGCAGCCCGGCCTGAGGCCCCTCGCCGCCACGGGTTTCTCCGACGCGCTAGTCGCAGCCGAGCGAGAATAGATCGAGGAACTGGAAGAAGTCGTCGGCGTCGAGGCCGCCATTGTCGTCGAAGTCGGCGCGATCATCGCCGCCGGCGAAGAGATCGAGGAACAGGAAGAAATCGTCGGCGCCGAGGTCGCCGTCGCCGGTGAGATCCGCCCGGCAATCGCCCCCGAGCGCGAACCTGACGCCGAAGGAGGTCAGGCCGTCGAAGTCGCCGAGCACGTCGGGGGCGTCGATCGCGGACTCCGAAGCGACGTGGAGCTTGTAGCGCCCGGCGGGGATGTGTCCGCGGTCACCGAACGAGTCCTCGAATCCGGGCTCGTCGCCGTTGGCGGAGAAGTTGAACTTGATGACCTCGCCGGTGTCGAAGCTGTAAAGCTGGGTATAGCTGCGCCAGAAGGCGTGGTCGGAGCCGACGACATCGCCCGAGATCACGAAGTCGCTGTCCTTGGTCAGCTTGAAGGTGTACTCAAGGTCTGAGTAGGCGATCACGAGATTGGTGGCGATCGAGACGTGCTCAAGCGTCGTGGTCACCTCGGCGAACACCGTGACCGAGCGCGGGCGGATGATCGACTGCTGGCTCGTGGCGGCGACCGCGATCGCCTTGGTGTCCGGGCAGTGCTCCTCACGGAGGATCATCTCATCGAAGTCGCCGAAGTCTTGCGCGTCGATAACCTCGTCGAATCCCTTAAAGCAGGGTTCGAGGAAGCCGCCCGTGGCGACCAGACGCGTCTGGGAGATCGGCTCCATCTCCTGCGCGATCGCGACGGGGCATGTGGCGCAGAGCGTGACGACGGCGAGCGTGCTGCGTGTCATCCGGAGTCTCCTTTGAGTCTGTCCCCCCGCGTGGGTCATAGCACAGAGATAGGGCGTTCTATTCATCTCAGGCGGAAGTGCAGCATCGGCGCGGCATGCTCCACGCCAATGAGCACGAGCATGAAACCCAAGGTTTCCTACGGCTCTCCGTGCCGTGAGAGCCACGCGGCGCTGTCGCGCAGGATCCAGGCGCTCCGCCAAGGCGGGCGACGCCGATCGATCTGGCACGCGTGCAGGAGATCCTGCGCGTAGAGCATCGCCTCGGCGCAGTTCCTCGAGAGGGCGGCGTCGAGAAACAGATGCACCGCCCACGGGTGGCGCGTCGCGTTGTCGGGTTCCACATGTTCGATGAGCCAGTCGAGCTCGCGATCGACACGAGGCCGCGGATACGCGACGGAATCGCGCAACGACAGCCAGCCCAACCCGTGCGTTGCGCACAACAGCGACTCGGTCCAGGTCTCGATCGATCCGAAATCGCCGCTGGTGACCAGCGGCGGAGACGCGCTGAGCGTGATCGGTGCCGGGCTGCTTGCGCACGCCTGCTGCCAGATCCGCAACGCGAGCGTCCGCGGGGTCTGGTCAAGGCGATCGTCCGGCGGGCGGTCGCCGTGAATGCGCGCGAGCAGGTAGGCATCGATCGGCAGACGGTTGCCGTTCTCATCGCCCGAGAGCGCCGGATCCCGGTTGATCGGCGGCTCGCCCGCGCCGCCGGCGGTCGCCAGAGCGCTCAGACGCTCGGCCCATGCTCGGTGAGCGTGCATGAACACATGCTATCGGCCCCGGCGCAATCGCGCATGATCGCGCGAGGGGCCCGCCGCGCCATCCACCCGGCGCGGCTTGGTCAAGATGGATCGTCCAAAGAGCGATGGTCCCGCCGGAGGAACGCGTGTCAACGCTATCGGACGACTTCTGGAACGACGAAGCCGAGGAGGTCTCGGCGAGTATCGTCGAACCCGGCACCCGCCCCGTCGGCCATCGCTTCGTCGCCGACGCCGACGCCTCGGAGCTCGACGATCGCTACCGACCGACGCCCAAGTGGGCGGTGAAGACCTGCGAGCTTGGCCGCAACCATCTCGTGTTCTACTCCCGCCGGATGATCTACGAGGGTCGCAAGGTCATCCTGGCGATCCACCTGGTGGACGATCGTCCGGTCGTGCTGGCGGGCACGGTCGTGAGCTGTGATTACGAGGGGGCCGGCAGCCACCGCGTGGACGTGGATCTCTTCCACCTCCAGCGTTCGATCATGATCGATCGCTGGGCCGAGTCCCCCGGCCCCCGCCCGCGCGGGTTGACCGCAGGCTGAACCACGTCCACCCTTGGTGGATGGGCGTGATCACCGAACTCGATGCGATCCGGGCGAACGGGGCGTGCGTCCTGGTGCCCACCATGGGATTCCTGCATCCCGGGCACGTCGAACTCGTCCGCCAGGGTGCCCGCGAGGCCGAGGCGAGGGGGCTTGAGGGTGGGTGCGTCGTCAGCGTCTTCGTCAATCCGAGCCAGTTCAACGACGCCCGAGACTTTGCGGTCTACCCGCGCGAACTGGAGCGCGATGTGGCGCTCTGCATGGACGTGGGGGCCCGCGCGGTCTTTGCCCCGCCCAATGAGGTCATGTATCCGCCGGACCGGGAGATCCGCTGGCCGGACGTGCCCAAGGTGGGACGGTTGCCGGGCTTGGAAGAAGTCGGCAGGCCCGGGCACTTCGAGGGCGTCTGCCGGGTGCTCGTGCGGCTGTTCGAGGTCGTCCCGACCGCCGCGGCGGTCTTCGGCGAGAAAGATTTCCAACAGCTCCAACTCGCCCGCTCGCTCGTCGAGCAGGAGGCCATGCCCGTCGAGATTCTGCCCGGGCCGACGTATCGCGAAGCCGACGGCCTGGCGATGAGCAGCCGCAACGTCCACCTCTCCGAGGAGGGGCGTGTGCGAGCGCGGGCGATCGGCGCGGCCCTCCGCGAGGGACGAGCCCACGACGATCCCGAGACGAGCGAGCGGGCGATGGCGCGCGTGCTCGCCGAAGCGGGGATCGAGCGCGTGGAGTACGCGACGGTCCGGTGCGCCCACGATCTCATGCCGTTCGAGCCCGGCGAGGCCGGCCGCATTCCCGGGCGAGTGCTGATCACGGCCTACATCGACGACACCCGCCTGCTCGACAACATGGCCTGGCCCGCCTGAGATCGCCCCACGCCAGTGCTCAGAGGCCCGATGTCCTCCCCTGCCCGGTCTATCGTTGCGACTCGACCGACTGAATCCCACGGAAAGCCCGAAAGGACCGCGATGAGCCTGCTCCGCACGCCCCTCTACGACATCCACAAGGAGCACGGGGCCCAGTTCGTCGAGTACGCCGGCTGGGAGATGCCCATCCGCTACCGATCCATCGGCGAGGAGCACACCCAGGTCCGCACCCGCGGCGGGCTCTTCGACGTCTCCCATATGGGCCGCCTGCGGATCAGCGGCAAGGACGCCACGGCCCTGCTCGATCGGACCACCACCCGCCCGATCGCCTCGATGCAACCGGGCCAGTGCCGATACTGCCTGATGACCAACGAGCGGGGCGGCTCGCGCGATGACGTCATCGTCAGCCGGATCGACGAGAACGAGTACGTCGTCGTCGTTAACGCCTCCAACCGCGAGAAGATCGTCCAGCATCTTCGCGAGGTGGGCGAAAAAGAAGGCCACGCCTTCAAGCTCAAGGACCAGACCCTCGACAGCGCGATGATCGCCGTGCAGGGCCCCAAGGTCATGGCGTTCATCGCCAAGTTCTCCAGCGAGATCGCCTCGCTCAAGCGGTTCCGGTTTATCGAGAAGAACCTGATGGTCCTCAAGGTCATGGTCTCGCGCACCGGCTACACCGGCGAGGACGGCGTCGAGGTCATCATGCCCAAGAGCGCCGTCTCTCTCGCCTTCAAAATGCTCAAGGACGATCTGGACGTCGACTCGCCGGACTCGGTGCTCGTCCCGGTCGGCCTGGGCGCACGCGACACGCTCCGCCTCGAAGCCGGCATGCCGCTCTACGGCAACGAGTTGGGCGAAGACATCAGCGTCTCCAGCACCGGCATGGACTTCGCCATCAAGCTCGACAAGGAGACGCCGTTCATCGGCCAGGACGCGTTGGTCAACGAGCGCGAACGCGGCGGGCCCGCCCGCATGCTCGTCGGTCTCGACGTCGAGGGCAAACGCACGCCTCGCCACGGGATGCCCGTCCTCAAGGGAGATACGCCCGTCGGCGAGGTCACCAGCGGCTGCATGAGCCCGACGCTCTCCCGTCCCATCGCCATGGCCCTGGTCCACCGCGAGCACATGGCCGAGCGCGCGACCCTCCGAATCGACGCAGGCAGAGCGAGCCTCGACGCAACCGTCCGTCCTCTTCCCTTCTATCAAGCGCCCAAGGCCTAGGCGCGATGAGACTCGTTCAAAGTGTGCCATGGCCACCGCTCTGAGCGGCTTCTATGAAGGCCTGCCGCATGGCCTGCGTCGAAGACTCGCTCAGATCACGCCACCCATTGCGCAAGACGCCTCCATAGGTCCGAGACAAGCGGCTCCGCGGCCCGAACAGGCTCAGTTCTCGTCAAGTTTCTGCGTCAGCATCCTGTTCAGAAGATCGACGGCCAGTCTTCGCATACGGTCCGTCAGCGGCACCGCAATCTGGGTCCGCCAACCCGATCTTCTTCCGTGCAAGCAAGGAAAAAACGACGTGAGCGAACGGCTCTATCTCGACAACGCGGCGACAACTTTCCCCAAGCCCCCGGGCGTCTCCAGGGCGGTCGCGCGATACATGGACCACATCGGCGCATCGCCCGGACGCGGCGCATACGCCGAGAGCCGCCAGGGCGCGGTCCTGCTGGCAAGCTGCCGCGAGCTGCTCTGCACGCTCATCGGCGGAACGTCGCCGGACCACGTCGTCTTCACACTCAACGGCACCGACGCGCTCAACCTCGCCATCAAGGGCGTCGCTATCCATCGCAGGCGGGCCAACCCGCGCGCCCGCGTCCACATGGTCACCACCGCCATGGACCACAACTCGGTCCTCCGCCCGCTCAACGAGATGATCCAGGACGGCGTCCGTTGGTCGTGCGTCCCCGCGGACCCCGACACGGGCCTCGTCGACCCCGCCGCAATCGAGTCTGCCATCGAAGACGAGACCGCCCTCGTCGCGGTCGTCCACGCGAGCAACGTCTCCGGCACCATCCAGCCCATCGCCGACATCGCCGCCCGCTGCCGAGCCCGCGGCGTGCCCATCCTCGTCGACGCCGCCCAGTCCCTCGGACACCTCCCCATCGACGTGGGCGCCATGGGCATCGACCTGCTCGCGTTCCCCGGGCACAAGGGCCTGCTCGGCCCGCTCGGCACCGGGGCCCTGTACATGCGACCCGGCATGGAGCACGTCGTTGCGACCTACCGCGAGGGCGGCACCGGCAGCCGCAGCGACGAGGACGTGCAGCCGACGCTCATGCCCGATCGCTACGAGCCCGGCAGCCACAACATGCCGGGCATCGCCGGGCTCCTTGAGAGCGTCCGCTGGATCAGCGAGCGTGGCGTCCGCGCGATCCGCGACCATGAAGTCTCCCTGATCGAGCGCGTGCTGAGCCGGCTGAATGAACTGGAATCGGGCGGATACACGCTGCTCGGCCCGCGCGATGTCGGACATCGCGTCGGCGTGTTCTCGTTCCTGCACGCGAGACTCGACGCGGGCGAGATCGCCGAGCGTCTTGAACGCCGGGGGATCCTCGTGCGGGCCGGGCTGCAATGCGCCCCGCGCGCCCATCGCACGCTCGGCTCGGGCGCGGGCGCCGTCCGCCTGAGCGTCTCGCCGTTCGTCGACGAGGCCGGGATCGAGCGCGCCCTTGACGCACTGCTCGCGGTCGCCCGCGAGAGCGAGCGGCCCGAGATCACCGTGCCCCGGACGCGCCTCAGAACCAGCGATCAGCCCACAACGCCAGGTTGATCATCGGCCAGGCGAGCTGCCACTGCTCGCCCGGCGCATCGTCGATCGCCCGCAGCGCCGCGGGCTGGAAGATCTCGCGGGCGACCCGCGCCTCGCGCAGCCAGCCGCGGGCTCCTTCAAGCCAGGACTCGAAAGGCAGCGGAAAGCTCGCCTTCGGACGCGAGACGATCCGCCCCGGCAGGCGACCCGCGAACGCCTCGCGCAGCGCCAGCTTGCCCAGCGACCCCGCCCGATACCGCCGAGCCACCGGCAGCGCATCGCTCATCAGCGCGATCTCCGTGTCCGCCAGCGGCGTCCTGCCCTCCACGCTCGCGAGCATGGTCATCGTGTCCAGCCGGCGCAGCAGCCCGCCAAGATTGACGTGCCGATGGAATCGAGCATGCGGCAGCAGCGGCTCATCCATGCGTTGCGGCGCCGCCGCCCGGTCCCAGATCGCCCGATATGCCTCCAGAATCGGATCCCCGCTCGCATCGGACATCTCGAACTCTTCGAGCCACTGGCCTTGGAGCACGACCGCGCGAGCATCGCGTGTCATCCACGCGAACGCGTCGAGCTGGAACGCCCCGCCATCGCCTTCTCCGCCGTCGATGAACTGCTGCGCGAGCGTCAGCGGCTGCGTATATCCGCCAAACAGCTCATCCGCCCCCTCGCCCGAAAGCGTCACCACATGCCCGTTGGCCCGCATCGCTCGGGCGACCTCATGAATCGCGATCTCGTTCGGCGTCGATAGCGGCGAGCCGCTCTGCGCCACCAACTCCCGCCACCGATCGAGAAACAGATCCCGGTCGATACCGACCTCGGTATGGAGCGTGCCCAAAGCGCTTGCCATGATACGCGCCGGCTCGAAGTCCGGCGACTCGTGCTCATCACGAGCACCCGCGCAATAGGTATACAGCGGCCCGCTCGTGTGCTCGCGGGCGATCGAGGCGATGATCGAGCTGTCCAGCCCGCCCGACAGCAGACAGCACATCGGGACGTCCGCGCGCAGGTGGCGCGCCACAGAGTCCTCGACCGCCCGGGCGACCTCACGCGGGGCGAGATCCCGCACCGTCTCCACATAGAGCCCCGCGACGGACCGCGCGAGCCGGGGCATCTGGCCTCGAAGCTCGATCCGCACGCGCTCGCCCGCCAGCAGCGTCTCGACGCCCTCGAACATCGTCCGTCGCAAGATCGACGTGCGCAGCGTGGTCAGGTACGCGACGACGCCGACCGGATCGGGTTTCGCCGAGACATCGGGGTGCGCGAGGATCGCGGGAATCTCGCTGGCCACGATCAGCGAGGGTCGCCCGCCGAGCGAGCCCTGCCAGAGATACAGCGGCTTGATCCCAAGCGGATCTCGCGCGAGCAGGAGCGCGTTCTCGCGCCCATCGTGCAGGGCGAGGGCGTACATGCCCCGAAAGCGGTCGAGCGCCGATTCGCCCCAGACCGCCAAACTTTGCAGGACGGTCTCGGTGTCGCACTCGGTGCGGAAGCTCGCGCCCTCGCGCTCAAGCTCCCGCCGAAGCTCGCGGTCGTTGTACAACTCGCCGTTGTAGACAAGCGTGAATCGCCCGTCCGCCGTCGTCATCGGCTGATCCGCCTCGGGCGTGGGGTCGATGACCGCCAGGCGCGTCTGGGCGAGGGCGACGCTTCCCGAGCATGTCAGCCCGGCGCTGTCCGGCCCGCGATGGGCAAGCCGATCGCGCATCGCGATGATGGCGTCATCGTGGAGCGCAAGAGGGTCCGCGCCCGCGGAGGCGATCGCAAGAATACCGCACATGGTTCAGCTATCGGCTCGACCGGCGTTCAGGGTCGCGTGCTGCGCGTCAATCGAAATCAGACCCAGACCTGCACAACCAGACACGGCTCCACCCCGAACTTGCCCTTCCACTCGCCGTGGCTCGTCGTCACGAACTTGACCTCGTACTGCGGGTGCGCGTCCAGCCACTCGTTGATGAGCTGGTCGATGTTGATCAGGCTCTCCTCGGTGAACTTACAATGGAAGCTCTTGACGTGGATCGCCCCGGTGCCGGGGGAGTTCGGCGTCCGGTTCCAGGTGTCCTCGTGACGCCCCGAGGTGAGCCGCTGCTCGAACGTGCGGATCTTGGAGCCGCCGGAGTTGGGTGCCGGCGGCTGGATCCTCGGGATTTGCTGCTCGCTCAGCGGGATCTCGACGGGCTCATGGTTCTGTTCCAGATCACTCATGGCGTCCCTTTCGCGACGTAGACCTCTGGAATCGCAGCATACCAGATCGAGCCCCTCGCTGAAAGGATCGGGCAAACTACCCATCGGCGTCCAAAAGGCGCCAGCGGAGCACCCATTGATCGCCCATCAGGGCAGTCGCGACGAGCCTCGAGCACCCCCCGGGCCAGCGAACGCTCGCCTCGAGCGAAGCGGAGCCGAGGGTCAGGCTCAGCACGTCGCCCTCCCCGACGCGCTGGACCGACCCGCGCCCACCGCCGAGAGGTCCCTGATAGTCCAGATAACGGGCGCGATGGTCCGCAAGCCGATCGCCGATGGTCTCGGCGCTTCTCAGCTCGTCCGGCCGCACGCGTACCCGGAACGTCACCAGGCGTCGCTCGTCGCTCGAATCGCGCTCCAGCATCCAGTCGTAGTGCCACGTCCCATCCGCCAGCGTGTGACGGAGGAGCACCGTGCGGCGCGTCGGTGGTGGGGGCGGTCGTGGGGGTGGTGGGCTGTCGGTCATGCAACCTCGTCCGACCATAGCTACCATGCGGCGTTGGGCCAAGGAGTGGCCCGCGCCGGCCCGTCATCGCGGGCCGAGCCTCGCCGGCACTTGGGAGAACCCCGGCGAGCGGGAGAAAGGAGTCTCACCATGCGCACCCGTCACATTCTCGTCGCCGCCATCATCGCAAGCACCTCCATGGTCGCCTGCTCCAACCTCCAGCAGGGGATCCGGCGGGAAACTGTCGGTTCGGTCCGCGCCCGCGGCAACGAGTCCTTCTCCCGAGGCGATCTCGACGCCGCCCTGCGAGCCTTCCGCGAGGTCGCCGAGCGCCATCCGGAGAGCGCCCAGGCCCGCTACGACATCGGACGGACGCTCATGGCGATGAACGACCCGATCGGCGCGAGCGAGGAGTTCATGATCGCCCACCGCCGCCAGCCCTGGGTCGGCGAGTACACCGACGGCCTCGCCGAGGCGCTGTTCGTCTCCGACCGCAAGGACGTGCTCTTCGAGCTGCTCCGTCGCGAGGCGTCGCAGAACGAGATCGCCCGTGACTACCTCCGCCTGGGCCACTACGCCGCCCGCGACGGGGCGATGGAAGAGGCGATCGACGCCTTCGAGTCCGCGGCGGCCCTCGCCGGGCCCAAGGACGCGGCGGCTCACATTGAACTGGCCGACCTTTATAGGACGCTCGGGCAGACCAACATGGAGGTCAAGGAGCTCCGCCATGTCCTCTACGCCGAGCCCGGGAATCAGGACGCCCACGCCCGCCTGCGCGAGCTGAACGAGGTGCCTGGCCCGAGCTTCGCGATCGAGCCGGATAACGGCTGAGGCAGGTGGAGCCGGGCGAGAATGTGTGCTACGCTTCATCCGGATGAACGGATGAAACAAGCAACGACGCCACGACCGATCCACGACCTTCTCGGCGATCTCAGTGATCCCAGCCGGGTCCGCCTGCTCGCGATTCTGGAGCAGGAAGAACTCAGCGTCGGCGAGGTCGCCAGCGTCGTGCAGATGCCGCAGTCGACGGTCTCGCGCCATCTGAAGACATTGCAGGATGGCGGCTGGCTCCGCCGACGCTCGGCCGGGCCGTCGGCGCTCTATCGCATGACCGTCGACGAGCTCGACCCCGCGGCAAGAGGTGTATGGGTCGCGGTGCGGGCCCGCGTCGAGTCCATCGAAGGAGCCGCGGAGGATCGCCGACGCCTCGGCGGCGTGCTCGCCGAGCGCCGCGCCGATAGCGTGGCGTACTTCGGCAAGCTCGCGGGCGAGTGGGACGAGATTCGCCAGAGCCTGTTCGGCACCTCCTTCACCCCCGATGCGCTCCTGAGCCTGATCCCCGACGACTGGGTCGTCGCGGATCTCGGCTGCGGCACCGGCAACGCGGCAGAACACCTGGGGCCGTACGTCGAGCGCGTCATCGCGATCGATCAGTCCGAGGAGATGCTCCAGGCCGCGAAAAAACGCCTCGGCCATGCCTGCAATGTCGAGTATCGCGTGGGCACGCTGGAGGCGATTCCGCTCGCCGATGAGAGCGTGGACGCGGCGACATGTCTGCTGGTGCTGCACCACATCGAGGATCCCGGGCGCGTCGTGCGCGAGATGAGCCGCGTGCTTCGTTCGTTCCGCGGCGGGGGCCTGGCGGTCATCGTGGACATGCTCGAGCACGGGCGCAGCGAGTACAAAGCAGACCTCGGCCATCGCCATCTCGGGTTCACCCCCGCGACGATCGAGAAGCTGATGCTCGACAACGGATTCAAGAAGACGCGCGTGCGCGAGCTGCCGGCGGATCCCGGCGGCAAGGGGCCGGGGCTGTTCGTGGCGATCGGGCGAGTGTGATTGTTACAGAGAGAGAATGTGCAGAGAAGAAAGAAAAGGCGACCGGCTGGAAGCCGGTGCTACCGAGGGCGGGACCGGCTGGAAGCCGGCGCCACCGAGAACTTGATCCGATTGATGGAAGGAACAGGGCCGTGACAGCCGTAGCGACCAAGCCGCAGAAGGTGAGCAAGGGCATGCTGGAGTACAAGGTCAAGGATCTGACACTGGCCGACTGGGGGAGGCGCGAGATCGAGCTCGCCGAGCACGAGATGCCGGGGCTCATGGCCCTGCGCGAGCGTTATCGCGACAGCCAGCCGCTCAAGGGCGCCCGGATCGCCGGCAGCCTGCACATGACGATCCAGACGGCGGTGCTCATCGAGACGCTGCGCGATCTCGGCGCAGACGTTCGTTGGGCGAGCTGCAACATCTTCAGCACGCAGGACCACGCCGCCGCGGCAGCGGTGGTGGGCAAGGACGGGACGCCCGAGGACCCCAAGGGCACGCCCGTGTTCGCCTGGAAGGGCGAGACGCTGGAGGAATACTGGTGGTGCGCCGATCAGCTCTTCCGCTGGCCGGACGGCGAGGGTCCGAACCTGATCCTTGACGACGGCGGCGACGCGACGATGCTGGTGCTCAAGGGCGCGGAGTTCGAGAAGGCGGGCAGCATCCCGGCGTTCAACCCCGACAAGGACCCCGAGGAGTGGGGGGCCTTCCTCGGGCGTCTGCGCGACAGCATCGCCGACAACCCCGGCTTCTGGACCAAGATCGCAGACGGCATCAAGGGCGTCAGCGAGGAGACGACCACGGGTGTCCATCGCCTGTACGACATGGCCAAGAAGGGCACGCTGACGTTCCCGGCGATCAACGTCAACGACAGCGTCACCAAGAGCAAGTTCGACAATATCTACGGCTGCCGCCACTCGCTGATCGACGGGATCAACCGGGCCAGCGACGTGATGATGGGTGGCAAGGTCGCGGTCGTCTGCGGCTACGGCGAGGTGGGCAAGGGCTGCTGCCAGAGCCTGCGCGGGCAGGGCTGCCGGGTCATCGTCGCCGAGATCGATCCGATCTGCGCGCTCCAGGCCGCGATGGAGGGCTACGAGGTCAAGCCGTTGGAGGACGTGCTCGAGGAGGCCGACATCTTCGTTACCGCCACCGGCAACAAGGACGTCATCACCGCCCAGCACATGCGCGGGATGAAGGACAAGGCGATCGTCGGCAACATCGGCCACTTCGACAACGAGATCGACATGGCGGGCCTGGCGAAGATCAAGGGCGTCGAGCGCCGCGAGGTCAAGCCGCAGTACGACCAGTGGCTCTTCCCCGAAGATGGCGGCAAGCGCAAGAGCGTGCTGATCCTCGCCGAGGGGCGTCTGCTCAACCTCGGCTGCGCCACCGGCCACCCGAGCTTCGTCATGAGCGCGAGCTTCGCGAACCAGGTGTTGGCGCAGATCGACCTGCACGCCTACGCGACGACGGGCAAAACGCCGAGCGGCCTGGCGTACGACAAGCCGGTGGTGACGGTGCTTCCCAAGACGCTGGACGAGGACGTCGCCCGCCTGCACCTCGATCACCTCGGCGTCAAGCTGACGGAGTTGAGCAAGGAGCAGGCCGACTACATCGGCGTGCCGGTCGAGGGGCCGTACAAGCCGGAGCACTACAGGTATTAGTCGAGTGGTGACACAAGCGAGGGGGCGCGGGCGAGCCCGCGCCCCCCTTCTTTTGGGGACGAAGCAGACACGACTTGTGTGCAGCGCGGCTCGCACAGCGTGCCAAGGATCTGGTGCGCGCGAACGGAATGGGCGCGCCGGCAATGGACTTGCGATGGCGTCGTCGCGGTGTCTCTGGTACGCTCGGGGGGCAGGAGGTGTGGATGCTCAGACGAATCCTTGCCGGGATGGTGTGCGGCGTGATTGCAGGCGAGTCGGTCGCGAGCGAGCCGCCTCTCACTCAATCGCCGACCCCAGACGCCCTGAGCCTCGATACGCTCGATGCCTGGGTGAACCTGCTGCGCCTCGACGAGCAGGAGCTCTGCTTTCTCGATATCGCCTGGCGGGACACCTTCGCCCAGGGCGTCGAGGAGGCGTATCGAGTCCGCAAGCCCGTGCTCCTGTGGGCCATGAACGGCCACCCGCTCGGCTGCACATGAAACAATGGCGTCGCTGCCAGACGGTCTGTCTGGTCCGATCCCGTTGTTCAGAAACTCGCGGCGGAGTTCGTGCCCGCCGCCGACGAGGTCCACCAGCTCTCGACGCGCAAGGACGCGACGGGCGATCTGTTCCGTCTGATCGCCGAGAAGGGCCACTACGCCGGCAGGACCAAGCCGACGAGCACGCGCCAGGGCATCTACGCCGCGGCTCCGAGCGGAGCGTTCCTGGCGTCGATCAACTCGCGGAACCCACGCGCCGTCGAGAAGATGCTCCGCGAGGCGCTCGCCAACTGGGAGGCGATGCCCGAGAGCGAGCGTTTCGCCGACCACCAAGACCTGGGCGGGCAGTCCTGGTCACGTCTGTATCCCGAAGACGGCATGGTCCTCCAGATCTTCAGCCGCGACCTGCCGGGGAAGGAGGCCAGCGGCGACTGGCGGGATCTGGCGTGGAACCAGGATTTCGCGTGGTTTCGCCGAGGCGAGGTGCTCAGCTTCATCCCCGAGTCTCGCAAGCTCGGCGAGCGGATCGAGGTGGACCCGAAGCTCGTCCGCCGGCTCTCGAGCCTCCACCTCGTCGACAACGTGCGCGGGCAGGTTCCCCCGTTCAACGATCGCGACGTCCGGGAGGCCGAACTCACCGCGACGATCACGGCGATTGGGAATAACACCCTGACACTTCGCCTCAAGGGCAAAACCCGCGCCGAAGCCTCCGGCGTCTGGTCGGTCAACGGCCACCGCGACACGCCCAAGGACCACCACCGCGGCGTCGCCTGCGATCTGCTCGGCGAGGCGGTCTTCAACACCGACAAGGAGCGATTCACGAGCTTCGAGCTCGTCGCCCTCGGCGAGCGGTGGGGCGGCGCCAAGTACAACGCCCGTGCCGACGATCTCGGGCGAGGCCCCATCGGCTACCTGCTCACGCTCTCGAGATCAGACGCCCGCGTCGCCCCCGCGAGCATCTGGCGCTACGGCTGGTAACGATCCGCCCCGCGACAGAGCACCCACCCGAGCGACCCGTCTTAGCCGCAAGCGATCCCGGACGCCGGGCCTGAGGCTTTGCGAAGGGCCGGGTCGCCGATTGCCCTGTGGCACCCATGCCACGAACGCACGTCTTGATCTCTATGCCGACGCGGGCATGTACACATAGTCGCGCTGCCGCCCCATCGCGTCGGTGACCCGCACGATCGTGCCCGGCTCCAGGTCCGTGACGATGATCCACTCGGCCGCGTTGACCGACGGGCGAATGTGCGCGCTCGTCGCGTGCAGCGGGCGCAGCCCACTGTGGGTGGCGTAGCCGTCTGGATGCACGAGAAAGTCTGATGTCCTGGCGTGCTCGTAACGCTCGATCCGTCGCGGGTACACCCGCCGTCCACCCCGCCAGGAGCGTTCGACCGGCGGCCCATCGCGCTCGCCCAGTCTTGGCACGCGCCAGTCGATGACGTAATCTCGCCAGACCTGCAGATGCCGGTATGTGTCGAGCTTGTCGATCCGTACCCGCCCCACGGGGATGTCGAACGAGCGGTGATGCTGATCGATGAAGACTTCGCGGGCGTGCCAGACGATCAGCCCGCCGTCGGGAAATGTGCGAAACACCGGAGACGGGTAGTCGTTTCGCGTCGGGGGTGCTCCGCTGAGCACGACACGCGCCGCGTTCGCGGGGCTGGTGGCGTGGGGCCCCGCGACGTGTGTGGCAAGCAGCGCGACGCCGATCGCGATCGCACGACGAGGTGTCTTCCCGTTCATCCGGCTCCTCCATGAAGCTCGCTCGCAGCAACGCCGCGGCTGGGTTCCGTCCCTGGGTCAGATCCGTGCGGTCCGCCTCTAAATATTCAGTTCTCCGGTTGCACGGGCACACGCCGAGGCGATCGCACCCGGGGAATGGGTCCGCGGATTCGTCTAGAAGTTCCCGGCGGTTTCCACGAGCGCGCAAATCGGGGGAAATGCCCGACGATGACCAAAGCTTTGGCCAGCTACTCGCCCGGAATCCACCCGATCGTGTCCCGCATCGGGCTGGAAGCGCTCGCATAGCGCTTCTTGGGGATGCGGCCGGCAAGGCGGCTCATCCGCCCCGCCTCGATCGCGCCGCGCATGGCGCTGGCCATCAGGACAGGGTTGTCCGCATTGGCGATCGCCGTGTTCAGCAGCACGCCGTCAGCGCCGAGTTCCATCGCGGTCGCCACGTCGCTCGCCCCGCCCACGCCCGCGTCGACGATGACGGGATAATCCGCATCGCCCTCCTTGAGCATCTCAAGGCACAGGCTGATGTTCAGCGGGTTGAGCACGCCCTGCCCGGAGCCGATGGGGCTGCCCGCGGGCATGACGCTCGCCGCCCCGACTTCCTTGAGCCTGCGGGCCATCACCGGATCATCCGACGTATAGACCAGCACATCGAATCCGTCAGCGATCAGCGTCTTCGTCGCCTCAAGCGTGCCGATGGGATCCGGCAGCAGCGTCTTGGTATCGCTCAAAACCTCGAGCTTGACCCAGCCGGCGCCGGGATTGTCGAGCTGGTCCAGCAACTCCCTGCCCAGCCGCGCCACCCGCACCGCGTCGTCTGCGCTGAAGCACCCCGCAGTATTCGGCAGGATCGTGTACCGATCGGTGTCGATGAACTCCAGCAGGCTTCGGCCCTGGTCGTTGTACAGCCGCTCGCGGCGCACCGCGACCGTGACCACCTCGCACCCGCTGGCGTCCAGCGCATCGCGCATGAGATCGAACGTCGCGTACTTGCCCGTGCCGACGACGAGGCGGCTGGAGAGCTCGCGCCCGGCGATCCTGAGCGGGGCGTGCTGGGGCTGCGTGGCGGTGGTCATGGATACCGGGGCTCCGTTTCTGGGTGTTTATCCGCCGCCGACGAGCGTGACGAGCTCGAGCCGATCGCCCTCGGCGAGCGTCGTCGTGGGGTGCTGAGCCCGGGGAACAACCTCCCGGTTCAGCTCGACGGCGCAGGGACGATCGCGCAGCCCCATCTCGAGCAAGAGGGCCGCGATCGAGATCGGTTGCTCGACGTCGCGGATGTCGCCATTGACGGTGATCTGCATCGAGAGAGTCTAAGCACCGGGGCGGGAAATCGGGGCAGACCGCGGGTGAAATCCGCCCGGGGACAATCCGAAGCGATCGGTAGACTCTGGGTGGAAGAACCATGGACGCCGCGGGCACAACGGACACAACCGGATCGGGTGGCGCCAGCTCCTGGGTCAAGTGGCTGGCGATTGGCCTGCCGCTCATCGTGCTCGGCGTGGGCCTGTTCCTCGTCGTCCAGCGCCTGGAGGCCCGCAAGCCCCCGTTCGAGTTCCGCCAGGACTCGCCCGAGGCGGTCTTCCAGGCCGCCAAGCGGATGGTCAGCGAGGGCAGGGCCGATCTGCTCACCGAACTCGTCTATGCCAACAGCGAGGGCGAGCGGGAGATCCTCCATGGCATCGGCGGCATCCTCGGGGGCTTGCAAGAGGCCGGCTACGCCGCCGCCGAGACCTTCCCCGAGGAGATCAAGCGGATCCGAGCCGAGGCTCTCGAGGCCGTCGAGCGCGGCGGCACCGCCTCGGTTATGGCCATGATCGGCGGACAGGTCGGTCGGCGCGGCTTCGGACAATCCGGCATCTTCGCCGACTCCGACGACATCGGCGCAGACATCATCCACAACCTGCTCGCAGACCCCTACGGCTGGATCGAGCGCAACAGCGAGGCCGTCTCGTTCAACCCCCTGGGCGATCGCATGGTCGGCCTGATGTTCAACGGCGGGCCGGTCATGCTCGGTGGGATGCTGCCCGTCCTCCTCGAACGCCGCGAGGACGACAAGTGGTACATCATGCCGCCGACGAATCTTCCCGGCGTCCGCCAGGCGATCGACGCGGTGATCGAGGACGCCGAGCGCCGCGAGATGCTGCTGCTGGTGCTCCAGAGCGTCCGTCAGGCCCTGGAAGATATCGGCACCGACATGCGCAGCGGCAAGATCCGCACCTTGGACCACGCCGCGAACAAGCTGGGGGAATACGCCCTGCCGCCGGTGGGGCTGGGCATGATCGCCTTCGGCAAGTACATGGAGATCGCCGAGCAGGAGCGCAGGGAGGAACGCCGACGCGAGCGGGAGACAGAAAAGGCGGCCGGGCAGGGGTAGCCGATAATCATCACATCCAGCCGCGCCGTCTGGCCTCATCGATCATGGCGCGAATGCTCCCGTCGTACCGGATTACGCGCCCGTTGAGAATGTCGCTGTAGCCTTGGTGAACGGCGGATACGAGCGTTCTTGTGTCATCGTCCCGAGGCCCGAGATTCTGCGCGACACCAACGATTTCGTCGGGTTTGATCGGCGCATGGCGCTTTGCAGGCGTTGAGCGGTTATGGTGGCTGTCCATGCGTCAACCTCACTCGCGCTTCGGGCTCGTATTCGCGTTGCTCAACGCTGAACTCACCACGTCGTCGTGCTCTCACTCGCCTTCGGCGACGCCTGCGGCTGCCCATTGCGCTGCTCCAGCGGCGCGTGATGATCCGCCCGCCACGACTCCGGGTAGCTCGCGTCGTCGAGATCCATCGCCGCCTTGGTCGGGAACATCGGGCGGAACGTGTCGCACATCACCGCGAGTTCGTTGGTGTGCGTTTTGCCCAGGCTCTTCTCGACCGTCCCCGGGTGCGGCCCGTGCGGAATCCCCTGCGGATGGACGCTGATCGAGCCGATCTCGATGCCGCGCCTCGCCGCGTAGTCGCCCTCGACGTAGTACAGGATCTCGTCGGAGTCGACGTTCGAGTGGTTGTACGGGATCGGGATCGCCTCGGGATGGAAATCCAGCATCCGCGGGCAGAACGAGCAGATCACGAAGTTGTGCCCCTCGAACGTCTGGTGGATCGGCGGCGGCATGTGCAACTGTCCCGTGATCGGCGCGAAGTCCATGATGTTGAAGCAGTACGGGTAGTAGCAGCCGTCCCACCCGACGACATCCAGCGGGTGGTACGAGTACACATAGCTGTGTACGCGGTCGCGGGCCTTGATCCTGACCTCGAACTCGCCCGCCTCGTCGTACGCCAGCGGGTAGTCGCTATTCTCAAAGGGAACCCGCAGGTCCCGCTCGCAGTACGGCGCGTGCTCCAGGAACTGGCTCGTCTTCTTGCTGATGTAACCCGGCGGCGGCAGAATATGACTCGCGTTGGCGGTCTCGAAACAGAGCAGCTTGCCGTAGGGCATGTGCTGCTTGCCATGCCCTCCGAACGCCTCGTCGTCGCTCCCATCATCGGGTCGCTCGTTCATGACGATCTGGCAGATTGTGCCCTTGGGGATGACGACGTAGTCCTTCGGCCCGAACGTCAGCGTGCCGAACATCGTGTAGATCGTGCCCGAGCCGTAGTGGAAGAACAGGCACTCATCGCCTTGGCCGTTCTTGAAGTGGTACTCCATCTGTTCCGTCGGCACGCATGCGGACATCTCGACATCGGCGTTGCCGAACAGGACCACCCGCCCGCTCACCGGATCGCCCTTGGCCGGCATCGGCGCGGTCTTCAGATGCCGCATCCGCATCACGTCGGCCTCGACGTACTCCGGCTTGGTGGCGTACAGCGTCTTCCAGCCCGACACCTGCGTCGGCGGGTGGATGTGATACAGCGTGCTCGTCGGCCCGACGAACCCCTCGGTCCCGAACAGCTCCTCGCTGTACAACGCCCCATCGGGACGCCGAAACTGCGTGTGACGCTTGTGGGGGATCTTGCCGAGCTTGGTGTAATAGGGCATTTCGCGGCCTCCTTGGAACTCAAGGAAGGGTATGCGTCGGCCCGCCGATTCGCGTTATCCGCTCGCGCCGAGCTCAGCCCGCTCTACTTTCCCATCGCGCACGCGAATCTCCCGCACAATCGGCTCGTCGCCGGCCGCCGTCGCGACCAACTGCAAGATCGCGCCGTCCGAAACCTCGCACGCCATCGCGATGTAGTCATCGCCAGCGAGAACCGGCTCGACCTCCGCGAGCAAGAGATCCAGGACGCGACGGGCCTCGTTCTCCATCGCCGGGATCGAGTCGGTCGGCATCTTCTTGTGTACGAGCACGGTCACGAGACCGTCGTCACACCCGCCCATCTCGCCGAAGATCGTCTCGGGGCGCGCCGCCCGGTCGATCAGCGACTCGCCGAACGCCCGCACCCGCACCACAGAGTCCAGGTCCTCCAGCGAGAACGCGATCGCCAGCCAGGGGCGATCGGGAGTCACGGTGGTCTGAGCGCTTGCCTCGACCCCCGACTCGGCTTCCAGCGT
Organism: Phycisphaerales bacterium; assembly: GCA_029260315.1. GTDB lineage: Bacteria > Planctomycetota > Phycisphaerae > Phycisphaerales > UBA1924 > S146-42. The sequence goes on along the minus strand of JAJDDM010000174.1, from coordinate 1,734 downwards.
CGGAGCGCTGACCTCTCCGTCGAGGTCCTGCTTCGCCGATCTGCCGCCAAAGAACTTCTTGAGCATCAGCACTGCTCCGGGAACATCTGTTCTTCGACCAGCTCGACCAGGATGTGCAGAATCAGCATGTGCAGCTCCTGGATCCGATCGCTCGTCTCGCCGGGAACGATCAGCTCGTGATCCGCCAACCCCCGGCAGGCCCCGCCCGTCTTCCCAAGCAAGGCAACCACCGTCATCGCGCGCGCCCGCCCGGCCTCCACCGCCCGCACAATGTTCGCCGAGTCCCCGCTGGTCGAGAGCACAACCAGACAATCCCCCTCCCGCCCATGCGCCTCGACCATCCGGGAAAACACCTGCTCAAACCCGTAGTCATTGGCGACACAAGTGATGTGCGTCGGGTCCAGCAAGGCCATCGCTGGCAGGGCCGGGCGATCGCTCTTGAACCGCCCGGTCAGCTCCTCGCAGAAGTGCATCGCGTCACACGCCGACCCGCCGTTGCCGCAGGCGAGGATCTTTCCGCCACCGCTCAGTGCTTCGCCAAGCGCCTCGCCAACTCGGACAACTGCCTCGCAGGTCCTCTGGTCGGCGATCAACTCATCGAGCACGCCTCGCGCGGTCCGGAGGGCACGGTCAAGGCGGGCGGACGACTGGGCCATGCGTGCAAGTCTCTGGCGGCGTGCGTTCGCGGGGATTCATGCCGATCCGCGGGGGATTCCCGCCCCACCCGACGCGCTGCCGCAACATGCTGAAAGTCAGCGGTTTGGAAAGCTCCCCCGAGGCGAACGGTCTCAAAGCCGTGAGATTTCGTCGAGTGCTCAGATTCTAGGCGGTCCCAGATGGGACTACGAGGTATTGGTAGCTTGGCGGCTTTCAACCGCTACCGGTACGGAGGGTGTAGCTGCGGCCGCCGCGGATGGCCGGCCGCCTGGGCCCCCTGCCTCTCGCCGACCGATCGCCGATCCGACCAGCAACGACGCCGACGACCCGTACACGCCCGCGATGTCGGCGCTCGCCCAACCCTGGCAGATCCTGAGCGTGATCGTCGCCAATCTGCTCCAGGAGCATCAGCAACGTGTCATCGAGTACCTCCAAGACTCGGAGAACCGAGCGCTGCGACAGCAGATCGGCAAACGGCGACTCCGGCCGAGCGATGGCCAGCGGCGGCGCCTCGCGGCCAAGGGATCCGACACCCCGCCCCGGCGGCGCAGCACCGCGTCGTCCACATGCCGGGCGCCCCAGAGCTGCTGCGCGATGAGGTCCGCGCTGAACGTGCTACTGCCTCGTTGCCAGACTGTTCTTGATGGCCCACTGCAGTACCTCAGCCAAGCTCAAAATCTTTGTCTCATTATGACTGATGCCACTTCCATGCCGCAATCTCAATGAACTCATTACCAGTCGCGATCATGAAATGGTGTGACTTATCCATAAAGGTGGCTCGCTCATCGACTCTTGACAGTGTGTGCCGCAGACTCTTAATCCATGGAGAGTCAGTGATCTCGACTAATGCGTCCAATTGCAGATCTATATCATCCGACACATCAAAGCAATCAGGTGTTGTGATTCGAAGCGCCTGATATGGAGAGAACTTCACTGTAGGGCCTATCCCTAAACCATTCCTTGAGTTGTCAATATAATAAGTCACCATGCTGACACTCACGGACGAGCAGTTGGATTGGCTGGCCGAGCGGGTGCCCGATCCGCCCGTGAGCCCGCTCGGCGGGCGCCCGGCGCTCG
>JAJDDM010000173.1 GCA_029260315.1 Phycisphaerales bacterium | reverse complement strand
CGCAAGAAGGCCGCCAAGAAGGCCACGCGCAAGCGGGCCAAGAAGAGGTAACCGACCGCTCGGGTCGCGCTCCTTGCGCGGCTCTGGGTTCCGGGCCGGTCCGTTCCGGCCCCCGTTCAAGCGCCACGTCTGTGCGAGACCGGGCAAACTGCCCGGTCTCGCCTGTTTTTGGCCCCCCGCACCACCATCAAGCCCCGACCAGCCCCCCGAACGCACCCTCCGGACGCCGGACCTGAGGCCCTGCGAAGGTCCGGGCCCGATCCTCCAACGCCACGAAACCGCCAGCCCACCGCCATTCCACCACCAAATCCACGCCCCTCGCGACCTCCGACCAGCGCGGACCGAGCCCCATACACTTCTCAAGCAGAACGCCGCCCCCGCGACCCCCTCCAGGAGGACGCCCATGCGCAAGGACATCCGCTACAGCAAGGTCATCGACGGCGTCGAGTACGCCCGCGCCCAGGCCGCCGCCGACAAGTCCGCAAACCTCCCCGAAAACCTCATCAACCCCGACACCTTCTACGTCACCCAGCGCTGGGACCGCTACAGCGACGAGGACCACAACGTCTGGGCAACCCTCGTCTCCCGCCGCATGGAATCGCTCGAGCAGCAGGCCTCCGACGTCTTCCTCACCGGCGTCCGCCTCCTCGGCTTCGACCAGGAGCGCGTCCCCCGCCTCGACGACGTCAACGCCAAGCTCCGCCCGCTCACCGGCTGGCAGTCCAGGGCCGTCCCCGGCTACCTCCCCGCCAAGAGTTTCTTCGCCTGCCTCTCCAAGCGGGAGTTCCCCACCACCATCGCAATCCGCCCCAAAGAACTCCTCGAGTACCTCCCCGAACCCGATATCTTCCACGACGTCTTCGGGCACGTCCCGCTCCACGCAGACCCCATCTTCTCGGACTTCCTCCAGACCTACGGCAAGGCCGCCCTGCACGCCAACGACCCCTACCACATCGAACGCCTCGCCCGGCTCTTCTGGTTCACCGTCGAGTTCGGCCTCATCCGCGAGAACGCCCAGACCAGGCTCTACGGCTCGGGCCTCATCTCCAGCCTCGGCGAGAGCTTCCACGCCCTCGAGAGCTCCAACGTCGACCGCCGACCGTTCGACCTCGACCGCGTCTGCGATACGCCCTTCGAGATCGACCACTACCAGCCCATCCTTTATGTCCTCGAGAGCTTCGAGCAGCTCCGCGACGCCATGAACAACTACGCCCAGCGCGTCTTGGATGAATCCGGCGTCGCCGCCTGACGCGTGCCGGACAACGAGCCAAGCACGTCCGAGGACGCGCCCGCCGCAGTGCGGGCCGCCGACACCGCCGATATCAGCAAAGACGAGCTCTCTCGCCTCGATCGGTGGCTCGCACGCCTCGGCCTCCGACGCGCACGACGCCTCATCATCGCCGTCCTCGGCGTCAGCGTCGTCCTCGTCGGCGCCCTCATGATGGTCACCCCCGGCCCCGCCTTCATCGTCATCCCCCTGGGTCTTGCCATCCTCGCGACCGAGTTCGTCTGGGCACGCCGCACCATCCGCCGCGTCTACCAGACCACGCTCTTCGCCATCGGGCTCGTCGGCCTGCGGGATCGCATCGAGGCGCCCCTCGCGCGGATCGCCTTCCGCATGAAGCTCATCAGCCGCGAGGAGATGGACCGACAGGTGGACCAAGCCGCCCGAGCCCCCCGCCCGACCCCCACACAGCGCCGAACGCTCCTCGGCGTGGCGATCCTCTTGCTCCTGCTGATCGCGTCGATCGGCTACGGATCCTTCGTGCTGTGGAAGACGTTCTTCCCCGACCAACGGCAAGAGTCTCAGGAGATACCCGATGCGTGAGAGCGAGCTGCTCGCCCACATCTACGACCGCTCGTCCGACCTGCCCACGAGCTTCACCGACATCCTCGTCGGCCCCGGCGACGACTGCGCCGTCGTCCAAACCCCCGCCGGCGACACCCTCCTGATCACCACCGACCAGCTCATCGAACACCGCCACTACACCCCCGAAACCCCCATCGACCTCATCGCCCGCAAGGCCATCGCCCGCAGTCTCAGCGACATCGCCGCCATGGGAGGCACCCCCGTCTGGGCCCTCGCCACCGCCGCGGTCCCCGCGAACTACCCCCATCCCGACCAGCTCTTCGACGCTCTCTCCCGCTGGGCCCGCCACTGGCGCTGCCCCCTCATCGGTGGCGACATCGCCACCACCCCAGGCCCCGCCGTCCTCACCGTCACCGCCATCGGCAGACCACATAGGCACGACAACCGCGAATCGCCCCCCGTCCTCCGCTCCGCCGCCCGCGAGGGCGACAACATCTACATCACCGGCCAGATCGGCGCATCGCTCGAAACCGAGCATCACCTCACCTTCGAGCCCCGCCTCGGCCTCGCCCGCGAGATCATGGACCGCTGCCACGACACGATCGGCGCGATGATCGACATCTCCGACGGCCTCGGCCGCGACGCCGCACGCATCGCCAAGGCCTCGAACACAGTCCTCGAGATCGAAGCCGCCCGCGTCCGGCTCCGCGCCCCCGCCACCGACTGGCGCACCGCCCTCGCCGCCGGCGAGGACTACGAGCTCCTCTTCACCCTCCGCCCCGGCGCAACCCCCCCCGTCGCCTGCACTCATATCGGCCGCGTCCGCCTCGCGACCAACGACCCGCCCGCCTGCATCGTCATCGACGCCGACAACAAGCCCCACCGCGCCGACGACATGGGCTGGGACCACGCCTCCCCCTCCGACGAGCCGCGATCGTAAGAGCGCTTTGCGTCAACAGGCGGAGAACTCGAACAAACTCGGATGACCGAGCGACGTGCCACCAGCCGTGGCTCTGCACGGCTGGTGCTTCTGGGAGATCGCCATGAAGCACCAACCGCTCAAAGCAGCGGTTGGTGGCACGACGTGAGACACGCGCACAAGCATCCTGCCGCAAAGCACTTGCGACTACCGACGCAAATGGCTCGTAAGAGAGTGTACAGATCACCCGCCACGCCCCGGACGCCGGACCTGAGGCTCTGCGAAGGTCCGGGTTCTCGCCACCGATCCGCCGACCCAACAATCCCCCGATGCACATCGACCGCCCCCTCCACTCCCTCGCCGCCACCGAGCTCTTCGCCAAAGACCTCGCCGCCATCCTCCGCCCCGCCGACGCCGTCGCCCTCGAAGGCCAGCTCGGCGCAGGCAAGACCACACTCGTCCGCCTGCTCGCCAAGGCCCTGGCCATCGCCCCCGAGGCCGTCTCCAGCCCCACCTTCGTCCTCATGCACCGCTACGAACGCGACAACGCCCCGGACCTCATCCACATCGACGCCTACCGCCTCGACCCACCCGAACTCGATGCGCAAGGCCTCGAAACCCTCGGCCTCGATACACTCAACAACGACACCATCACCATCATCGAATGGGCCGACCGCCTCGCCGACGCCCTCCCCGAAAACGCCCTGCGCATCGAACTCCGCCACGTCGACGAGGACAAACGCTCGGCACACATCACCATCCCCGAGTCCTGGCACGACCGCCCCGCCCTCAGCACGCTCAAGCCGCGCTCCGACACCATCTGCCCCATCACCGGCCAGCGCGTCCCCGCCGACAGCCCCACCTGGCCCTTCGCAAGCGAGCGGGCGCGCATGGCCGACCTTGGCAAGTGGTTCGACGAACGCTACGAAATCTCCCGCCCGATCGAAGAGCGAGACCTTGAACAAGGCGACTGAAACCCCGAGAAAAGCCGAACTCAAGCCGTTATCCAGACGATGCGATACCATCGCCCCATGCCACCCCCGCCCGCAAAGCTCGCAGCCCTCGCGCCCCTCGCGCTCTTCGCGAGCCCAGCCGCGGCACAACAGACCGAGCAACGCTCCGGCCTCTGGGGACTCTTCTGGCAGAGCTTCGACATCTTCAGCGTCGTGCTCATCCTCGGATCCATCCTCGCCGTCGCCCTCATCGTCCGCGGCGTGCTCGATATCCGGCGCTCGGTCATGCTCCCAGAACGCTCCGTCGCACGCCTCAACGAACTTGCCAAGGCCGGGCGCGTCAGCGAGATGGTCGAGTTCGCCAAGCGCGACCGCAGCATCCCCTCGCGCATCCTCGCCGCCGCCGCCGACTCGCCTTCCGGCACCCCCGTCGCCATGCGCGAGCAGGCAGAGGTCGTCGCTGGCGAGCAGTGCGCCAAGTGGTATCGAAGAGTCGAACCGCTCAACCTCGTCGGCAACCTCGGCCCCCTCGTCGGCCTCGCCGGCACCGTCTGGGGCATGATCCTCGCCTTCCAGGGCCTCGGCGCCGCCGGCGGACAGGCAAACCCAGGCGTCCTCAGCCTCGGCATCTCCAAAGCACTCTTCCACACACTCCTCGGCCTGCTCCTCGCCGTCCCCAGCCTCGCCGCCTACGGCGTCCTGCGCGCCCGCGTCGACCGCCTTTGCAACGAGGCCATGGTCCTCTCCGGCCGACTCGTCGAGATCCTCATCCACCATCGCAACGATCTCGCCGAGCCCGCCAACGCTCCATCGAAGCCCACCCCGGCGCGCACAACCGAGAAACGCCCAAGCGACGCGGCGTGACCCATGCGCATCCAACCCCCCCAAGCCGCCAGCGCCAAGATCAACGTCACACCCATGATTGACGTGGTCATGTGCCTCATCGTCTTCTTCCTCATCGTCGGCCAGCTCGCCTCCGACCGCTATGAACGCGTCGACCTGCCCGCATCGGGCATCGGCTTCGAGAGTGAGTCGAGCGATCCGCTGGTGGTCAACGTGCTCGAGCGAGCCGGCGAGATCGCCATCGTCGTCGAACGCGAACAGATCGACCTCCAAACGCTCGAATCCATCGCCCGCCAGCACGCGAGCGCATCCACCCAAGGCGCCATCCGCGTCCGCGCAGGGCGGACGCTCGCGTATGGGCAGGTCCGCCCCATCATCGACGCCTGCCGACGCGCCGGCGTCCGCTCCATCGCCCTCGCGACGGAGCGATCGCCATGAAACTCGCCGCAAGAGACGCCGCCAGCCGCACCCAGATCGGCACCGGCCCGAGCATGACCCCCATGGTCGACGTCGTCCTGGTCATCCTCGTCTTCTTCATGGCGAGCGCCGCGTTCCTCACCCCCGAATGGCTCCTCGGCGTGGGTCTGGCGGACCGATCGGGACAGGGCGAAGCGGATCCCTTCGCCATGCCCACGCCGCGCTTTGTCATCGACATCGACGCGCAGGGCGAATCGGTCGTCATCCGCGGCCTGGGCCTGAGCAATGCGCCCGTCGAAGCGTTAGGCCCGCGCGTGCAAAACCTGCTGACAACGGTCCCGAGCGAGGAACTGGTGCTGATCCTCTCGCCGACCGACCGTGTCGCGTACGAGGCGGTGGTGCGCGTCCGCGAGATCTGCGAATCCGCCGGCGCAACCAAAGTCGCCCTCCGCTGACCACCCCCCCAAACACGGAGCCGCGAGCGCAAGCTCGCGCAGAACCGTCCCTCATCTCACATCGAACACCCGCCCCGCCCGCAGGGCGCACGCACGTTGCCAGGGACTTCAGTCCCTGGATCCTCCAAAGACCCCTCCCGCCCGGCGGGCGGACGCGCCGTCAGCCCGACGACGCAATCGTGCCACTGACCATTCCGATGGTCAGTGCCGAACCTGCAACGCCCCCCGCATCCCCAGCGAACCCCAACCCCCGACATCCACCCCCTGCTTTTCCGTACTATCCCTCTGTGACCAAGCCCTCCCCCGACAACACCCTCCCCCCCGCTCCTGACCGCTGGACCAGCTTCAAACCCGACGCCTGGCGCTACGACCCCGCCAAGCACCCCGCCTGGCAAGACCCCACCCGCACCCGCCGCCGCATCGGCGCCCCCCAAGAACTCGCCCTCGTCGCCGAAGCCATCATCCACAAAAAACGCCTCGTCTGCACCGACCCCGACGGCAACGAGCAGCACATCGTCGCCGAGGTCGGCGACTCGTGGGATCGCCACTTCGCCATCACCGAGCATGTGTGCGTGGAGAGCCTGCGAGAACTCATCGAAACCCTGCAATCCACCGACGGCGTCTGCCTCGTGCGCGTGAACGCGTCAAAGGACGCGAAGGGCATCCTCCGCATCAACCAACGCTGGAACGAACTGCGCGAGAATGGAGAATACTCGCGCACCGATCGCTCGCCCACTCGATTGACACTGTGGCATTGCGTTGTCGAACGCGTAGAACAGAGAGCACAACCGTTATCGCCACTTGACACTGGGCTTACACTCAACGCCCGCTGCCTCTTCGCCGGGGCCGCGGGGTTCTGGGGCGCGAGCTTCGCCGGGGACGCGCGGTTCGAGGACGCGAGCTTCGCCGGGGACGCGCGGTTCGAGGACGCGAGCTTCGCCGGGGCCGCGCGGTTCGGGCGCGCGAGCTTCGCCGGGGACGCGGGGTTCTGGGGCGCGAGCTTCGCCGGGGACGCGTGGTTCTGGGGCGCGGCGATCCACGCCGATCTCATCCTCACCGATGCCGAGATCGAACGACGCCTCGAACTCGCAACCACGACATTCCGCCGCAAGTCCCGCCTCGCCCTCAACGGCCTCATCCAGCGCGCCGGTGCATCCATCCTCATCCACCCCGAAGACCTTACCCGCATCGAATCCGACCGCGAACTCCTCGCCCGCTGGCTCCGCAGACGCAAAGCCCTCGCAACGAAGATCAAGGGCGCCGAGGCCACCCTCCCACGCCTGCGCGCCCGCCTCGCCTACGCACGCGAATACTTCGCCCAGACCGCACAGTTCATCGCCACCTGGGCCGTCGCAGACCCCCTCGAACAGCTCGCGGTCGAACTCTCCGGCAAAGACCGCGTCCCCCTCGGCCTCGCCGTCGGACGCCGCGGCACACTCATCAAGGGCGAAGACGCCGACAGCGACACCGAACAAGGGCGAGACGCCCTCGCCCGCGCCGCCCGCGACTACAACCAGCTCCGCGACTTCTTCCGCGCCCAGCAGTCCACCGACGCCCACGAAGAAATCTGCACCATCAAGCACCACGACCTCGCCCGCCGAGCACGCCCGCGAACCACGATCTGGTCCTACTTCGCCGGCGCCTTCCACTGGCTCGTCATGCGCAACCTGCTCGGCTACCTCGTCAAGCCCTCACGCATCCTCTTCACCGGCCTCATCATCATGCTCCTCTGCGGCAGCATCTACGGCGCATGGGCCGAAGGCGGAACCACCATCGCCTACAACGGCCCCATCCCCAAAGATTTCCAACGGGACACCGACGGCGAACTGCGAAGCAACGCCTACGCCGACCACACCTGGGACCACCCCGACCGCATCGACCTCTCCTGGCTCTACTTCTCCCTCACCACCTTCGTCACACTCGGCTACGGCGACTTCGCCCCCCTCGGCTGGTTCAAGCTCATCACCGGCATCGAAGCACTCCTCGGCGTCACCCTCCTCGCCCTCTTCACCGTCGCCTGGGGCCGCAAGATGGTCCGCTGATCGCACAATCACAGGCCCGCCCGTCAGGAAGGGCGTCTACCACCCCTCTCCACGCTCCAATCTCTCATTACATCCAAACCACACTCACGCCTGTGCTGAAGCAACACCACAAGTCCAAGCCCTCCTCTCCGTGTCTCCGTGTCTCCGTGGTAAATCTCCCTCCCGAATCGAAAAAAGCGCGCACACGGACGACCCTCGTCCGCCGAATCCGCGCGATACCCCGAATCCCGCCCGCAACCACTCGCCAATCCCATAAAATTCCACCGTGATCGCAGTGCAAACCCAACCCACAGAACACGTCCTGCGCGCCCTGCTCGCCGAGCGCCCGCCCTCGCTCCCCGACCTCGCCGACTCCCTCGATCTCTCCCTCCTGGAACTCCTCGATGCGATCGAATCCATCGAGCCCCAACTCGCATCCCTCAGCGCGATGACCGCGCACCAGATCCGCATCCACAACGCCCGCGCCCAGCGCATCGCGATCGACACCCTCGCCGAGATCGCCGCCGACTCCGAGGCCGACCCCATCGAACGCCGCCGCGCCGCAACCGCCGTCCTCCGCGCCGCCGGAACCCGCACCGCCACCGGTTTGCCCCCAATCCCCGGCACCACCGGTGGCTCGCCTACCAGTGCGCCCCACCCACACATTCCCGCGCTCCCCGCCGACCCAGAACCCCTCGCCAAGCGCACCCTCCGCGCCCTCGCAATCAACGACGACCCAGCCCCAGACACCGGCCTCGCCACCCTCCACGAAGCCTTCGCCCCCGGCGCAACTCTCAACGACGAACCCGTCGCAGACGACCTCGACGACTTCCTCGACGACCTCGACGACGACACCCGCGACGCCCTCACCGGCTACTTCCAGCACATCATCGACCCGCCCAAACAGACCGATGACACCTATGACCAGCGCATCGCCCTCTACCACAAGGGCCGCTGCCACACCGCCCACCTCCATCTTCGCCCAGACCAGCCGGACACCCCGCCCGACTCCAGCGAATCCGACGCGCCGCCGCGCGCGCCCTGGCGCATCCACACCCTCACCATCAAGCCCATCGACACCGGCTTCGGCTAACCCCACCAAGGGCGCAACGCCGCCCAACTCCAGCGGAGGCCCTGGCGCAAGCCTGGGCTCTCCCCCGGGTGGGACCGGCATCCCTGCCGGTTATCGCGCAGCGATGCGAATGCTCGGAGCATGAATCGACCGCCAAAAGCCCAGGCTCGCGCCAGGGCCTCTATCGGCGCACCAAATCTTGGAGCACTCAATGACCTGCTCACTCCCCGCCGACCGCAAACACCTGGAACCGATGTCCCTTTGGCGTCAGGCCGCGTTCGGCGCAGAGGCGATCGCGGATGGCTGTGAGCTCGGGGACGCTGACGGAGATGACCTCGCCGGTATCCATCCGAATGATCAGATCGTCCGGCCGACGCCCGTACACGAGCTGGTAATACGCGCTCTCACCCTCGACCAGCACCCGCTGCACGATCCCCGCGTCCTGCAGGAGCTTGATCGTGCGATAGATCGTCGCCTTGGAAACGTGCTGATCGGTCTCCTTGAGGGCGTCGGCGAGCTGGTCGATGTCGAACACGCCGTCGATCTGGATGATCGCATCCAGCACCTGGGCCCGCTCGGGAGTGTACTTGGCGCCCTCGGCCTTCAGCTTCCGCCGAAACACGGCGCACAGGGGCTCGACGATGTGCAGATCGCCCGGGGGAGGTGCCATGACAGAGTGTACGTCGGGCGAATCGCCGATCCGATGCGGAGCGATCAGGCGACCCTGCGCCCGCCGGAGGTGAGCATGTCGTCGTACCGCCGACGCGTCGCCGGATCCTTGAGGATCGAGTGGGCCTTGTTGATCCGATCGAAGATCTCGGGCGCTTCGGGCAACTTGCAGCGGTCGGGGTGCCACTGGAACGCGAGCTTTCGGAAGGCCTCGCGGATCTCGACGGTCGAGCAGGCGGGGGTCAGCCCCAGGATGGCGTACAGATCGTCGACATCCGCCGCCGCGGTCGCCGGCGATTGCCCGGCACTGTCGTCGTGCTCATCCCGCTCGGCGCTGAAGGCGTTGGCGATGGTGAGGATCGCATCGCGAATGGCGTCGGACTGGTCCTCGAACTTGACGCCGAGGTGCCATTCCTTCTTGAACCTCCCCGCGCGCTTCACCCAGACGATCTTGCCCTTCACGTCGATCTTGCGGTTGCCGGCCTCGATGTGGATGCGGAGCGTGTGCCCGGTCAGGACGCTGGGCCTGGTGGTGGTCTCGGCTCGCAGGCCCGAGGGCGAGAGATTGGCGACGGTGCCCAGCGGGCAACGGACGCCGGTGGTCGGCGTCCTGGGGTCTCGGCGAGATATCTCGGTCGACTTAGCGGCCCTGCGCGGCATCGACGGTAGATCGGATCAAAACACCCACGCCCTGAAGTCCGAGAAGGGGTTTCCGCTCCGGAGAGTCGTCAACTCCGGCGGGAGGCGTCAAGTCCCGGACACCGGCGTCCGATGCATGAGCACGATGGCCGGATTCACCAAGCGCATCATGGAGTGGTCCCGCGAGGGGCGCGAGGAGAACCGCCGCTGCGGGCGGATCCGCGTCGAGCTCATCAAGAGCAACCTCGGCGAGATCGTCGACATGTCCGGGCAGGGCATGCGGATCCACCGCAAGTCGATGTTCAAGCCGAAGATCGGGCCCACGAAGGTCGTGCTGCGGACGCTGGAAGGAGTCAGCACAATTCCTGCAAGGATCGTGCGGGTCAAGAGCATCCGCCCTCGATTCTGGGAGCTCGGCGTCGAGTTCGACGAGCTCAGCGAGGAGATGCGCGCGACGCTCTCCAATATTGCGCGGATCTCCTGTGCCAGGCGGACGTTCGAGACGACGCACCCCGCCGAGGAACAGCGCAAGTCGGCCTGAGCCTGTCAACCGGATCGCGGATTCTCAGACGGGCGATACACTCGCCGGCGATGGGCGCGCCCGATCAAAGCCCGGAACAAGAAACGCAACGGCGGGAGGTGTCGGCGGGCGTCGTCGCGCTGGTGGCGCTCGTGCTGGGGATCGTCCTGCTCGCAGGACTCGGCGCGGAGGATCCGCTCGGCTCGATCACCGGAGCGGTTGCCGCGATCGCGAGCAGCGGCGTCTTCGCCGCGTTGTATGTGCTCGGGGCGTGGGGGCTCGGAGGTTTGGCGCGCTTCGGCTTTGCGGGCTCGCGCGAGGCGTCGGCGATCCAGCTCGGCGTGGGGCTGGCGCTCATGCTCACGCTCAGCTATGGGCTGGGGGCGCTGGGTCTGCTGAACCCGCTGACCGCGATCGCGACGGTTGGGTTGGGGCTGGTTCTCGGCGCGGTGCAGGTTGTGCGCACGCAGGTTTGGCGGCGCGTGGGCACGCTCGCCTGGGCGCCGATGTGCTGGCTGGGGGGGATCGCGCTGCTGGCGGTCGCCAGCGCGAGCCCGGCGGGATGGCTCTGGGGCAGCGAGTTCGGCGGGTACGACGCGCTGAGTTATCACTTGCAGTTGCCGCAGGAGTGGATCGCGGCGGGGCGGATCGAGCCGGTGACCCACAACGTGTACTCGTACCTGCCGTCGTACGTCGAGTCGGCGTTCGTGCATCTGGGGCACATGACATTCGCGCCGCGGGAGATCGTGGCGGGCGATGTACACATGGGGCTGCTGGCGGGCAGCGGCTGGCGGGCGCTGATGCCGCAGTATCTGCACGCGGCGCTGGTGGTTGCCAGCGCGTGGCTTGTTCGGCGGATGACGATCGCGCTGCTGATCGATCGGTGCTCGACGGAGGAGGATCGGCAGCGATTGGATGTGATCGGGTGGTTGGCGGGGGCGTTGGTGGTCTCGACGCCTTGGGTGATCGTAGTCGGGTCGCTGGCGTACAACGAGGTGGCGGTGGTGGCGCTGGGAGCCGCGGCGATGATCACGGCGGTCGGCGATGGGATGCGCCCGGCGATGCGCGGGGCGCTGGTGGGGTTGCTCGTGGGTGTTGCGTGCGGGGCGAAGCCGACGGCGTTGTTTCTGGTGGGTGGGCCGGTGGGGGTTGTGCTTGTGGGGTCTTGGGTCTTGGGGCGAGGGTCTGGGGTCTGGGGTCTGGGGTCGGGGGCTGGGGGTCGGGGGAGAGGTTGGGTTGGTGCGCTTGGGGTTGTGGTGGGGGTGGGGTGTGTGGTTGGGGTCGCCGCGCTTGCGCCTTGGTTGGTGCGGAACGCGGTGCATGGGGGGAATCCGGTTTTTCCGCAGTTGACGGGGGTGTTCGGGAGCGCGCACTGGTCGGCGGAGCAGGTCGCGAAGTACGCGGCGGCGCATCGGTTTGATGGGTCCGTGGGCGAGCGGTTGGCGCTGGCGGTGCTGCCGGATGAGGGGGAGTATCGCGGCATGAGCCATCCGCAGTGGATGGCGTTCTGGTTGGCGGTGGTTGCGGGCATGATCGCTTCGATCGCGCGGCGGGAGACTCGGCGGGCGGGGGTGATCGTGGGCGTGGGGTTGGGCGTCGGGCTGGTGAGCTGGCTGGGGCTGACGCATATTCAGTCGCGGTTTCTGCTGCCGATGGTGCCGACGGGGATGCTGGCGATGGCGCTGGGGGCGTGGTCGCTTTCGCGTGATCGGCGGGTGGGCGCGCGGGCGTTGGCGGTCGTGGTCGCCATTCAGGCGCTGGCGTCGGCGGGGATATTTCTGAGCCAGCGCGATGGCGCGCCGAATCTGCTGACGGGCGTGGGGCCCGCGTATTTCAGCGGGGAGCATGCGCGGCGGCTGCTCGGCGATGTGAGCGAGCGCGGGGTTGCGGACCGGTTGCGCGGGCTGGAGCAGCTCGGGCAGGTCCCGGCGACGGCGATGATGAATCTGGCGCTGGAGTCGGGCGAGGCGGTGCTGATGATCGGGGACGCCACGGCGTTCTATGTGCGCCCGCCGGTGCGGTATCACACGACGTGGGACCGATCGCCCTTGCGGGAGATGATGCTGGCGTCGCCGGGTGAGCCGGGGGCGTGGACGCGGGGGCTGCGGGCGATGGGCGTGCGGTATGTGGATATCAGTTTCGGCGAGCTTGCGCGGCTGGGCGCCGAGGGGTGGTACGACGACGCGGTGACGGCGCAGCGCGTGGGGCTGTGGAGCGCGACGCTGGGCGAGCCGGTGCTGGGGTGGCCTGAGATCGGGCGGGTGGTGTTCGATCTGGAGAGAGCCGATACTCCGTGAGCGTGGATGCACAGGGCACATCACGGAGGCGGAGCAGGCAGGCGACGGTCTTGCGGCTGGTGATCCAGCTCGTGGGGTTTCTGATCGGGATGGGGCTGCTGGCGTGGGCGGTGGGGATGGCGTTCAGCGCCGAGAATCAGGAGCAGTTCGAGCGGCTGGGGGAGGCGCCGTGGCACGAAGCCGCGGCGTTGGTGCTGCTGTCGCTGGGGACGCTGTCGATCAACGGGCTGGTGTTCTATGTGACGCTGCTGCCGGTGCGTCGGCTGGGGGTGATCGACTTGCAGGCGGTCAGCGCGATCGCGTCGCTATTCACATACCTGCCGTTCAAGATGAGCCTGGTGTTCCGGACGGTGTTCCACAATCGGCGGGACGGGGTGCCGCTGTTCACGATCGCGGCGTGGTTCGGGGCGATCGGCGTGCTGATCCCGGCGTTCGTCGCGCCGGTGCTGCTGGCGTCGTGGGTGCGCGAGGATGTGGATCTGCTGTGGTTCGTGATCGCGCTGGGCGGGGTCGCGGTGATCGGGGCGTGCGTGGTTCTGATGGCGCGGTGGTTCGGCCCGGGGCGGGGCATTGAGCGCATCGAGCGGCTGGCGGACGCGACACGGATCAGGCCGCTGTCGCGGTTCGTGCGCTCCGCGGCGTTTGCGCACCTGCACGCGGGGGTGGTGATGCTCGCGAGCGCGCGGGCGGTGGCGTCGACGGCGGTGCTGCGGCTGATCGACCTGGGGCTGTACGGCGTGCGGTTCAAGCTGGCGGCGTCGATGCTGGGGGTGGAACTGAGCTGGTCGGACGCGATCGTGAGCGGGGCGGTGTTCTTCTTCATCTCGGCGAGTGCGCCGACGGGGTCGCTGGGGCTGCGCGAGGGGGGGACGATCGGGCTGGCGGCGGCGGTGGGGATCGCGGCGACGCCGGCGCAGGAGGCGAACTTCGCGGCGGTGGCGCTGCTGGTGACGGCGAGTGAGATCGCGGCGTATCTGGTGGGGACGGCGATGGGGATTTTGTGGTTGCGGCCGCTGCGGTTGGCGCGGTTGGCGCGGAATGGGGATGTGTAGGGCGACGCGTGTGGATTGGCGCCTTGCGAGACACGAGGGATGGAGATGGGGTAGGAGTTGTAGACGCCCGCCCTGACGAGCCATTTGCGTCGTTTGTCACAAGTGCTGCGCGGCAGGATGCTTGTGCGCGTGTCTGGCGTCGTGCCACCAACCGCTGCTTTGAGCGGTTGGTGCTTCATGGCGATCTCCCAGAAGCACCAGCCGTGCAGAGCCACGGCTGGTGGCGCGTCACTCGGTCATCCGCAGTTGTTCGAGTTCTCCGCCAGCTGACGCAAAGCGCTCGTGAGCACGCGGACCCGAGACGCACCATCGCGAACCAGCGGCGAACTTGCCAGTAGCCATCCCTCAGCAACGTGCCCGTTCCATTGCCGCGCACAAGGCTCGCGTGCTCACGCACGCGGCTCTGACGGCCATCACTCCCCCATCGTCTTCTTCCGGCGCAGCACATGGTGGTAATGCTGCGCGAACCGATGCGCCTCGTCGCGCACCTGCTGGAGCAGTCTGAGTCCCAGGTTCTCGCGCCCCAGCCGGATCGGCTCGCTCCGATCCGGCAGGAAGATCAGCTCCTCCTTCTTCGCCAGCCCGACGACCGCCGGGGGGCGCACCTCCAGCTCCCGAAATACCTCCATCGCCGACGAGAGCTGTCCCTTCCCGCCGTCGATCAGGATCACATGCGGGTACAGCTCGTTGCCCTTGCCCGCCTCGCGGTAGCGCCGGCTGACGACCTCGCGCATCGCCATGAAGTCGTCGTTGCCCGCCGTGCGCACGCGGTATCTTCGGTACTCATCCTTGAACGGGCGTCCGTCGACGAAGCAGACCTTGCTGCCCACCGTCTCGCCGCCCATCAGGTGCGCGATGTCGAAGCCCTCGATACACCTCGGCGGCTCCTCCAGCGAGAGCGTCCGCGCCAGGCTCTTGAGCGAGCGCTGCGGCTCGATGTACCCGATCTCCGTCTCCGGCTGCCAGCCGTCGCGTGTGTGGGCCCGCTCGTCCAGCTTCTCGATGGCGGCGATCTGGTCGCGGATCGCCGCGGCCCGCTCGTACTGACGCTCGCCCGCGAGCTGCTCCATCTCCTTGCGCATCTCACGCAACAGGCTGGACCGCTTGGAGCCCAGGAACCGCACGAAGTGCTCGATGTCCTCGTTGTACGCTTCCTTCTCGATCCGATCGGCGCACGGCGCGGTGCACTGCCCGATCGCGTGCAGCAGACACGGGCGGAAATGACGGTTCTTCGGATCGCCCGCGACGATGTCCAGCTTGCAGGTGCGGAACTTGAACACCCGTTGGGCGACGCTGACCGCCTCGCGCAACGCCCCGGCGTTCACGAACGGCCCGAACACCCGCGCCCGGGCGTGCGACGCCGGGTCGCGTGTCACGAACACCCGCGGAAAATCCTCGTCGCGCGTCACCACCAGATACGGGAACGTCTTGTCGTCGAGAAGCCGCACATTGAACCGCGGCTTGGTGTCTTTTATGAGGCGGTTCTCCGCGAGCAGCGCCTCCCACTCGGTCTCGCACAGCAGCACGTCGAAGTCATGCACGACCTCGAGCATCGGCTGCTTGCCCGCCCCCAGCTCGGCGCTGGGCACGAAGTAGCTCGACACCCGATCCGGCAGGCGGCTGGCCTTGCCGACGTACACCACCACGCCCTTGGCGTCCTTCATCAGGTACACGCCGGGCGCGTCGGGCAGATCCCGGGCCTTGCGCAGCAGCCGCCCCAGGCGCTCATCGCGCGGCTCGCTCCCCCACGCCGGCGGCGTGTCCGCGGGCAGAAAGCCGTCGTCGTCCAGGATGGACCCATCGGAGTCGTCCACGCGCCATCGTATGAACACGCGCGAACCGTGGAGTCATCGTGCTCGGCGAACCCGCTGCGGCGAGGCCTTGGGCACGCGTTCCACCAGCCCCCTCGCCTCGAGATCGAGCTTGACGGTCGTGACCCACCACATAGGCTTGCTGCGCCGCAGAACCTCGTCGGGGAGGATCTCCTCGACGAGTTCGGCGAGGTGCATGAACCGCACGCCGTCCTTCGTGCGCGGGATCACCTTGAGCAGCGCCTTGCGATAGGCGTCGTAGTCCTCTTTGTTGACGCGCGTCGGGCTCTTGCCCGCCGGATGCAGCGCCTCGACCGTTTCTCGCGTCTCAGCCATCGCTCTCATACCTCGCTCAGCGCCAATCGGCACATCATCTCGACGCCCAACCCAATTGCCTCATCGTTGAAATCAAACGTCGCCTGATGCAACTGCGGGATCTCGCCCCCCGTCGCCTCGGGCTGCGTGCCGAGCAGATAGAAGCACGCCGGCACATGCGCACCGTAGTACGAGAAATCCTCGCCTCCCATGACCGCCTCGGGCACGACATCGACCCGCTCGCCCCCGATCGCGCCCCGCGCGACCCCGAGCACATGCTCGGCCATCGCCGGGTCGTTGTGCGTGACCGGGTATCCCTCGTGCCAGTCGATCTGGGCTCGACAGCCGTGCGCCTCGCTCGTCCGCTCCACCAGCTCGAAGAACCGCTCCTTCGCCCGCGCCCGCATCGGGTCGTTCAGCGCCCGGATCGTGCCCTCCATCCGCACCGATGCTGGGATCACGTTGTTGGCGCTGCCGCCGTGGATCGCGCCGACCGTGCAGACCACCGCGTCTGTCGGCGAGGCGCTGCGCGAGGCGATCGACTGCACCGCCGTCAGCACATGGCCCGCCGCGAGGATCGGGTCGTGGCAGAGGTGGGGGAACGCGGCGTGCCCCTCGCTGCCGTGGATCGTCACGACGAAGTCATCGGTCGAGGCCAGCAGCGGCCCCGGGCGCGTCGCGATGTGTCCGAGCGGGAGATTGGGCCAGCCGTGCAGGCCGAAGATCCTGCCCACGGGCGCGCCGAGCCCGCCGCCGCGTTCGCCCAACAGCGCCCCGTCCTCGCACATGGCCTGCCCGCCCGCGCCGCCTTCTTCCGCGGGCTGGAACACGAACGTCACCGGGTTCGGTCGCGAGCCCAGCTTGCTCAGCACCCGAGCGGCGCCGAGCAGAATCGTCGTGTGCCCGTCGTGCCCGCAGGCATGCATGACGCCCTCGTTGGCCGAGGCGTACGCCTTGCCGGTCTTCTCGAGGATCGGCAGCGCATCCATGTCGGCCCGCAGCGCGACCGCTTGGCGTTCGTTTCGGCCGTCGGTCGCGCCGAGATGTCCGAGCACGCCGGTGCCGCGGGCCATCCCGCCCTTGACGCTCATATCCGTCGCCGCCAGCTCGCGCTGCACGAGCGCGCTCGTGCGATGCTCCTCGTAGCCGAGTTCGGGATAGCGATGCAGTTCGTGGCGGATCTCGACAAGCTCTGGAAGCTCGCGGGCGATCAGGTCTCGCAGTTCACTCATGCCGCAACTGTACGGGCGCTGCCCCGCGATCCACCGCGCTATCGCAGCACCCGCTCGCAGATCGCCATCGCCTCCGGCACGCGATCGGCGACCCGCTCCAGGTCGATCTCCATCACGTCGCTCGGCTGGGGCACGTCCATCTCCTCCCGCAGCGACGCCCGCACCGGGAAGTTCCGCGAGTCGCTCGCCATCATCGCTCGCGCGGTCCGCGCATCCAGGATCGCCTCGATCAGCATCGTCGCGCCCTCGCGGTTCGCCCCGCCGGCGATCCGCGCGACGGTGTTGGGCATCACCATCGCCCCGGGCGACCACGGTGTGCCATCCTCGGGCTCTTCGAGCCGCTCATACACCAGATCGACCGTGAGCCCCTCGCGCTGAGCGGCGAAGACATCGTCGGTGTCGGTCAGCCCCACGTCGATCGTGCCGCGCGCGATCTCCCGCACGACCGTCGCGTTGCCATCGAGCACACGCACGCCATTCTCGCGCAGCGCGCTCAGCCACGCCTCGAAGACCTCCGGGCCCCACAACTCCGCAAGCGCCGCCATGTGCCCGCGCGTCGTTCCGAACTGCGGGCGGGCGATCCCCACGCGCCCGCGCCAGCGCGGCTCGGCCAGCTCCGCGAGGGAAGTGGGGGCGTCTTCCGATTGCAGCCGATCGCTCGCGTACGCGATCACCCGCGCCCGTTGGGCGAAGCCGATCCAGCGATCGTCCTCGCCGCGCAGATGGGCCGGCCACGCCTCGCCATCGTCCTGCTCTATCTCGACGCCGATCGGCGAAAGCTCGCCCTCGCGCGCAAGGCGGATCGTCCCGAACGCCTCGCTCGACCACCAGACATCGGCCCGTGGGCGCGTGCGCTCCGAGAGCACCCGCTCGACCAGCCCGGTCGTCTTGGTCAGCTCGCTATCGCCGACAATCTCGACCCGCAGCCCCGTCCGCTGCTCGATGTTCTCAACGATCTGGCGCAGCAGATAGCCGTCCACGCTCGAATACAGCACAACCGTGTTCTCGTCATCGCGCTCCGAACAAGCGGCTATTCCAATGAGACCGCCAACAAGCACCGCCAGACCGGCAGCCACCAACGGGCGCCCACTCCTCACCCATTGCCTGCTGCCCATTGCCTACTGCCTATTTCCCCTGCTCGCCCAGCGAACCGAAGTAGCTCTTCACCGCCCCCCGCAGCTCCCTCGGCACCAGCATGTTGTCGATCGCCTCACTCGCGGCCTGCTGCCCGGCGTCGACCGCGCCCGCGAACTGCGCCTTGCTCTCACCCGAGATCTGCGGCCCATCCACCATCATGCTCGCGATGATCGGCCCGCCCATGTTGTCGGCCTTGGCCTTCTCGGTGTGCGTGTCGAACGCGAACGGGCTGTCCGCGGGGCTCGCGCCGTTGCCCGAGCCCAGCCCGCCCGAGCCGCCCTGGCCCTGCCACTTCTGGATCCCGAAGTTCGGCGACATCCCCTGGCCCATGCCCTGGCACAGGCTGTCGAGCTGCATGCTCGCCTCGTCGAACGCTGCCTGCATCGCCTGCATGTCCTGCTGGGACATTTCCATGGCGCTGAGCATCTCGCCCATCTCACCCATCTCGCCGAGCATGTCGCCCATCTGGCCAGAGCCCATCTTCTGGCCCATCTTCGCCATGCTCTGGCCCATGCCGCTGCACTGCTTGCACGCCCCGAGCTTCTGCATCATGTCCATCATCTGCTGCTTCTGCGCCGGCGACATGTTCTGCATCTGCTCCAACGCCTTCTTCATCGCCTCGGGGCTCTGCATCGCCTGTTTAATTTGCTGCTCGTTCATCCCGGCGTTCTTCATCGCCTCGCTGAGCTTCTGCTCCATCTGCTGCTGCTGCTGGGCGAGCTGCTCGAGCTGCTTGGCCATGTCGTCCAACTGTTTCTTGAGCTGGGCCTTCTGCTCCTCGCTCAGATCCCCCGCCTCGATCTTCTTCTTCAACTCCTCCAGCGCGTCCTTCGCGCCCGACAGATCCCCCTCGGCGAGCTTCTTCGACAGCTCGCTCATCGGCCCCTCACCGGGATTCTCCAGCTTGCCCAGCTCCTTCTTCAACGCCTCGAGCCGCTGGCTCTGCGTCGAGAGCTTGTTCTGCAGCGTGTCGGTCAAACTCGTCAGCTTCTTCACCATCGACTGCTGGATCTTCTCCGGCGTGTCGGCCTTCTCGGGCAGATCCGCATCGAACGACGCCTCGTCCTTGTCCAGATCCACCTTCGCCTTCTTCAACAGATCCTCGAGCTTCTTCTGATTTTCCTTCTGCTCCAGCAGCACCCGCCGAACCTCGCGCATCTCGTCGGCGTTCGCCTCGCCCTCGGCCAGCAGCGTCGGCACCGCCATCCACGCCAGCAGCAGCAAGCCCCCGCCGATCGCCGGCGCGTACCAGCGCGCCGGCGCACGAATCGGCACCGCCTCGCGCACGCGCACCGCCTTGGCCCGAGCCTCGGCGGTCTCGACCACCGCCCGGCTCCAGCCGTCCTGCTTCTCGCGCACGAGCAGCGCCGTGCTCAGACTCTCCCGCAGATTCGCCCGCTCGTCCAGCTCGATCGCGACATGCTCGCGCGAACGCTTGGTGAACAGCGTCCACCCGCCCGCCGCGACCAGCGCCACCGAGCCGGCCACGATCAGCGACACGCCCCACGCGATCTCCACGCGCGCCAGCCGCTCCAGCAGCACCATCGTGACCAGGACCACCAGGGCCCCCGTCACGCACCAGGTCAGGTGCCGCAGAAAGTCGACAACCATCATGCGGATCCCGGCCCGGCGAACAGCGCGATCGATCGACGACATGCCCGAACTCCCTGAAGCACGCGCGAATGGCGCGTCCCCCTACTTTACCTCTCAATCGGCCCAACGGTTCGAGAATTCCAGTATTGCGATAGCGGTTTGTTCGGTATCCGGGCCTGACTCGCCCGGGCCATCCGCCGACAACCCGCTTGCCAGAGCCCTGCGCTCACGCCATGATCGCCCTGCATGGACGATCCGGTCCTCTACCCGCGCAAGCTGATCCTCCCGCCATCGCCCCTGGCGTGGCTCGCCGGCTGCTGGCTCAATCGCGATCGCATCGCCCGGGTCTTCCAGGGCCAGCACCGGGACCGCCTAGGCATCGCCGTCCATCTTCTCGGCGGCATGGTCCTCTGTTTCACACTCAGCTTCCCCTACGCCGTGCATGAGTTCATGCTCCCCCTGGTCGCGTCGGCGTCGCTCATCCGCATCACTATGACTTGGCGGCTGCTCACGCACCTGTTCCTCCAGCCGGTCGTGCTCATCGCCCTCGTCTTTCTCGCCTATCGCGGGCTTAGCCTCTCGTGGTCCGCTGACCCCGCCTTCGGCCTGATCCATCTGGGCGAGGTCCGCTTCATGCTCCTGCTCCTGGCCCTCTGGCCGATCATGGAGTACCGCACGCTGCTGATCGCCTGCTATCTCGCCGGCATGCTCGTGGGCAACACCGTGCAGCTCGCAGAGTTCGTCGGCCTCCAGACCGGCTGGCAGTGGCTCATCTGGGAGCACCACGAGACGGGCAGGATTACCGGCTGGTGGCGACCGGCCTTCGGCGGCGCGTCGCTCTGCGTACCACTCGCCATCTGGCTCCACGCCGCGTTCCTCGCGCGCGGCATCAGGCCCCGATGGAAGAACTTGGCCATCGCCATGAGCGCGATCTCGCTCGCCGCGATCGTGGCCTCGGGTACGCGCAGCGCCTGGCTCGCGGCGGCCATGACGATCGCCATCGTCGCACTCGCGGCTCTGTGGCGGTTCTGGAAGGGCTCCGGTGATCGAAACGAACAACAGGTCCGGCGCAAACCGCGCGGCACGATGATCGCGATCGCCCTCGCCGCCCTCGCCGGCGGCGCGCTCGTGCTGGCGCCCCGCGT
Source organism: Phycisphaerales bacterium (assembly GCA_029260315.1). Classification (GTDB taxonomy): domain Bacteria; phylum Planctomycetota; class Phycisphaerae; order Phycisphaerales; family UBA1924; genus S146-42. The sequence goes on along the minus strand of JAJDDM010000173.1, from coordinate 11,052 downwards.
CATCGACCGCGCCCGATCCGCCTCCACGGAGATCTCGCGCGCTCTCGAGGAGAACGATTACGACTCCGACACCGGGGCGCGCCTGCTCATGTGGATCGAGGCCTCGCGCGCCTTCGCCCAGCACCCCGTCGCGGGCGTCGGCGAGGGCGGCTTTCGCGCCTGGGCCCGGCGCGACGCCCAACGCATCGTCCAGCCCCAGGTCGCAGAGCGCATCCAGGAGCACGCCCACGGCACGATCCCGCACGTCGCCGCCACCAACGGCGCCATCGGTCTGGCGCTGTTCGCCCTGCTCCTCGCCAGCGCCCTGCGCTGCGCCTGGATCGCTCCCCGCCCCGGCCCCACCGGCCTCGAACGCTCCCTCCTGCTGGCGATCATCGCGCTGATCCTCGTCGGCCAGTTCGAGACCATGCACGTCGGCTCGCGCCTCAAGCAGCACATGTGGCTGCTGCTCGCGTTCTCGCCCGCGTACGTTCCATCCCAGCGCGTCCTCGCGCCGGATCGGGCAGAGGATGGAGACGCCCCGTGACCACCGCGATCGTCGCCGAGTACATCAGGCGCGTCCCCTGGGATCACGGACGCTGGGCCGTCGACATCGCGCGGGCCATCGCGCAGCGCGGCGAGCCGGTCATTCTCATCTGCGACGCCATCGTCGACCGCCGCCACCTCGAAGGCGCGGGCGACATCACGCTCATCGAACGACACCCCGGGCGTACGGCCCGCGAACGCCAGCCGACGCGATTCCAGCGCTGGGCTTTCGACCGGCTCGACGCGCTCGCTCCTCACGCGACGCTCTCGCTCTCGCGCCTCGTGCCCGCGGGCCTCTGGATCCCGGTCGATCCGCCCAGCGCCGCGGCGTTCTCGCGCGAGGTCGTCTCCGTGTCACCCGCGACACTCCTGCTCGAGGCCGCCTCTCGCCCCTGGATTGCCGACGCGATCCGCGCCGAGCGCCGCGCAAAGCGACTTGCCCGAGCAAGCGGCGTGCGTCGCTGCTCGATCGCCCCCCGCCCCGACTCCGAGGACGACGCACGGGCCGCGCACACACTCGGCGTTGCCAGCACGCTCACCCACGCCTCGGGTTCGAGAGATCTGCGCCGCCGACTCCGCGAGCGTCTGAACCTCGCCGAGTCCCGCCCGGTGCTGCTCTGCTCGCTGGTGGACCGCCCGGTTTCCTCGGCTCGATCGCTGCTTGAGGCCGTCGCCCGCTCGCGCCGGTCCGCGGGCCCGCCGGCGGTGCTGATCCTGACCCGCGAGCCGATCCGCGTCCACCGCCTGGCCTCGGCCCTCGGCGCGCTCACGCGCGTCCGCATCCTCGGCGCAACCGCCCGCATGGACGCGATCCTGTGCGCGTGCGACGCGCTGGTGCTGCCCGCCAGGGCCGCGCACGCCACCGCCCGCCTCGCCGCGGACGCCATCGCCTTGCACACGCCCGTGCTCGCCGTCGCGGGCGCCGCGGGCGCGTCGCTGATCGAGCCGGCCAGCTTCGGCGGGCCCCCTGTCGGGCGCGTGCTTAGCGACGTGACCCCCGGCGGCTGGCAGAGCGCGATGGACCAGATGCTCGAACCGCCGACGCTCCAGCGGATGCGAGAGTCCGCCGCGTCCCTGGCGCCGACCGTGCGGTTCGACGCGATGATCGGTCGCCTCGTCGCGACCATGGCCCGCGCGCGCTGAAGCCGGCGGGGAGCGCGGCCAGCTTGGCCCCCCGCCGGCCATGCCCCGAGGCACACCCGATCAGTCGGCCAGCGCCGTCGTCACCGGGAGCGTCACCATCCGCAGGTTCAGCGTCGTCTCGATCCGGAAGTTCGACTCGGTCGTGTGGCGCTCGGCGAAGAAGAACTTGAACGAGTAGCTCTCGCCGTCCTCCAGCCAGTCCAGGCGATCCAGGTCGATCGTCTGGCGCACCGCCGAGTGCACGCCGCCGATGTCGATCACGCACTTGTCGTCGATGAAGACCCAGACGTCGTCGTCGCCGATGAACGTGAACACCTGCCCGCTGTTTTCCTTGTAGACGAAGTTCGCCGACAGCTCGAACGTGAAGTGAAAGTTCTTGCCCGTGTTCTGATAGTTGCCGTACAACTCGTTGTTGATCGGGAAGAACCCGCCTAGCGAGCTGAAGTTCTCGTCCTCCCGATCGTCGAACACATAGACCCCGCCCGGCTCGCGCCGCAGCGTGATCGGCACCAGCGTGCTCTCATTCACGCCCGGCACATCGCGGAACCACTGCGCGAAGTCCTCCGGCTCGTGCAGCGCAAGCCCCTCCTGGGACTCGAACGAACCGGCGATATCGCTCTCCAGGGCCGGGAAATGCGGGCGGGGCGGCATGATCGGGCGCCCCTCGCCGTCCTTCCAGGTGCTCTGCAGCTTGTGCCCGGTCGAGACCATCACCGGCTTGCCGTCCTCGTCCAGCTCGTCGCCGATCATGCCGACGTAGTGCCCGAACCCTCGTCCGGGCTTCCACTGAAAGTCCGTGTGCCCGCCGTCGTTGCGGGCCCGGAAATCCCGCACCTTGCCGGTGACGACGATCTGGTCTGAGAAAGACCCCGGCTGGCCAAGTGCGTGCGAGGAACCCGCAACGAGCATCGCGACGATCGGCAGAATGGTGCGTTTGGCAGTCATGAGATCCTCCAGCAGGAAACCCCCTCTCGGGGTCGGGGAAAACTCCGAAATACAACCTTGCTGGCACAAACCATCCAATTCACGCCCCTTCTGTTCGAACCCAACGCTGGGATATTCGCGAACGCAAGGAAAGCTGTACGGCCTGTGCCGGTCGCATCGTGTATGACCTCTTGGCGCGTCGTGGATTGTCGTCTGCTCCGGCGCATCGCCCGTGCAAGCGCGGTATCCTCCCGTTCTCGGGCCAGGGATCGGCCCGACCACGCGGAAGGATTCGCCATGGACGTCTTTGTGATCGAGGGGGGCAGACGGCTTGATGGATCCATCGCGGTGCAGGGCGCCAAGAACGCCGCCCTGCCCCTGATGGCCACAGCCCTGCTCACCGACGAGCCGATAACCATCCGCGACGCCCCCGACCTCGCCGACATCCGCAACATGGCCCGCCTGCTCGAGGAGCTCGGCTGCGAGACCAAGCGCCAGGGCCATCGCCTCAGCCTGCGCACCGCCGACCGCACCCAGTCCCATGCCCGTTACGACGTCGTCCGGACGATGCGGGCCAGCATCTGCGTTCTGGGCCCCCTGCTCGCACGCCGGGGCGAGGCCCGCGTCAGCATGCCCGGCGGCTGCACCATCGGCGACCGCCCGGTCGACCTGCACCTGCGAGGCCTCGAGGCTCTCGGAGCCCAGATTGACCTCGACGCCGGCGATATCGTCGCGCGAGCCCCCGTCGGTGGCCTGCGCGGGGCGCGCATCTTCCTGGGCGGGCCGTTCGGCTCGACCGTCCTCGGCACGGCCAACATCATGTCCGCCGCCACCCTCGCCCGAGGGACGACCACCATCGAGTCCGCCGCCTGCGAGCCCGAGATCGTCGATCTCGCCCGCCTGCTCAACGCCATGGGCGCCAAGATCAGCGGCGCGGGCTCGCCCCGCATCGTCGTCCAGGGCGTGGATTCGCTGGGCGGGGCCGACCACCGCGTCATGCCCGACCGCATCGAGGCCGGTACCCTCATGTGCGCCGCGGCGATCACCAACGGCGATCTCACGCTCGAGAACTGCCCCCTCGACGCCCTCCTCGTCCTCTGGGACCTGCTCCACCGCATCGGCGTGCGGATTGACCCGATCGACGAGACCGACCCGCTGCGCGCCACCTGCCGGATCACGACCGAGCGATCGCTCCGCCCGGTCCAGGTGACGACCCAGCCGCACCCGGGCTTCCCGACCGACCTCCAGGCCCAGCTCATGGCGCTGCTGTGCCTGGCCGAGGGCAACTCGATCGTGACCGAGAAGATCTTCTCCGAGCGGTTCATGCACGTCCCCGAACTCGCCCGCATGGGCGCGAGTCTGCACCGGGCCGGGGCGACGGTCGTGGTCTCGGGCGTCCGCCGGTTGCGCGGGGCACCGGTGATGGCAAGCGACCTTCGGGCCAGCGCCGGACTGGTCCTCGCGGGGCTCGCCGCCGAGGGCACGACGATCGTCAATCGCGTCTACCACCTCGACCGGGGCTACGAGCGTCTGGACGAACGCCTGATCCAACTCGGGGCGAAGATCGAGCGGGTCGATGAGAAGGATCTGGAATCCCCGCCGACGATCGCGGTGATGCCGGGGGTGGCGCGCCTCGCCAGCGCTTAATCTCGAATCTACGAGCCCGAAGCGCGAGCGAGGGATGGACTCACCCTCATCGTGAGCATTCCAGTAAGCGAACCCGGCTCGTTCATGACTCAAGCCAGAGCTCCTTGATGAGTCCTCGTTGCGGTCGGCGCGTCTGAACTGGATGCACTCACGGCGCGAACCACCTCGCTTGCGCGTCGGGCTCGTAGTAGCGCGATGGATCGCGCGAGCCTCGTTCAGTCCTCGTTGAACCCCGCCTCGATCAGCGAGCGGATCGCCTGGGCGCATTGCTCGGCGTCGTCGCCCTCGCACTCGATCGCCAGCTCGGTCCCCTGCGTCGCCGCCAGCAGCATCACCTGCATGATCGACTTGCCATCGACCTCGTTGTCGTCCTTGCGGATGGTCACGCTGGAAGAGAATCGGCAGGCGGTCTCGACCAGCTCGGTCGCCGGGCGCGCGTGCAGCCCCAGCCGATTCACGATCGTTGCTTTGACCCGTGCGCGGTCGGACAATGCGGCCCCCCAAAGGAGTTGGTGCGGGCGCCGTTCAGCCGGCGAACTGCTGGCTGTCGGCCTCGTCCAGGAGCGTGGTGACGTGCTCCACCGTCTCGGCCTGGCGAAGGAAATGACGGAACGTCTCCTTGCTCAGGTTCTTGAAGATCACCTCCATCGCCTGGAGGTGCTCCTCGGGCTTGTCCGCGGGGCTCAGCAGCAGGAACACGCTGTAAACCGGCTGGCCGTCCAGGGCCTTGAAGTCCAGCCCGGACTTGCTCAGCCCGACCGCCGCGATCATCTTCTCGACGCTGTCGTGCTTGACGTGCGGCACCGCGACGCCCTTGCCGAAGCCCGTCGAGCCCTTGTTCTCGCGATCGAGCACCTTGGCGACCAGCGCCGGCGCTGAGGCGGCATCGACCGCTCCGCCGGCGACCAGCGCATCGACGAGCTCGGCGATCACCCCGTCACGCGCGTCGGCCTCCAGGTCGGTCACGATGGCGTCGCGCAGCACGATATCGGTCAGCTTCATGGCCATTCTCAGCGTTTACCCGTCTTGAGTTTTTCCTTGAAGTCCGTGAGCTGCCGCACGCCCCGCTGCACGACCTGGTCGATCGCCTTGTAGACGTCGTGCTCCTTGGCCGTCGCGATGAAATCCTCGTGGTGCTCCACGTCGATCACCAGCTCCACCGCGAACTCGCTGGTGTGGTGGTGGTTCTCGCCGTTGATCCGGAACGTGAGCATCTGGATCTGATCGTAATGGCGGGGGAGCTTCTCGGCCTTGCGCTCCGCGTACTCGCGGATCGGGTCCGTCATCTCGAAGTGCCTGCCCACGACCTCTATTCGCATCGGTTCTCCTCCGCTTCGCCGGCGCAGGGCCATGATAGGCCTCAGGCCTCCGGGCCGGGGTCCTCCGGACGCCTCGCCAGGGCCGGGCTCGACGCCTTGCCCAGCGCCGCCCGCGTGCTGGCCGACTCTTCGCTGTTCAAGACCCCGCCCGTGATGATGAACCGGATCGCCTGGTCGATCGAGATCGGCAGCTCGATCGCGTCCTCGGCCCGGACGTTGATCGTGAACCCCGTGAACGGCGCGGGCGTCGAGGGAATGAACACCGACACGCAGTCCGACCTCGCCTCGCTCCGCACGGTCGGCAGGCTCGTCCCGGTCAGGAACCCCACCGTCCACATCCCCTTGCGCGGATACTCCACCACCACCGCGCTCTTGAACGCCACCGCCCGGTCGCCCATGATCAGGTCCACCACCTGCTTCACATGCGGGTAGATCTGCTTGAACCCCGGCATCCGCGCCAGCGTCTTCTCCAGCTTCGAGTACAGCTTCCGACCGAGCAGGTTCCCCAGGATCAACCCCGCCAGGTAGATCAGGACGATCGCCACGAACAGCCCCGCGGCCTCGAGATACCAGTGGTTGTTCCACCAGTCGCGAAACCCCCGCCGACGCAGCAGCTCGCGCGCCTGCGCTCTCGCCGAGGCGTACTCCGCCGTCGGCTCCTCACTGGCGACCGGCGCGATCGGCACCCGGTGTCCCTCGCGTCGCCGAGTGTCCAGGTAGTTGCGCACCTGCTCGTCAGTCGGGCTCCACCACTCGGGCATCGTCCCCGTCGCGCCCTCGTCCACGAACAGCGGCAAGATCTCGATCACCCCCAGCCGGATCCCCCGGTTGATCGGTGCGCCCACGTTCTGATACACGAACACGAACAACTGCCAGAGGATCCACAGCGTCAGTACGCTGGGCAGCAGGATCGCCAGACCGCGCCCGAAGAACTTCCGAAAATCGGTCCAGAACCCCTCTTGCTTGATCGCCTTGCCCATCCGGCTCCTCGTCGCGCCCAGAGTCTACACACCCCGTGGCGCCCGGAATCGACCCGTGAGAGGACGATGCCCGGTGCATCCATAGGCGCTCGCTCCGCGATGGACGCCGGGGAATGCGCCTTGGGATTCGGATCCTTCGGCATGCCTCGATCTCCATGCCTCCATCCCGGGCCACGGAATCTGTCACGGGCTCCCCGTGCCACCAACCGCTGCTCTGAGCGGTTGGTGCTTCGTGCGTCCAATGCACCGACCATGCAGGCCCGTGTCGGCTCGGAGAGCCGACCTACACCCATTCCCCCCGCACCAGCCACCGCTCCCGGCACAGCCGCAACCAGATCCCATGCTCGACCTGCACCCGGAAGTACTCGCGCATGGCCGACCCGTCGCGCCACCACTCCGGCTCGATCCGCTCCGGCCCCGCGCACGCAGTCACCGCCCGCGACGCCCTCCGCCAGCGCACCCGCATCAGCGGCCCGTCCGGCGCAAGCAGCATCATGTCGCACGCGATCGGGTGCTCGAACACCAGCGACGGACGATCCGTCGGCGCTTCCACCTCTTGCGCGACCGCCAATCGGGCCAGCGCGTGTCGCACGCCTCGACCCGCCGGACCCGCTCTGCCCCCAGCCTCGCCGACAGCGTGTCGATGAGCCCGGAGACATCGCTCTGCTCCCGCCCGCGCCACGCCGAGGCCTGCTCGTGCGCCAATCGCGCGCTCCGGCGGTGCGACCATCCGCACCCGCTCGACCCCCGAGCCCAGATTCAGCCGCTCGGGCCTCTGGGATCCGGGCCCGCAGGTCGCGCAATCGCGATGCGTGGGTCGCGGATGGGGCGCTCAATGATTGCATAATGTTAGGGTATCCGGATACCCAAACAAAAACGAGTCATTCTGCCCGCTTCGGGGGAAAATCTCGCCCACGACCGCCGAGCTATCCACACCTGATGCCAGCTCCCCGACCGCACCGTTTCCAAAAACACAGACGGCCCCGCTCGGGGGGCCGTCTGCAAGTGGGCATGGCGGGACTCGAACCTGCGACCTCGCCCTTATCAGGGGCGCGCTCTAACCAACTGAGCTACACGCCCAATCTGCGGCGACAAGGATAGTGCCAGCCCGCCCGTCTGTCATCCTCGCCCCACCAAGAAACCGACCCCCAAGAAGCGCGCCAAAGACCCCATTCTGCCGCGGAAAACGCCCGGCTACACTCCGCGATCATGATGCGGATCTTCCGTCGGCGTGCGCTACGAGAGATGGGCGAGAAGGCCCGCCGACAGCACTCGGCGTGGCTGACCCGCACCCTCGCCTCGCCCCTCGAATACCCCCGCATTCCGACCCGACGGGTGGATCTCGGGGGGTACGCGTCCCTCGTCCGTCGCGAGCGGGGGCGTCTGGCGGCCGATTCCTGGTGGCACGCAACCCTCGATCGCGTCGAAGCGCTGGACGCAAATCGTCGATAGACCCGCAGGGCCCCGCCGGGGCATCGGCATATCGTCGCCCGCGAGATCCCCAGGCACACGGAGAGACCGAGACGATGGCGACCATCACCACAACCCTGCGCCCCGGCTGGCGCCTCAAGATGGTGCTGGTCATCATCGGCGTCGCGGGCCTGGGCCTCTGGGGCTTCTACGACGCCACAATCGTGTACCCGGCCCGGGGCGAGAAGTTCGCCCGTCTGGTGGGCGAGTACGACTACCTCAACAGGGCCGCCGGGCCCGTCGATCGCCGCCGTCCGATCCGCGCCGCCGATGTCAGCGTTCCCGAGCCCAGGCAGGCGCTCGCCGATCTGAACGAGCGCCAAGAGTCCACCGGGCTGAGCGAGCTGGAATCCGCCCGCATGGTCTGGCTGCGCGCGCTCAGCGTCGTCGGCAAGCTCGAGCCCGAGCACACGACGTTCAGCGATGACGGCGGCGAGCGCGACCCCGACACCCGCCTCGCCGAGCTCTCCGAGGAGCGCGCCGCGATGGGCGACGTGCCCAAGGCCGTCCACCTCTACGACATCGCGATCCAGTGGCTGATCTTCGGCGTGTGCATGACCATCGCCGCCTGGTGCCTGCTCGTCGTCATCCGCACCGCGACCAGGCGGTACACCTACGACCCCCAGACCAAGACGCTGACGCTGCCCGGCGGCAAGTCCTTCACGCCCGAGGACATCGAGGACGTCGACAAGAGCCGCTGGCACAAGTACTACGTCACCATCAAGATCCGCGATGACCACGAGACACTGGGCGGGCGGGAGATCGAGTTCGACCTGTATAGACGGGCGTTCATCGAGGGATGGATCCTGGAGATGGAACGCACGCGCTTCCCGGATCGAATAGAGGACGAGCAGGAATCCGATCAGGACGCGGCCCGCGAAGACGAGACCGAGCCCGCCGAAGAGCAACCCGTTGAGTAAATCCCAACAGCGCATCACGCCGAGCCGTCGGAATCGAGAGCCCCGGGCCCCGCAGGCGCCCGCCGCATCGCCCCCGGGCTCGCAGGCCCATCGCCCCGACCGCTCGCGCGCCCAGGGCGGCCGCGCCGGCGAGGACGTCAAGCAGTTCGTGCTCGACACCAACGTGCTGGTCTACAACCCCGACGCGCTGTTCGTCTTCGAGGAGAACCACGTCGTCATCCCCTTCCCGGTGATCGAGGAGCTCGACAAGCTCAAGAAGGGCGAGGACGAGGTCGCCCGCAACGCGCGCCAGGCCATCCGCCACCTCGACCGCCTGCGCGCCCACGGCGACCTGACCGAGGGCGTCAACTGGGGCGAGCTGCCCGTCCGTCAGGGCATCCCGGCCAACGGCAACAGCGGCACCATCCGCGTCGTCGTCGATCAGCTCACCCGCCCCGACGCGCTCAAGGAAGACAACGCCGACAACGAGATCATCACCGTCGCCTGGCACCTCAAGCAGGAGGGCCTCCCGGCGATCTTCGTCTCCAACGACCTCGCGGCCCGCATCAAGAGCGACGCGCTGGGCATCACCACCGAGGACTTCCAGAACCAGAAGGTCGACGCCGAGCGCCTCTATCAGGGATACGTCCAACTGGACACGCCGGGCGAACTCATCGACGAGCTCTACAAGGAGCGGATGCTCCCGATCGAGCGCCTGAAGGACCTGCTCGCGGTCACGACCGAATCCGGCGACGTGATCGAACGCACCCTCTCGCCCAACCAGTTCCTGATCCTCCGCGATATCGAGGACGACGCGCACTCGGGCCTCGCTCGCAGGCTCGCCGACACCGAGCAGGTCATCCCCGTCGTCGGCCCGCGCAAGCCGATCAGCGGCATCATGGCCCGCAACGTCCAGCAGACCATGGCCCTCGACCTCCTGCTCGATGATGAGATCCGCCTGGTCACGCTGCTCGGCAGCGCCGGCACCGGCAAGACCCTGCTCGCGATCGCCGCGGGGCTCACCAAGGTCTTCCAGGAAGAACGCTACGACAAGCTGCTCGTCGCCCGTCCGATCATGCCCATGGGGCGCGATATCGGCTACCTCCCCGGCACCAAGGACGAGAAGCTCGAAGCCTGGATGCAGCCCATCTTCGACAACCTCGCGTACCTGCTCAGCACCCGCGGCAGCAAGGACCAGGCCGCCGAGAGCCACACGACCGAGCACCGCATCGAGAAGCTCATTGCCGACGGGCGTCTGGTGCTGGAACCATTGACCTACATCCGCGGTCGGAGCATCCCGCACCAGTTCATGATCGTGGACGAGGCCCAGAACCTCTCGCCGCACGAGGTCAAGACGATCGTCAGCCGCGTCGGCGAGGGGACGAAGATCATCCTCACCGGCGACATCCAGCAGATCGACCATGTGTATCTGGATAGCTCGAACAACGGGCTGGCGTACGCGGTCGAGAAGATGAAGGGCCTGGGGATCGTCGGGCACATCACGCTTGCCAAGAGCGAGCGGAGCGAGCTGGCGAGCCTGGCCGCCGCGCGGCTGTAGTCATTGTTCGTGCCACCGACCGCTGCTCAGGGCAGTCGGTGCGGTTGGTCGCTCAGAGCACAACACGGAACCGCGAGCACAAGCTCGCGAGAAGTCGTCCGGTCGCCGCACCGGTTCGCCTCGCCCGGAGTACTCAAGGAACTGCCGCGCCCTGCGCTCGATCGTCCCGGGCAGGTCGAGCCGTCTGCTATGAGCCGTTCGCGTCGTTTGCCACAAGTGCTTCGCGGCAGGTTGCTTGCGCGCGTGTCCAGCGTCGTGCCACCAACCGCTGCTTTGAGCGGTTGGTGTTTCATGGCGCTCTCCCGGAAGCACCAGCCGTGCAGATCTGTTCCGACCGGGGACATGGTTGACACCCGTTCGGAGACATCGCTGACACATGTTAGTGCGGCTGGTGGAGGGGGGGAGCGCTGCGACCGATCGGAACCAGCCGCACGCCGCCGGTGGACTCATCCAGGATCGTCAGCGCGTGGCACGTCCCACGCCGCATCCGCATCGGACCCTTGCAATCCATCTGCCACAGATCGTTCGGACGCTCGCGCTCGAACCGCTTGGGCGGTGTCGCCGCCCGCGACGCCTCGGCGCTGATC
>JAJDDM010000172.1 GCA_029260315.1 Phycisphaerales bacterium | reverse complement strand
AGTGGAACGCACGATCGCCTGGATCCAGAACTTCCGCCGCCTGTGCGTCCGCTACGAGAAATCCACCACCATGTTCCAAGGCTTCCTCCACCTCGGCTGCACCCTTCTCCTGCTCAGGCAGGTTCTGGGATAGCCTCTAGTAACCCGCACCGGCAACCGAGCGTGTCGGATTGATCGGGGCGGTGAGGGTGGTTGGGCGCTCTATCGCGAGCTTGCGCTCGCGGCTCCGGGGACGGAGGAAGGTTGGGCGCGTTGGTGTGTCCATTCGATGGCGTCGCGGATGGTTGCCTCGGCGTTCCACGGGAGGAAGTGGTCGCCGGCGTCGATCTTGAACAGACGCACGGGGGCGTTGTCGATGTGCTCGATCATGTAGGAGACGTTGGCGTAGGGGACGAGCTTGTCCTTGGTGCCGTGGATGATCGCGACCGGGACGCGGATGTTGCTCAGGAGAGGCTCGAGCTCGATGAGTTGGTCTTCCAGCGCGAGCAGCTCGCGGTTGGAGGTCACGGCCCAGGTCGGGAGCAGGATCGGCAACGGGAAGAGCTCGGCGAGGTGTTGGAGCGGGTGGATGCGTTCGAGGTCCGGATCGAGCGCGCCGGCGACGATGACGATGCCCGCGACACGATCGGGGAACTCGGCGGCGGCCCAGGCGACGATCGGCCCGCCGAGGGAGTGACCGACGAGGATCGCGGGGGGCTGGTCGGGATCGAGCAGGGGTTCGAGACAGCGGGCGTGCTCGCGGATGGAGCGTTCGACGCCTCCCGGTTGTGAGCGGGCGAAGCCGAGGCGGTCGATGGCGATGGGGCGGGAGTCGGGGGGCGGGTTGCGGAGGTAACGTTCCCAGGCGGAGGCAGAGCCCGGCGTGCCGTGGATGAAGATGATGGGGGTGCCTTCTGAGCGGCCCGTGCTGTAGGCGTGGAGGGTTCTGCCGGTGGGAAGTTCCTCGGTGAGGTGGGTCGCGCCGAGGGCAGCCGGATCGAGGAGGCGGCCTGTGGGGAAGCCGCAGGCCGCGATCGGGGCGAGTGAGATGAGCAGGGCGAGGGTGCGGAGGAGCATCAATCTCTCACTCAGGGGCTCTTACAGGGTCATCCGAGTCCGTGTGTCATCGACCCGAACTTCGTACGATCGCCAACCATGGCACAGTCGCATCGTACGGCGGGGATCCTGGCGATCGGCGATGAGCTGGTGCTGGGCCAGAAACTCGACTCGAACTCGCAATGGTTGAGCGATCGGCTCGTGGGGCTGGGGATCCGGGTGCTGGAGCACGCGACGGTCGATGATGACGATGGGGCGATCGCGGGGGCGATCGGGCGGCTGGCGTCTGCTTGCGATCTGGTGGTCTGCACGGGTGGGCTGGGGCCGACCGAGGACGATCGGACGCGCGCGGGGCTGGCGCGGGCGATGGGCGAGCAGTTGATCGAGGACGCGGCCCTCATGCGGGGGCTGCTCGCGTGGTATGCGTCGCGGGGGCGGGAGATGGCGAGTGCGAATCGGGTGCAGGCGCTGCGCCCGGTGTCGGCGGAGGCCTTGGATAATGAGCGCGGGACGGCGCCGGGTCTTTGGGGGCGGTTGGAAATAGGAGTGGAGGTCGCGTGTCTGCCGGGGCCGCCGGGGGAGATGCGACCGATGTTTGAGGGCGAGGTCGTGCGGCGGCTTCGCGTCGCGAGCGGTCGGGTGATCCGCACGCGGCTGATCCACACGGTGGGTTTGGGCGAGAGCAACATCGCCGAGAGGTTGGGCGAGTTGATGGATCGGTCGCGGATGCCGCTGGTCGGGACGACCGCCAGCGGCGGCGTGGTGACGTGCCGAATCCGGTTTGAGGGCGATGCGGGCGATGCGGACGGGGCGGTGGCGCAAACGGCTCGGGCGGTGCGCGAGCGCCTGGGGGCGGTGGTGTTCGGCGAGGGCGATCAGACGCCCGCGGGGGCGTGCGTCGATCTGCTGCGCGAGCGCGGCGAGACGGTGTGTACCGTGGAGAGTTGCACGGGGGGGATGCTGGGCGAGTTGTTGACCGAGCGGGCGGGGTCGTCGGATGGGTACATCGGCGGGTGGGTGACGTACACGAATGAGATGAAGCACCGCGAAGTCGGCGTGGCGATGGACGTGTTCGAGCGCGACGGCGCTGTCAGCAGCGCGTGCGCGTCGGCGATGGCGCTCGGCGGGCTGGAGCGATCCGGCGCGACCCATGCGCTCGCGATCACAGGGATCGCAGGGCCGGGCGGGGGGAGCGAGGACAAGCCCGTCGGCACCGTCTGGATCGGGCGGGCGTCGGCGGATGGGTCGGTCGAGACTCGGCGGTTTCTGTTCCGCGGGGATCGGGCGGGGGTGCGCCGGTTGTCGGCGTTGTCGGCGCTGGCGATGCTGCGATTGAAGTTGGTGGGGGAGGAGATGGAGTTGTTGTGGGAGGTGGAGAAGGCGTGTTTGCGGTGAGAGTTTGCGATGGCGAGTCAGGCGGTTGGGCGTGACACGTTATTGGCGGTATTTCTCCTCGCTTGCGCTTCGGGCTCGCTGGTGCGAGGCGGTCGTGAGGACGAGGCGTTTGAGATCTTCCTCGCCTCGGTCGAATGCGAGTTCTAGTCGTGGGCGGACGACGGGGCAGGGCCAGCGGTCGGCGGCAACGTGGCGGAGCTTGGACCAGTCCTTGTCGGTGGTGACGATGGCGTCGACGGTCTTTTCGTGCGCGAGCGTCATGATCTCGGCGATGCGTTTGGCGATGTACTTGTCGTGGTCGGTCAAGACCTTGCCATACTGTTCCCGCGTTTTCGCCGCATCTTCTCCGACGGCGTTCTGGACCGCACGAATGAAGGCCCAGGGATTGCCGATCGCGCAAACCGCGAGTGTTGACTTGCCTTGGAGCCACTCGACCGGGCGGCGTTGTTCCATGCCGTTCGTCTGGACGTCGAGTTCGGTCCAGGTATGGCGGGTGAGGGCGATGGGCTTGTGCTTGCCGAGGCGCAGCGTGAGCGGGAACCACAGCTCGCGGGTCATGGGGGCGTCGATGAGCTCGGCGTGGGTGACGACGGCGGCGTGGGCGCGGGCGAGCGAGGTCACCGGCTCGCGGAGCCAGCCCGCCGGCAACAGACGCTGGCCGAACGGGTTCTGCGAGGCGTCGAGCAGGACGATGTCGAGGTCGCGGGCGATGCGCCGGTGCTGGAAGCCGTCGTCGAGGACGACGCAGTCGATCCGGTTGCCGCGCAGGGTCTCGAAGAGCGTGCGCAAGCCGGCGAGGCGGTCGGGCTGGGCGACGAGGGGCAGATCGTCGAACGCTCGGGTGTAGGCCTGGGCCTCGTCGGACTCGGCGTGCTTGGACTTGTAGCCGCGCATGGCGATGCAGGGGTCGTGCCCGGCGTCGCGGAGCCAGCGGACGATGCGTGCGACCATGGGGGTCTTGCCGGTGCCGCCGACGGTGAGGTTGCCGACGCTGATGACGGGGATGGGCAGGCGTGTGACGCCCTTGGCGGCGTCGAAGTTTCGGTTGCGGCGGTTGATCTCGAAGCGGTAGAGGGGCTCGAGGAGGCGACCGAGGATGGGCAGCGGCGGCGGTCTAGTCGGCGGGCTCGCAGTGGTTGGTGCCATTCTTGCCCGAGCGCCTCCGGCGTGCCGCCTCGTGTGCCGCCTGGGCCAGCTGGGCGCGGGCCTTGCGGATCCTGGCGCGCAGCTCGCGGGACTCAGCCCGGTGCAGGCGCGCGGTGTTGAGGATATCCACCAAGGCGATGAAGACGATGATGGCGAGCAATGCGGCGCTGGCGGTCCAGACGAGGACGTACTCGCGGGGGCGTTCAGAGCCCACGCCGCTGAAGGCGTAGGCGATCAGCGGGACGGCGATGAGCATGAGCATCCCGTTGATCTTGCGGATGGTCCTGCGGCTCTCGGGCATCTGGGTGTTGGAGAGGGCGGTCGCGTGGGCGGCGATCACGAGCATCGTGAACGCCGCGAGCGGGAAGGCGAACCAGGGGCTGAGCAGGGGGCCCGAGGCGATCATGCGGCACCGCCTGTCCGGCAGAGCGGCGCGCTTGGCGCGTCGGCTTGAGCGAGTTGGAGGCGATCGGCGAGGATCCGCATGGGCAGGCCGACGATGGTGGTCGGGTCGCCCTTGTAGGTGATGGGCCAGTTGTGGTCGAGGCGGTCGAAGAGGTTGTACGCGCCCGCTTTGCCACGCCAGGCGTCGCTGGCGAGGTAGGTTTCCAGGGTGGCGGTGGGGATCGATCCGACGCGGACGGTGGCGCGATCGACGAAGAGGTCGCGCGAATCACCGTCAAGGATGGCGACGCCGGTGAGAACCTCGTGGGTGTCGTCCATGAAGCGTTCGATCGTGGCGCGGGCTTCGCGGCGGTCGCGGGGTTTGCCGATGATCTCGCCCTCGTGCAGGCAGATGGTGTCCGCGCCGATGACGCGTGCGGGTGGCCCGGCGGTCTCGCGCCGATGTCTCGCGCCGGCGCTGGCCTTGAAATACGCCAGGGCGGCGCAGTGGGCTTCGGGTCCGACAGCGGTGGCGTTGAGTTCGCCGTCGTCGACGCCGGGATCGATCCAGGAGAAGGCGACGGCGCTGCGGGCGCAGGCGTCGCCGAGCAGCTCGCGCCGTCGGGGCGAGGAGCTGGCGAGGACGATCCGGCGCGAAATCGCCGGCTTGGGCTCGATCTGGGCATGTGCGGACGCCATCAGGACAAGTGTATCCGTGGGCGGCGCGATGCCAGTAGCATTCCTCTACGATGACCACGATTCAGCGGAGGAGGCTCGTCCATGCGCGCGCATCTGGTCCAGCTTGACATCGTGTGGGAAGATCGTGAGGCGAACTTCGGCAAGGTCGATGGGCTGCTGGCGACGACCGATATCTCGGCGGGGGATCTCGTTGTCCTGCCGGAGATGTTCGACTCGGGATTCAGCCTGAATGTCGAGCGGACGGCGGATCGCGAGGAACGGACGCTCGGGTATTTGCGCCGGCTGTCGCGCCGGCTGGGCGTGTTCGTGCAGGGCGGGAGGACGGTGCTGAAGGATGGAGAAGAACTCGCGACGAATCGCTCGGCGGTGCTGGATCCAGCGGGCGAGTTATTGTGTGAGTACGCCAAGGTGCATCCGTTCAGCTTCGGGCGCGAGGGCGAGCGGTTCAAGGGGGGCCAGAGCATCGAGACGTGGATGTGGGGAGAGATCCGTTGCGCGCCCTCGATCTGCTATGACCTGCGGTTTCCCGAGCTGTTCCGGTTGCAGGCGCTGCGCGGGGCCGAGTGCCTGTGTTTGGGGGCCAACTGGCCCGAGGCTCGCCAGGGGCATTGGCGAGCGCTTTCGATGGCGCGGGCAGTTGAAAACCTTGCGTACATGCTGTGCGTGAATCGCACGGGCAGCGACCCGCACCTGAGTTATGTCGGCGGGAGCATCGCGGTCGGGCCGCGGGGCGAGGTGCTTGGGGAGTTGGAGGACGAGGAGGCGGTGCTGAGCGTCGAGGTGGATCCGGGCAAGGTCCGGCGGTGGCGGGAGGCGTTCCGGGCGCTCGAGGACGTTCGGCTCATCCGGCCCGGCGACGGTCCGTAGCGAGGCGTCGGCGGGCGTTTCACGGTCGGCACGGTTGGGCGTGTGCGGCGTGGGCGGGTTGTGCCGACGCGCGATCGCGGGCGCGCCCGCACAGGTCGGCGATGCGGCACAATCGCACGGGGCGGGGGCGACGGGAGGTTGGCATCTGATGCAAGTGCGGGCATATTGTGGGTGCCTGTACGACACGAGCAAGACACGAGAGAGGAGATCGGCGCATGAGGATGAGCACTGTCGCAGTTGCGGCGCTGGGCGCTGTCAGCGCCTCGGGCGGGGCCCAGGTCATCGCGTTCGAGGACGTGGTTCTGAACGGGGATCTGGTGGTGATCCCGGCGGATCCGGACCCGCCGAGCGGGACGGACTCGGACGCGACGGGCCTGGCGACGTTCGTCGTGGACGAGGACAACCAGACCTTTTCCTTCGATCTGGTGGTCGACGGGATCTTCACGAGCGAGTTCTCCGGGCGTGGCAACAACAACACGTCGATCCAGGTGCATCGCGGCGGGCCGCTGGAGCGCCGTCCGATGATCATCGACGTGCAT
Organism: Phycisphaerales bacterium; assembly: GCA_029260315.1. Classification (GTDB taxonomy): domain Bacteria; phylum Planctomycetota; class Phycisphaerae; order Phycisphaerales; family UBA1924; genus S146-42. The sequence goes on along the minus strand of JAJDDM010000172.1, from coordinate 1,243 downwards.
TGGTACGCGCTCAATGAGCCGGGGGGCGTGATTGTGGACACCGCGGACGGGTTCATGCTGCACGCCGAGGGGGACATCCGGTCGATGCAGGGGGATCAGAATATCGGGCTGACTCCCGAGGAGATCATCGAGCAGATCCGCGATGTGGGATCGTTCGTGATGGTGCATGACCAGGAGTTTCCGACGGGGGCGATCCGGGGGAACTTCATCGTGCCTGCGCCGTCCTCGGTGGCGCTGCTCGGTCTGGGCGGGTTGATCGCGACGCGTCGGCGGCGGTCGGGGACCACTGGCTGAGACGCAACGACAGCGGATGATGATCGCGTGGGCTGGGCGACGAGGATGGCCAGGCATGGCCTGTGGCCAGACCTGTCATATGTTCGCGCACGCGGTGCGGTTGGCGAACGCAAATCCTGGTCGAGGAGCATGCTCGGGCACGCTTGCTGCGGTCCCGGTTGGCGTTGGAGTTTGGCCCGATACTTGCATGTCATGTCGCCCGCAAGGCTCGCAGAGCGAGCAAAGGAGGCATCATGGCTGGCACAGCATCATTCGGTGGTCATATATTCACGCACGGCGCCTTGGCGTTGACGCTGTTGGCGGGGTTCGCGCCGAGCGCGAGTCTGGGCGGTGAGGACGCGACGATGCACCTCACCGACGAGCCGGGCAACTGGTTCAAGGACGAGGCGAGCGGGACGCCCGTCGCGGTGATCGACGCGGGCGGACGGGTCGACTTCGTGATCGGAAACTGCTGCACAAACACCCGTCATACCGCGACGCTGCTCATCAAGCCCGAGGGGTCCCAGGCGGCGCTGGACCAGGACAGCTCGCAAAGGGGCCAGCTGAGCGCGGAGTTCGATCTTCCCGGTGTGTATGTCGTGATCTGCAAGGTCCACCCGTACATGACCGGCGTCGTCGCGGTGCGGGATGACCAGGGGAACATCCCCGATGTCACGGCCGGCTCGCTGCCGTTTCTCTCGCATCTGGGCGTCGGGTCGCTGCCCGCGGCGGACGTGCTGGGCGTGATCACGACGGTGGCGGCGAGCGACGAGGACAAGCGGGCCAAGTGGGAGCTTCTGGGCGAAGACGACGAGTTCCGCCCGAGCGTGGCGGGTGTGGGTGAGGTGTGGATCAACACCCAGTTCGAGCGTGTGACAGGGCAGGTGGACGATCGTGGCGTCGCGAAGCCCGGGACGATCACGATCCTCGACGCCGCGACGTTCACGGTCGAGCGGGAGATCAACGGCCT
>JAJDDM010000171.1 GCA_029260315.1 Phycisphaerales bacterium | reverse complement strand
CACCCATGATCGACCGTTCCTTCCATGGCATAGCCGGCCTCCCTTCGGCCAACCATGCTCCTCGAAACTGTCAACCATGTCCCCGAACGACTGTCAGCTATGTCTCCGGTCTGTACACAAAGCCACGGCTGGTGGCACGTCCCTCGGTCATCCACGGCTCGGCGCGACGATCCGTGGTGGGCTCTGTGGTGGATGCGGGCGCCACGCTCCGCAGGAGCAATCGAGCACGCAGCGTCGCTCGATAGGCACGGCGCAAGAAAACGCCCGCACATCGGCGGGCGATGAAGCCTCAGTTCTCCAATGGCTCAGGATGATCGCCAGCGAGCCGTTTCGTTATTCGGACGCAGCGGGCGGGCCTTGCCGTACTTGCTCGCGCCGGGTCTCGGCGGGTTGATGGTGCCGTTGGCCTCCTCGCTCGGGCGGGGCTCGGGCTCACGGCGGGGCGGCTCGGGCTCGGGGCGATCGCCGTGCAGCCGCTTGTCGCGGGCGTCGTCGATCGAGCGGTCGAGCTTCCCCAGAAGCTCCTTGACCTCGTTGTATGCACGACCTTGATCCGCCATGGGGCACCTCCAGCGCGTGTCTGGCCGATCATCGGACCATCGACACGCTCACTTCGCTCTCCTATGGAGAAAGACAGGAGCCCGCCGCCCCGGCGCTGCCGCCTGTGCCGATTGGTCAAGCCTCGGATAGGCTCAGGGGCCTGCCATGAGCGATCTGAGCCTCCGCAACGTCCGCAAGGTGTTCTCCAGGACGGTCGCGGTGCGCGATCTCAGCCTGGAGATCGCCGCCGGCGAGTTGGTCGTGCTCGTCGGGCCATCCGGCTGCGGCAAGTCCACGACCCTCCGCCTGATCGCGGGGCTGGAGATCCCCACCGCCGGCGAGGTGCTCATCGACGACAAGCCCGTCACCCGCGTGCCCCCCAAGCAGCGGGACGTCGCGATGGTCTTCCAGAGTTATGCCCTGTATCCGCACATGACGGCGCGGACAAACATGGCCTTCCCGCTGCGGATGCACAAGACGCCCAAGGAAGAGATCGACCGGCGCGTGACCGAGACCAGCAAGCTGCTGGGGATCACGCCGATTCTGGATCGCAAGCCCTCGCAGCTCTCCGGCGGCGAGCAGCAGCGGGTCGCGCTGGCCCGCGCGATCATCCGCAAGCCCCGGATCTTCCTGTTGGATGAGCCCCTGAGCAACCTCGACGCCCAGCGCCGGGCCTCGACCCGGGCCGAGCTCAAGGCCCTGCACAAACGACTGGGCATCACAACGATTCATGTCACCCACGACCAGGAGGAGGCGATGGCGCTGGCCGACCGCATCGTCGTGATGCACGAGGGCGCGATCCGGCAGACCGGCTCGCCCATGGAGATCTACGCCCGCCCCGCCAACCGCTTCGTCGCCTCCTTCGTCGGCACCCCCACCATGAACCTCCTCGATGGACGCCTTGAATCGCACGAGGGACGACGATCGTTCGTCTCAGCGAGCGCCGATGGCGTCCAACTCGCCCTCGATCATCCGCGATTCGATGCGCTCGGCGAGGTCGGCGGGCGGGAAGTGACCCTCGGCATCCGCGCTGGCGACCTGTCGCCCACGCCCAGCGATGCGCCTCATGCCCTGGCCCTCCAGATCGAGTCGATCGAGCCGCTGGGCGATCGGATGGATCTGAGGGCATCGCGCGGCAACGATTCACTTATTGTTCGCGTGCCGCTGGGCCATTCGCCCAATGCGGGCGAGCAGGCGAAGTTCCGGGTGGACATGGATCGCGTCCATCTCTTCGAGGCCGGAGAGTTCGGCAAGGATCTGCTGAATATCGCCGAGACCTGAGGCTCGTTGGATCACATGCACCGCTGGATTTGTTGGTCCTGGATTCCGACCCTGGCGCTCGTGCTCGCGCCCGTCCTCGCGACCGCAGCGTCGGCCCAGCGGGTGCTGCATGTGACCATCGAGGGCGATCTGGACTCGACCAAGCTCGCCAGCGAGTTCGTCGATCTGCTCATCGATCCACCCGACGCGATCGTGATCGAGACCGGCGCGAACGCCTGGCGCCGCGACGTGCTCTGGCAGATCGTCGACGGCGCACGCCAGTCTCAGGCCCGCCTGATCGTGCTGCTGCACGATCGAAAGGACGGTCGCTTCGGCATGGGGGCGATGCTCCTGGCCCTGCTCGCCGACGCCGGGGCGATCGGGCCCCGCACAAAGCTCGCGATCGAGCCGACCGACGACGCGACGGGCCTCGCGCCGCCCACGACCGACTGGGAGCGCGTTGATCGCGAGATGAGCGGGCTGATCTGGGTCTCGCTCAAACGCCGGGGCGTCGACCCGGCGATCGGCGAGATCCTCCTGCGCGGCAGCAACTCCCTCTGGGTCGCAGACAACCCCGCCGGATTGCCCGAGATCGTCGCAGAGCCCCCGCCGACCGACGCGAGGCGACTGCTCGAGCGGCGTGCCGACGGCACGGTCCGCGGCGGGCTCGCCACCGCCGACCTGCTCACCCTGGGCATGATCGACCTCGAAGCCGGCGACGCCCGCGAACTGCTCCGTGAGGAGAGCCTCTCGGGCGTGCGTGTGGAGCGGGTGCGTCTGAGAAACGAGGTCAGCCCGACACGCGAGCAGATCCTGACGGCGATCACACGCCTCGACGAGGCTATTGCGGATATCGAGGGACACTTTGATAGCGTGCGGTATCCGCCGGACGATCGGGTGGTCCCGCCCTCGGCCTACCGGCGTGCCGCCCGCGATGCGGGCCCGAGCCTGGACGCGATCCGGGCGCTGCTGAGCCAGACCGAGCGTCTTTTCGACGACCATCCCGAGCTGCTGGCAACCCCCGCTCCCGAGGGGACGCCCGTGGGGCGGACCCCCGAAGGGAATGTTTCCGATTGGCGTCGGGTTTTCCTTGATCGCCGGCGTGAGCTGGCCCGCCTGGAGGATCGAGCAAGAGATTACGCCCGGCGATAGCGCCCGCAGATAGACGATCCGGATCGGCCCTAGGGTCCATGCATGAGTGAGCTCGCGAGCAACAGACTGAACGAAGCCGTCGGGACCGCGGGGCGGGCCCGGGGCGGCGACCCCGCCTCGACCCTCGCACTGCGCGAGCTGTTCTGGCACAACGTCATGCGCGAGATGCTCACCTCGCTGAGCGTCATGGCCATGAACCGCAGCCAGCAGCCCTACGACCCGGCGATGGAAAAGGCGATGCGCGAGACCTTCGACGGGCGCCTGGCGATCATCACGACCTTCGGTGCCAGGATCGCGATCGCCGAGGTTCACCCCGTCTTCGCGTGCAGCGTCCCCAGCAGCCAGGCCGACCGCGACCGATCCGCGGCGGTCCAGTGCACGGTCTTCCAGATCCGCACGCCCAACGGCGAGTCGCACACGCTGCCCCTGCACGAGATCCGGGGCTTCCACGCCCTCACCGACGAGCTGATGCAACAGATCGAACAGATGGCCCTGCTCCACCAGCAGGGCCAGGGGCCCGAGAGCCAGGAGCCGTTCGGCTTCGCCGCGTTCACGTCCCTCGGACGCGATGGCGGCGGGACTGGTCTCAACGGCACAGCAGGGGAGAACACCTCGGCGAGTGATCGCCCGGGCCTGACGCCAGATGAGTAGGGAGAACCCGTGCGTACCCTGATCGCGATCCCCGTGTACAACGAAGAGAAGTACGTCCGCAGCGTGCTGACGCGCGTGATGCAGTACGCCGAGGACATCCTCGTCATCGACGACGGCTCGACGGACGACACGCCGCGGATCGTCGGCGAGTTCCCCGTGCGGACGATCCGGCGCGAGGGCAACGAGGGCTACGGCCAGAGCATGATCGACGCGTTCACCTACGCGAACCAGCACGACTTCGGCTGGCTCATCACCATGGACTGCGACGAGCAGCACGAGCCGGCGTCGATTCCTGACTTCCTCGAACGCGCCGGGCGCGACGATCTCGATGTCATCAGCGGCTCGCGGTATCTGTGCGAGCAGCCGACCGCCGACAGCCCGCCCGCCGAGCGCCGCGCGATCAACGCGCAGATCACCAAGGAGATCAACCAGCGTCTTCGGCTGCGTCTCACCGACGCCTTTTGCGGCTTCAAGGCCTACCGCGTCGCGTCACTCGAAGGGTTTCGCCTCACCGAGAAGGGCTACGCCTTCCCCATGCAGTTCTGGGTCCGGGCCGTCGCCAACGGCATGCGCATCGGCGAGATCCCCGTGCGGCTGATCTACAACGACCTCACCCGCAGCTTCGGCGGGCGGCTCGACGACGCCGAGCAGCGCCTGCGACACTACCGCCAGATCCTGCACTGCGAGCTGGAGCGCTGCGCCGCGAAGCTCCCCGCGTCGGCGCTGGAGGGCGTGGACGCGGGCTGCCGCTGCGGCTCCTAACCTCTGCCCGCATGAGCCTCCCGGACCCGCTGCTCGAGCCCGAGCCCTCGACCTGGCCCTCGCTGCTGCGCGATCCGTCCGCACGGGCGTCTCGTGTTCGCGAGCAACTGGGCCTGCCGACCGATCGGCGGATCGTCATGGCGGGCCACCAGCTCGATCTCTGGCACCCCGGCATACTCGCCAAGCTCGTCGCCGCCCACGCCTTTGCGAAATCCAACGACGCCGGCGTCGCGTGGCTCTGGGTCGACCAGGACGGGACCGATCCGACGACCCTGCGCGTGCCGACGCGGGACGGGGACGCCATCGGCGTGCGGGAGTGGAACCTCGCGCCGGGCGTGCTGGTCCCGCCCGGCACGCCGCCCTGCGCACGCCCCCCGATCGAGCCGGCGTCCTTCGAGGGCACGCCGCACCCGGCGACCCGAGACGGCGCGACCGAAGCCATCCATCGTGCGCTCGCCGCCCACGTCCGAGAGCAATCGCTCGCCCGCCAGTTCGCGGCCGCAACACTCGATCTGCTCGATGGGCTCGTGGCGAGGCCGCTCGGGCTCTTCGAGAGCTCGCTGCACGACACAGACTTGTTCAAGGAGCTCGTCGCGTCGATGCGCGAGGATCCGCGGACCGTCGCCGAGGCGTACAACGGGGCGTGCGAGGCGTTCGCCGACGCCGGCATCCGCCCGCTGGCGATCCGCGAGAAAGCGATCGAGCTGCCGCTGTGGCGCGTCCGCGACAGCGAGCCACGCATGCCCGTCTACTCGACGCAACTCGACGAGATCCCGCCCGAGCAGCTCGGGCCGCGGGCGCTGCTGATGACCGCGATCGTCCGCCTCGCCGGCTGCGACCTGTTCATCCACGGCACCGGCGGCGCGTCGTACGACCGCATCACCGCGCGATGGATCCGCGACTGGCTGGGCGAAGATCTCGCGCCCAAGGTCGTGGTGAGCGCCACGCGCACGCTCGAAGTCTCCAGCGAAGCCCTGCCGACCGAGGACGAGATCGCGGGCGCCCTGGCCAAGGCCCACAGCGCGAAGCATGATCCCGCGATCGTCGGCGATCACGAGACCGCGGCCCGCAAGAGCGAACTGCTTGCAAAGATCGAGCGGGCCAAGCAGGCCGGCGAGAAGCCCTCGCAGCTCTTTCGAGAGATGCAGGATCTGCTCAGCGCGTACCGTGAGCGCTCGGCGGACGCGATCCGCGCCCTCGAAGCCCGCGCCGATGAGCTCGAATCCAAGAAGGACCTCGCCGCGATCGCCCACGACCGGACCTGGGCGTTCCCGCTGTATCCTGTCGAGGTGCTCGAAGGATTGCGAGATGACATCGCCCGCGCTTTCGACGGGAGCGCCCGATGAGCGATTGCAAGCGTACGATCACGCTCATCGCGATCCCGCTGGCGATCCTCGTGCTCGCCCTGGTCTTTGCAACGTGCCGGCGATCGCCCGCCGAGCAGGCACCGGAGGATCCGCCGCGGGCGCCGGGCCAGCCGCGCCTCGCGGTGCTCAGCCCCGCGATCTCGGCGACGCTGCTGCGGATGGGCCTGGAAGACCTCGTCGTCGCCCGCCACGCCTATGACCTGGCGCTCGATCGCTCGATCCCCAGCGTCGGCGACGAGCGGGCGCTCGACGCCGAGACGCTCATCCGCGCCGCCCCCACACATGTGCTCATCGACGCGGTCTCGCGCGAGAGCCTCGCCCACGCCCAGCAACTCGCCGACCGCTTCGGCTGGGAAGTCCACGCGTTCGATCTGCTCACCCTCGACGACATCGCACGTTCGGCACGCCAGCTCCAGGAGCTCTTCGCGCCCGATGATCCCGATGCCCAGCGCGCCATCGACGAGTTCCAGCGCGCCATCGCCCCGCGCGATCTCGCCTTCGACGGCCGCCTGCTCCTGCTCGCCCAGACCGATCCGATCAGCGCCATCGGCCCGCCCTCATTTCACGGCGAGATCCTCGACCGCTTCGCCATCGCCAACGCGATCGCCGACCACGACCGCTGGGTCGAGCTCGACGCCGAGGATGTCGTCCGCCTCGCCCCCGACGCGATCATCCTCATCCGCTGGCGTTCGCCCGGCGACATCGACGAGCCGTCGCCCAGCGACGAGGACGTGCGTGCCGCGCTCGGCGCGTTGGCGGATCTCGACCTGCCCGCGATCCGCGACGGACACATCGCGATGATCGACGACCCGCTCGCGCTGATCCCCAGCCTCGCGATCGGGCGCTTCGCGACGCGCCTCGAAGAGATCCTCGAGACGTTCGAGGACTAACACCCCCAGCGACGAAGCAGGCATGCTGGTGCCGTGGTCTGAGGAGGCTCTGCGACGAAGGCCATGCGACCTGTCCCATGCGCTCCCGCACGCGCCACCCGGGCGTGGCCTTCGCTCGAAGACTCGCTCAGACCACGGCACCGATCCATAACGAGCCGACACACCCTGTCGCTCCTGAGCCGACCCCTCTACCATCGCTCCGTGCATGAATCGCCGCCGAATCAGGATCCCATCGCCCGCATCGCCCTCGCCCTGCGCGACGCCGCCCGCCGGGCCTTCCCCGAGACCGAGGGCAAGATCGACCCGCTCGTCACGCCCTCGCGCCGGGCCGAGCTGGGCGATTTCCAGTCCAACGCCGCGATGCCGCTGGGCAAGCGACTGGGCAAGAACCCGCGCGAGGTCGCGCTGGTCCTGATCGAGCATCTCGATGCCGGCGATTTGCTCGAGCCCGTGACAGAAGCCAACATCGCCGGCCCGGGGTTCATCAATCTCCGCCTGCGGGCCGAGGCCCTCGCCGACCTGCTCAAGGCGATGGACGACGAGACCCTCGGCCTGGAGCCGCCCGCGCAGACCGAAACCGTCGTCGTCGATCTCGTCGGCGTCAACCTCGCCAAGCAGATGCACGTCGGGCACCTGCGCTCGATGATCATCGGCGACGCCGTCGCGCGCATCTTCGAGCGCCTCGGGCACAGGGTCATCCGCCAGAACCACGTCGGCGACTGGGGCCTGCCGATCGCGATGGTCACCGCCAGGCTCATCGCCCTGCGCGACGCCGGCGAGATCGACATCGACGCCCTGAGCCTGGGTGACCTGGACCGCCTCTACCGCATGGCCCAGGCCGAGTGCTCCGCGGATCGGCGTGGCTTGGAAGCCGTCGAGCGATTCGATCTCGGCCCCAAGGCCAGAGCCGAGCTGGAAGAACAGGTCCGCGGCGCTGAAGAAGCCCTCGCCCGCGCCAAGCAGACGCTGGTCGCGCTGCAATCGCACGATCCCGACACCGTCGCGGTCTGGAAGCGCATCAGCGACGTGACCATGGGCGAGTGCCTGGCGATCTGCAAGGAGCTGGGCGTCAAGGTGACCGCGCAGGACTCCGCCGGCGAGAGCAGCTACGCCGAGGAACTCGCTCCGCTCGTTGAGGACCTGCTCAGCCGCAACGTCGCGGAGATCGACGAGGGCGCGGCGGTCGTGCGCGTCAAGGGCTTCGAGCAGCCGTGCCTCGTCCGCAAGGGCGACGGCGGATTTCTCTACGCCACCACCGACCTCGCCGGCATCCGCCGACGCGTCCAGCAGCTCGGGGGCGATCGCCTGATCTACTGCGTCGACGCCCGCCAGAGCCTGCACTTCGATCTCGCGTTCGCCGCGGCGACCCGCGCCGGATACGCCATCAAGAAGGGTGTCTCCGAGCCGTCGGAGCTGCGCCACGCCGCCTTCGGCATGGTGCTCGGCGAGGACCATCGCCCATTCAAAACCCGCTCGGGCGAGAACGTCCGCCTGCGGGCGCTGGTCGAGGAGGCGATCGAGCGGGCCGGGCAGATCGTCGAAGGGCGCGAGCACCAGGGCGAGCCCGACGCCGAGGCACTGCGCGAGATCGCCCACGCCGTCGCGGTCGCGGCAATCAAATACGCGGATCTCTCGAACGATCGGGTGAAGGATTATTTGTTCAGCTTCGACCGCATGCTCGCGTTCGAGGGCAACACGGGCCCTTACCTGCTCTACGCGGTCGTGCGGATCCGCAACATCTTCCGCAAGGCCAAGGCCGCGGGCATCGCGACGGATGTCGCCGGCGTCCCGTTCACGCTCCAGGATCCGAGCGAGCGGGCGTTGGCGCTGCTGCTGCCGAAGTATGCCGCGACGGTCCGCGCCGCGGGCGAGCACCTCGAACCGCACCGGATCTGTGCGTACCTGTTCGAGCTGGCGACGACATTCAGCACGTTCTACGACCGCTGCCGCATCTTGAAAGAGTCCGACGAGCGCGTTCGCGCGAGCTGGCTGCGGCTGAGCGCCCTGACCGAGCGCGTCCTCGCCGACGGGCTGGGGACGCTGGGGCTGCCCGTGCTCGATCGGATGTGACGACCGTCGGGGATGGCAAAGGCCGCGCGGTAGCACCGGCTTCCAGCCGGTCGCGAAGCAAAGGAGGCCCTGGCGCAAGCCTGGGCTCGTTGCGTTGCCGATGTGGAACCAAGCCCAGGCTCGCGCCAGGGCCTCTGAGCGATTCCTAGAACACCACCTCGAGCTGCACCCGAATCACCACCTGCCCGCTGTCGGCGTCCAGCACCTGCCCCAGGCTCGGCGTCCCGCCGATCAGCTCGCCGGTCGTCTCGTCGAACAGGTACTGCACGTCGCCCGAGATCGTCGCGGCGTGGCTGTTCTCGAACAAGTAATGATTCAGCCCGCCCGTGAGCGTGCTGAACGTGTCGCTGCCCATCCGGTCCGAGTCGCTGAAGACCGTGTCCCAGCGGGCGAAGACCTCGTTGCGCTCGTCGATGAACACGCCCCCCTGCACCAGCACGCCCGCGTCACCGAGGTCTATGCCGTTGTCGGTGCTGCGATAGATCCCCGCGGCGTGGGCGTTCCAGCCGTCACCCTTGTATGTCGCGTCGCCGATGACGCTGAAGATGTCGCGGTCGGCGGTGCCGCCGGTCTCGCCGCCGGTCTCGAAGTGGACCACCGCGCCGAGCATCAGCCCGTCGTCGGCCCCGGGGAAGGAGATGAAGTCACCGAAGGCACTCCACGAGGCGTCGCCGATGCGGGTTTCGCCCCGCAGCGTGAACCCGACGTCCGAGGCCTCGCTCGTGAAATCGCTGTTCTGGGTCCGCAGCCCCTCGGAGACCGTCGCGAACACCCGCCAGCGGTCGGTCGTCTTGGACAGCTCGACGAACTGGCTGTAGCCTTGGTCGAGCACCCGCGCGACCCGCGAGCGGTCCACCGCGAGCTGCTTGCTGGAGGAGACCGACCGCTCGTGCCAGTAGCGGCTCTTGCCCTGTCCGACCCTGGTCGCCCAGCCGTCGCCGTGCTTGAAGGTCACAAACATGTTCTCGAGGATGATGCTGCTGCCGCCTCCGGCGGTCGCGAAGTTGATGTCGTACGTCACGTCCTCGCTGCCGGCGTTGCCCTTGAACTTGAGCTTGTTGCGCCGGATCGAGCCGCCGAGGGTCACGTCCTCGTCGCCGCCGACCGGCTCCTGGGCGAACGCCGAGGTGAACCGGGCCTGTCCGTGCAGCCCGAAATCCAGCGAGAACCGCCCGTCGTCGGTCACCAGCGACAGGTCGTCGCGGACCGAGGCGTCGGCGAGCAGGCTCGCGCGATACTCCGCCTCGCCCGGGAAGACCGGCTCGGGATTCGCCAGCGTCGCGGCGGACACGATGAGCATGGTGTTCAGCATGGGCCGGCAGATTAGTGTCAAGATCTGGTGATGTCGCCCCGCCCGGCGCTAAGAAGCCGTGAAGACAGCGATGCGGCAGCGCAAAGAAAAACCGGCCGGACGCTCAAGCGTCCGGCCGGTCGTGATGCACGATTCAGAGCGTGTTAGTTGAGAACCTCGAGCGAGACGCCGACGCCGATCTCGGTGTCGTCGTCGCCCAGCAGGTTGTACAGGCTGAAGTTCTGGTCGGAGCGGACGGAGATTGCGTCCAGGTTGCTGAACAGATCCGAGGTGTCGTCCAGGCTGATGATGACCTCGGCGCCGAGCTGCACGGCGTGGCTGTCGGCGATCGGGTAGAAGTTCACACCACCGCCCAAGAAGTTGAAGTTGTCCTCGATGTCGCTGCCGCCGACGGCGTCCTCGTCCAGAAAGATCGAGTCCCAGAAGACGTAGAACTCGGCCTGCTCGGTGGCGTTCAGACCGCCGCGCACGCGGAACGCGAAGTGCGTGCCGCTCTCGCCGCCGTCCGGATCGACGTTGACGAGATAGAAGTAGCCGCCGGCGGACCAGCTGGCGCCCTTGACCTCGACGTCGGCGTTGAGGCCCCAGATGTCGAAGTCGGTGGTGGCGATGCCCGTCTCGCCGTGGGTGTCCCAGAAGGCGCCCACACCGGCGCGGCCGGCGTAGTCGGTGCGATCCACCGACGAGCTCTGGTATTGGAAGTCGCTGGCGTCGCCGGAGAAGTACCAGTTGCCGCGCCCGCCGATGCCCAGGTCCGCCTCGCTGGCGGCCGGGAAGTCGACGTTGGCCTGCCCGGCGCCGTCGCTCAGGAACGCGGCGAAGTCCCAGGTCTGGTCCTCGTTCTGATAGCCGAACTCGACGAACTGCGTGCGGTCATACGCGAACAGCGCGTGACCCAGCGAGCGCTCGAAGCTCTGCAACTCCCACGGCTGGTACATCGCCTCGAACCCCTGGCTCGGACGGCCCTGCCCGGCGCGGATGTGCCCGCCGCCCTCGAAGTTGAACTTGCCCCAGAAGTCCTCGAGCGTCAGGCCACCGCCGTTGTTGTTGGCCTCGCCCGCGCCGAACTGGTAGTAGTACTCGAAGTCCGGGCTGCCGACGGTCCCGCCCGCGAACAGCTTCACGCGCGAGATCTGGAAGCCGTTGACGATGTCGCCGTCGGCGTCATCGCCCGTGTCCCCGAATCGCTCCTCGTCGCCGAAGTTGAAGTTGTACCGGGTCTGACCGAACAGCCCGATCGCCATCGAGTTGTTGCCCGACGCGTCGGTGAACGTGAAGTGACCGTTGTCATGGGTCACCGTGGCGCCGGCGGCGAGCAGGCTGCTGCGCTGCTCGGCGTCGGCCAGCATCTCGGCGCGATCCGCCTGATCGTTGTTTGCGCTCGCCGCGGTCCCGAGAGCCGCACCCGCGAGCAGAACCAAGCTCTTGCTCTTCATGTCGCAAAACTCCTTGCTACGGGAACGCGACGGTTGCGTCTCACGTTCCACCTTGTCCACACCCTACGAGATCCAAATGGCCACCAGCCACCTGGATGTCCCGAAAGACGCCTCGGACCACGCGGCCCGAATACTTCTGCCTCCAGCCCTTCACACTCCACGCCGGCCCGGGCCTCACCGGCATGACCCCGCGAACGGGTCGGGAGTATACCCGCCCAGATTAGCGGACGCCAACTCTCGCGCGGTCTACTTCGGCTGTCAAGTGCGCAGCCCGCCATAAGTTTTCCCGGACCCTCCCCCGCCGTTGCACCCGATCTTCGCCGAATCCTCACACCAATCCCCACGGAGAACCCCGGGCGGGCGTCTACACTACCCAGAATCGCCAGTTTTTACCGTGTAAATACCGAATAAACTGTCCGGATCGTGCCCATGACTGAGAGAGTCGACTCCGAGAAACCCCGCGTGCTCGTCGTCGACGACGAGGCCGACCTCGTGGATCTGGTCACATTCAATCTCGAAAAACACGGATTCTCGACGCTCCGCGCCGCCGACGGACGCCAGGGACTGTCGGTCGCCAGGGCAGAGAGGCCAGATTTGGCCATCGTCGACGTGATGATGCCCGAGATGGACGGCATCGAGCTCGTCCAACGCCTCAAGGGCGATCCCAAGCTCTCGTCCATGCCCATCCTGATGCTGACCGCCAAGACCGCCGAGCAGGACGAGCTCGCCGCCCTCTCCATCGGCGCCGAGGACTACGTCGCCAAGCCGTTCAGCATGCGGATCCTCATCGCCCGCGTGGAATCCCTGCTTCGCCGATCCCAGGACCGCCCCTCGGAGACCCCCGACGAGCTGACCCTGGGCGAGATCAAGGTCAATCTCGATCGCCACGAGGCCTCGGTCGCCGGCACGCCCATCCAGCTCACTCGCACCGAGTTCCGTATCCTCGCGGCCCTGCTCGCCGCCGAGGGACGCGTCCTCAGCCGCGCCACCCTCATCGGCAAGGCCATCGGCGTGGGCGTCGCGGTCACCAAACGCACCATCGACGTCCATGTCACCAGCCTGCGGCGCAAGCTGGGCGACCAGTCCTATCTCATCGAGACCGTTCGCGGCGTCGGCTATCGCGCGGGCGAGGCCGCGAGCGAAGAGAGCGCTTCGCGTCAACAGGCGGAGAACTCAAACAAATGCCCATGACCGAGTGACGTGCCACCAGCCGTGGCTTTGCACGGCTGGTGCTTCTGGGAGAGCGCCAAAGAACACCAACCGCTCAAAGCAGCGGTTGGTGGCACGACGCTCGACACGCGCGCAAGCATCTTGCCGCGAAGCACTCGTGACAAACGACGTAAATGGCTCGAAGAGCTTGAGTCCGCGCCCTAGCACGCAAAACTCTTCCATGCCCACACGGGTCGTGCTCCCGCTCATCCTCGTGATCCTCATCGTCAGCGCCGCGCTGGCGATCCTGGGCGTCCCGTGGGTCTCGGCACTGCTCAGCCTCCTCGCCGGCGTCCTCGTACTCATCCACGCCTCGCGCACAACCGATCGGCGTCGTTCGTCCATCCTCGCCCGCCGGGCCGCCCGCGCGGACGGGCGCGAGCACGCCGCGGACGCCCACGCCCGATCCCGCCACCTCCGGGGCGTGATCGACCGGATCGACGCCCCCATCCTCGTGGCGGGCCCCAACGCTGAGATCCTGCTCGCCAACGCCTCGTGTACGACGCTGCTCGGCCGGCGGCTCGATCAGCTCGTCGGCAGGACGCTCGCCGAGTTGGTCACCCAGTCCGCCCTGATCGCCTGCTGCGAGCGGGCGCTCGCCGGCGAGATCAGCCGCGCCCGCGTCACCCTCTCATCGCTCGCCCGTCAGCGCACGTTCGACGCCTCGGCGATCCCACTCGAAAGCGACGCCGGCCCGCGGGCGGTGCTCACGCTCCGCGACGTCACCGACCTCGCGAAGGCCAACCGCCTCAAGACCGACTTCGTCGCCAACGCCTCGCACGAGCTGCGCACGCCCGTCGCCGCGATCAAGGGCTCGGTCGAGACCCTCGAAGAGGCGATCGACGAGCCGGCGATGCGCGACCGGCTGATCGGGATCATCGCCCGCAACGCCCGCCGACTGGAAGAACTGCTCGTCGATCTGCTCGAACTCAGCCGCCTCGAAGAAGAGCACGCCACGCCGCCGGCCGAAGAGATCGAGATCGCCCCGCTGCTCGCAGAGATCGCCTCGCCCTTCGAAGCCCGCTGCCAGGAGCGATCGCTCCGCATCGACATCGACGTCTCGCCGCCGGACGCCTCGGCCCGACTCAACCGACGGCTCATCGAACTCGTGCTCTCCAACCTCATCGATAACGCAACCCGCTTCGCCCGCGGGGGCACTACCTGTACCGTCCGCGCACGCCCCACCAGGGACAAATCCAACGCCCAGCCCGCCGGCGTCCGCTTCGAGGTCCAAGACCACGGCGTCGGCATCCCCCTCGCCGACCAGGCGCGCATCTTCGAACGCTTCTACCAGGTCGACCACTCCCGCACCCGCGCACAGACCGGCGGCACCGGCCTCGGACTCTCGATCGTCAAGCACGCCGTCCAGATCCTCGCCGGCACCGTCGGCGTCGAGTCCATCCTGCATCAAGGCTCGACGTTCTGGGTCGAGATCCCCGCCGTGCTCGCACTTGATACGCGCGATCGCGCTGCGACCGAATCCGCCAAAGCGGAACCGCGAGCGTAAGAGCGTTTCGCGTCAACAGGCGGAGAACTCGAACGAATGCGGATGACCGATTGACGTGCCACCAGCCGTGGCTTTGTGTACAGACCGGAGACATAGCTGACAGTCGTTCGGGGACATGGTTGACAGTTTCGAGGAGCATGGTTGGCCGAAGGGAGGCCG
>JAJDDM010000018.1 GCA_029260315.1 Phycisphaerales bacterium | reverse complement strand
TCCATGGCATAGCCGGCCTCCCTTCGGCCAACCATGCTCCTCGAAACTGTCAACCATGTCCCCGAACGACTGTCAGCTATGTCTCCGGTCTGTACACAAAGCCACGGCTGGTGGCACGTCAATCGGTCATCCGCATTCGTTTGAGTTCTCCGCCAGTTTCGCGCCACCACATCCGTGGCGAAGACTCGCGTTGCCAGAGACGCGCTGTCCGGATTGTGAGCGTCGGCCGCTCCTCGAATGCACCGAAGCCCAGGCTCGCGCCAGGGCCTCTATTGCGCCACAATATTAACCAGCCGCCCCGGCACCACGATCACCTTGCGCACCTGCTTGCCCTCGATCAGTTTCTGTACCTGCTGATCGCCCAGCGCCAGAGTTTCCAGCGCCTTCTGATCCGCGTCCGCCGGCGCCATGATCTTCGCGCGCAGCTTGCCCATGATCTGCACGGGAATCTCGACCTCGTCGTCCTTGAGCATCGCCTCGTCGAACTCGGGCCAGTACGCCTGGGCGACCAGCCCCGAGCCGCCCAGGCGCGACCACAGCTCCTCGGCGATGTGCGGCGCAAACGGTCCCAATACCTGGCTGAATCGCAGGGCCTGATCGCGCGTCAGGGCTCCGCCAGTGTCCGAAGCCGCGGTCGCCGTGTTCACGAACTCGATCATCGCGGCGATTCCGGTGTTGAACGCCAGCCGCTCGATGTCGTGCCCGGCCTTGGCGATCGTCCGATGCAGCTTCTTCTCGATCTCCTGGGTAGATCGGCTCTCCGAGCCGATGTTTGTCTCAGCGACCACAGGCTCGCCGGTGTCCTCATCAATGACCAGCCGCCAGGCGCGCTGCAAAAACCGCTGCAACCCCGAGATATCCCGCGTATTCCAGGGCTTGCTCGCCTCCAGCGGCCCCATGTACATCTCGTACAACCGAAACGTGTCGGCCCCGTACTCGGCGATCACATCATCAGGGTTGACGACGTTCTTGAGGCTCTTACTCATCTTCGCGGTGATCTGCGAGACCTCGCTCCCGGTCGCCCGCTCGATGAACCGCCCATCGTTTCGCTCATCGACCTCGTCCACCGGCACCAGACTCTTGTCCGGGCGCTGATACGCGAAGCTCGTAATCAACCCCTGATGAAACAACTTGCGGAACGGCTCATCGGTCGACACCTCGCCCAGATCAAACAGCACCTTGTGCCAGAACCGCGCATACAGCAGGTGCAGCACCGCGTGCTCCGCCCCGCCGATATACAGATCGACGCTCTGGGTAGATCGGCTCTCCGAGCCGATGTCTCCCCGTTCGCGCCCAGGACTATGCCCTTCATCGATCGCCAACGCGTCGCCATGGACAAAGGTCCAGCCGTACTCCGACGGCGCACCAGCAATCCCCGCCTCAACCGGATTCTGAGCGATGTACCGCAGAAAATCGCCAAACCAGTCTGCATCACGCACAATGTGATCGAAACGATCGGCTTGCCAGAGACTCGCTTGACGTGCTTTCTTGGTGTTGACCTCACGGGCAGAATACCGCTTCACGCTCGCGACGAGGTTATCCAGCGTGCGGCCCTCGAACGGACGAACAATCCAATGCACATGATCCGGCATGACGCACGCCGCGTACACACGGCAGCGATCATCGTCGAAATGCAAGAGCGATCTCAGCACGGCGTCCCGATCCCGCGGATCGAGCTCGAAATCCTCCTTGGTCCTCCAAGTCACGAAGTACGTCGCGTCCGGAAGGTCAAAGTGCGGCAGGTTGCGCGCACGCCGGGCCAGATCCCGCGCAGGACCGTACTCGCCCGGCGGATAGGGATCGCGCGGCACAAACCCTTGTGCCATGATCTTGCCGTCGGGGAGGCTGTCGAGCACGGATGGATCCACGCCTCGCCGCGATTTGGGCGTCTCATGCATCGGCTCGGAGAGCCGATCTACACCCATCCAATACGCCTCGGCCTCCCGCCCCACGAACCGCTCTGCGTTTTTCGGATCGCAGTATCGCAGGTGATACCAGCAGCTTCCCGCCCACCCCGGCATCGTGTTTGTCTCGCGCGTCACCACGCGATCCGCGGGCAGCCCAGAGACCCCCGCTTCGCCCGCGGTCGTCTGCACCCAATCCTCGGCCTTGGCCAGCATCGGCTTGGGATCGTCACTCTCATCGGGCGCGTAATCCGCCAGCGGCGGCAGCACCACCGGCAGCGCCTCCTCGCCCACCCCGTGATGCCACCCGTGCTGGTCATACACGATCGGGAACGGCTCGCCCCAGTACCGCTGGCGGCTGAACAGCCAGTCGCGCAGGCGGTAGTTGACCTTCCGCACGCCGCAGTGGTTCTCCATCAGCCACTCGATGATCCGCGCCTTGGCGTCGGCGACATTCAGCCCGTCGAGCGATCCGCTGTTGATCGCCGGGCCCTCGCCGGTGTACGCCTTGCCCCCGAAATCCGCCGGCGGTTGGACCGTCCGCACGATCGGCAGATCGAACGCCTCGGCGAACTCCCAGTCCCGCTCGTCCTGCCCGGGCACCGCCATGATCGCCCCGGTGCCATAGCCCATCAGCACATAGTCGCTCGTCCACACCGGGATCTGCTCGCCGGTCGCCGGGTTCTTCGCCATCACGCCCGTGAAGACGCCCGTCTTTTCCTTGGCCTCCTGGCGCTCGATGTCCGATCGATGGCTCGCGGCGTCGGCGTACGCGCGCAACGCCGAGACATCCGCGCCCGCCGGCGGCTCGGCCAGGATCGCCTGCACCAAGGGGTGCTCGGGCGCGACGACCATGTACGTCGCCCCGAAGATCGTGTCCGGCCTGGTCGTGAACACCCGCAGCGACGGCTTGACCAGCACCGGCGCATTCACCAGCGGAAAGTCGATCTCCGCGCCCTCGCTCCTACCGATCCACTGGGTCTGCATCGCCTTGGTGCTCGCCGGCCAATCGACATCATCCAATCCCGAGAGCAAACGATCGGCGTACGCCGTGATCCGGAACAGCCACTGGCGCAGCGGCTTGCGGAACACCGGGAACCCGCCCCGCTCGCTCTTGCCGTCGATGACCTCCTCATTCGCCAGCGCCGTGCCCAGCTTCGGGCACCAGTTCACCGTCTGGTTGGCGACATACGCCAGGCGATAGCTGTCGAGGATCGACCGGCGGGTCTCGTCGTCCAGGGCCTCCCAGGCGCCGGCGGTCGCGCCCATCGGCAGCTCGCCCGCGCCGAGATATTCCGCCGCGTCGGGGTTGTAGCGGACCTCTCGCAGCCCATCGCGAAACTCGCGCTCCAGCTCCTCGATCGGGCGGGCCCGCTGCTCGTCGGCGTCGTACCACGCGCCATAGATCCGCAGGAAGATCCACTGCGTCCAGCGGTAATAATCCTCGTCGATCGTCCCGAACTCGCGGCTCCAGTCGTAGCAGAATCCGAACCGCTTGAGCTGACGCCGGAAGTTGTCGATGCTCTTGCGCGTCGTCTGCGCGGGGTGAATCCCGGTCTGGATCGCGTACTGCTCCGCCGGCAGGCCGAACGCGTCCCACCCCATCGGGTGCAAGACATTGAACCCGCGCATCTTCTTGTACCGGCACAGGATGTCCGTCGCCGTGTATCCCTCGGGATGGCCCACATGCAGCCCAGCCCCCGACGGGTACGGAAACATGTCCATGCAGAAGAACTTCGGACGCGAGGCGTCGAAGCCCTCCTCGCCCGGGTTGGGCTGGCGGAAGACCTCGCGCTGCTCCCACACCTTCTGCCAGCGCAGCTCGATCTCGCCGGCCAGGGCCGCGTCGTAGCGTTGTCGTGTCGCCTGGTCATTCATGCTCGTCTGCTCCATCGAGCCCGTCGAATCTCATCGTCCATCGGTCTGCCGTCACGAAAAAAGCCCCGCGCACGCGGGGCTCGGACACCAGATCCGCCGCGCAGCGTCAGCCTCGGCCAAGGGCGAGTCGGAGGGGCGAGCTGTTCTGCGGGATCGTCATCAGCGGGAGTATAACCGGCGTGGTCCATCTCGTCCGCCACTCGCCCTCGCCCGGGCCGTAGCATCTGCGACGACCGCATCGAGAGCAGACAACCATTTATGGCCCGAGATTATGGCCCGTGAGACCCCCCATCAACACGCGACCGTCATGCGCCGAGCCCAGGAGGCGTTCAGCGCCGGCAACCTGATGGGTGCGGCCCAGATGCTCCGCCCGCTCCTCCAGGCCCAGGGGGCGAACCCGGGCTTTCTCTATCTCCTCGCGACGGTCGAGGGCGAGCTGGGCCAGTGGGGCGAGGCCGAACGCCTCATCCGCCAGGGCCTCAAGGCCGCCCCGAACCACCGCCCGCTGCTCACGCGCTTGGCAAGGGCGCACGTCGCGCGGGGCGATCTGGAAGGGGCCCACGAGGCGATCGACCGGGCGATCGCGTTGGATGAGACCGAGTCGCGGGCCGTCTCGGTCAAGGCCGAGCTGTTGCTGATCGCCGGCCGCGCCCACGAGGCCCGCGAGCTGTTGCTCGGGGCGATCGAGACGCGCCGGCCCGTCTTCCCGCTCGCGGTCATCCTCGCCGAGTCGGCGATGGCCACCGGCGAGCACGCCGAGGCCCTGTCGATCGCGCTGCCGTTGCGCGACGATCCTTCGTTGCACCCGATGGCCCGCCGATCGCTGCTCTTCCGTCTGGCGCGCCTGCACGAGCGCCTGGGCCAGGCCGACGAGGCGTTCGCCGCCGCCTGTGACGCCAACGCCCTGCGTCCCTCGCGATTCGATCCGGACGCCTATGACCGCTCGATCGATCGCATGATCGAGGCGTGGACCGACGACGACGGCCCGAACTCAGGCGAGCTGAACGACCGCATGGTCTTCATCGTCTCCATGCCGCGCTCGGGTACCAGCCTCCTTGAGCAGATGCTCGATCGCCATCCGAAGATCCGCGGCGTGGGCGAGCTGCCGTTCTTCCGCGCCGCCATGGGAAGGCTGGGACTGAGCGACAACAAGGAGTTCGCCCACGCTCATTACACCGACCGGTTCACCCCCGAGCTGCTCAAGAAGCTCGCCCGCGAGTACCTGAAGCGCTCCGGCGCAGTCGCCGACGGCCCGGTGGTCATCGACAAGGACCCGACCAACTTCGAGCACCTGGGGCTGATCTCGCGGATGCTCCCGCGCTGCCGGGTCATCCACTGCGTCCGCGATCCGATGGACTGCTGCGCCTCGTGCTTCTTCCAGGAGTTCACCGGCGTGCTGCCCTACGCGGGCGATCTGGCCCATCTCGGGCGGGCCTATCGCGCCCAGGAACGCCTGATGGAGCACTGGAAGCGGACGCTGCCGATCCCCATCCACACCGTCCGCTACGAGTCGCTGGCAAGCAACACCGAGCCGACCATCCGCGGCGTGTGCGAGTTCCTGGGCCTGGAGTTCGACGAGGCGTGCTGCAGCCCCCAGCACAACCAGCGCGTCGTCTTCACGCCGAGCAATCAGCAGGTCAGAGAGGCCGTGAATACGCGATCGGTCGGCCGCGCCGAGCGGATACGCGAGCATCTGGGCCCGCTGCGCGAGGCGATGGGATTGGGCGACTGAAACGATCTCGCCCTCATGCGCCGTGCTTGGCCGCCAGCAGCCGCTTGGCCTCGCCCGCGATATGGAACGATCCGGTCACCAGGATCAGATCGCCCCTGGTCGTCGCCCGATGTGCCTGGTTGATCGCGTCCTTGACGCTCGCCTCGGCCTGGGACATCTTGCCGTGCCGCTCGGTGAACCGCGCCGCCAGCTCCGAGGCGTCCAGCGCCCGCGGCGAGTCGTCTGCCCTCGCGAAGAAGACCTTGTCGGCCCCGCCCGCGATCCCCGCGAGCATCGCGTCCACGTTCTTGTCGCGCGCACAGCCGAAGACGACGACCAGCGAATCGAATCGCAGGTGCGCTCCCAGCGCCCGGATCAGCGCGTTGATGCTCTCGGGCGTGTGCGCCCCGTCGACGATGATCCTGGGATCGCGCAGCACCTGCTCGAACCGCCCGTTGAGCGCCGTCTTGGCCAGCCCTCTTGCGACCTTGCGCTCCGGCGTATCGAAGCCGCGCTTGCGCAGCTCCAACAACGCCGCGAGCGCCAGCCCGCAGTTGGCCGCCTGGTGCTCGCCGCGGATCGGACTCGCTAGGTGCTCGTACCCCTCGCCCGCCATGGAAACACCGACGCGCATGTGCGGGCCCAGCTTCGCGTCGGCCTCGAACCGCTCGGAGTACTCGACCTGCTCGCCCAGCACCAGCACCTCGGCGTTCAGCGTCGAGGCGTGCTCGCGCAGGATGTCCAGCACGCCCTCTTCCTGGCGCACCGTGATCACCGGCACCCCCGCCTTGAGAATCCCCGCCTTCTCGGTCGCGATCTGCTCGAGTGTCTCGCCCAAGATCTGCGTGTGCTCGAGATGGATCGGCGTGATCACGCACAGCTCGGGCGTGACCACGTTCGTCGCGTCCAGCCTGCCGCCCAGCCCGACCTCCAGCACCGCCGCGTCCACCGCCTGGTCCGCGAAGTACAGCAGCGCCGTCGCCGTCAGCACCTCGAAGTACGTCGCCTCGCCCAGCTCCTCGGGCAGGTCCGACACCACGCCCGCGACGTGCGTGAGCAGCTTGGCGAACTGGCCCTCGTTGATGTTTCGATGGCCGATGCGGATCCGCTCGCGGACATGCACCAGATGCGGGCTCGTATAGATCCCCACGGCAAAGCCGCACCCGCTCAGGCACGCCCCGAGCATCTCCACGACGCTGCCCTTGCCCTTGCTCCCCGCGACATGCACGAACCGCGTCGCCCGCTCGGGGTTGCCCAACAACTCGCACAGCGCACGCATCCGGTCGAGCTTGAACGACTCCAACGCCGGCGCCGTCATCCGCTCGATGTTCACCCGTGAGCGCAGGTACGAGTGTGCCGAGGCGTCATCAACGATCCGCGCCGGCGCGTCCACACGAACCGGCTCGGCGGGCTTGACTTCCTTCGCTAACCGGTCTTTGCCTCGAGAAGCCCCACGCGCCATGAGCCGATTCTAGTGAATCGCCCGAGCAATTCGACCGTTCTCTCACCGATCGTTCGGCACGCTCACAAATGAGTCATCGGCGCCTCGATCCGGCGCGGACGAACGATCCGCCGGGCTCGACAACGCCAGCATCACGTTCAGCGCATTGAAAGCGATGTGCATGGTAATGGGAACCCCCAGGCGCTTGGTCCGCTCGAACGCCACCCCCAGGGCCATCCCCAAGGCAAACAGCGTCGCCATTGCGTGCCAGGAGTTCGCCGGCAGCACCGTCCAGTGGATCGCCGCGAACAGACCGCTGGAGATCACGATCGCCGGCCAGGGGTTGCCGAACATCCGCAGCAGCGCCGATTGCAGCCCCATCCGGAAGACCAGCTCCTCGATAATCGGTGCGCAGACCACGGCGGCGACGATGATCACCCAGATAGACCGGTGCCCGCGGTTGTCCACGATCAGTTGCAGCGTCTCGTGGGCGATTTGGGGTGGATTCTCCCCAACGAACTGGCGGACGCCCGCGATCCCGCCCATCGTCGCGAGCTGGATCAGGGGAATCGCCAGCAGGAAGCACCCGAAGCCGATCAGCAGGTCCATCCCGCCGATCTTGAGCCCGGCGTCCTTGGCGGACTTGTTCATGAGATAGACCAGTGCCAGACCCACTATTGAGCCGACAAGGGCCGCGCCCCCGAACTCCAGGGCCTTGCGGTCGATCGCGTCCAGGGTGACCTCGTTGCCGGTCATTCGCTGGTACACGTCCGGCAGGCCCGCCAGGGCGTCGCCGGCCATCGGCCCGATCATCAGGATCAGCAGCCCCATGAACAGCCAGACGAACGAGGGGAAAGGCTTGACATCCCGCGGCGTCCCGCCCACGCCGCTGGGGCGGAACACCCCCGCGACCGCCAGCACCACCAGCACAAGCCCCGCGAGCGCCAGGATCACCAGCGTCCAGTTGTCGGCGACCTGGGTCAGGGCCTCGCGGACCTCCAGATTCTGGATGCTCTCGATCCAGCGAGAGATCGAGCGTCGCTCGGGCTGCGACTGGTCCATCCCCGGCTGGGCGAGCTGAGCCTGGGCCTGGGGGACCGCGAGCAGCATCCATGCCATAATCAGCGCGATGCCCACCCCGCCGGTTCTTGCAGAGATCATCGAGCACAAGCGCCGCGAGGTCGAGCGGGCCAGGCAGGAACTTTCCGTACAGGAGCTTTCTGATCGCATCGCGAGCGCCGGCCCAACGCGAGACTTCGTGCGAGCGCTGACCGTCGATCGGCGCGATCCCGTCGCCGTGATCGCGGAGATCAAGCGCAAGAGCCCCTCGGCGGGCTGGATCCGGGCAGAAGATGAGCGGTTCGATCCGTCGGTCATAGCGGCTGCCTATGCAAGCTGGGGTGCTTCGGCGATTTCCTGTCTCACGGACGACAAGTACTTCGGCGGATCGGGGTCCTATATCAAGCGAATCCGGGACACGGTCGATCTTCCCGTCCTGCGCAAAGATTTCCTGGTCGACTCCTGGCAGGTCGACGAGAGCCGGGCGCTCGGTGCCGACGCGATCCTGCTCATCGCCGAGTGCCTGAGCGACGTGCAGTTGGCCGATCTTGGCGGGCGGGCGGTCGAACTCGACATGCATATCCTCTTTGAGGTCCACGACCAAGAGAATCTTGACAGGATCGTCGCCGCCGGCGATCGGCTGCCGGATGATAGATTTTTGATAGGTATCAACAACCGCGATCTGACCCGCATGACGACCGATCTCGACCATGCGATCCGCCTTTCCGCAAGGCTCGGGGACCGTTCGCGGGTTGTCGCCGAGTCGGGGATCAGCACCAACGCCGACATCGCTCGCCTGGTTGGGCACGGGCTTTCGATCGTGCTGGTGGGAGAACACCTGATGCGTGAACCCGATCCAGGCTTGGCCCTCGCGAGGCTGCTGGGGCGCGCTGACAAAGACCGTACCTGATCCCTGCGGATCTGGCTCTGGGCGTCAAGCTGTTCGGTCGGCGACCCGAACTTATCGACAGGTTGGAACTATGATCCGGTCAGAAGATCGCCTCGTGCGGGAAGCCGCGCGGGAAGATTGGTGCGTTGACGGTACATCGGTAGGCATCAGGAAGGCCCCAGGAGCGTTCGCCAACGGAGGCGGCACGCGTCGCGAGGGCGGAGCGAGTGGTATCTCTCGCCTGCGGGCGAGCAACTGTCTGGAGATCGAGGATGCGGATAAGAATGAACGTGATCGCGTCGCTCATGTGCGGCGTCGTGGCGGCGGCGCCCGCGAAGGCCAGCCCCGAGGAGGCCAAGAACCTGCTGGAGCTCTCGGCGAGTGCCGTGCAGAACCTCCAGACCCTCAGCGCCGACATCAAGGTCGGTGCCACCGGCGGGTTCGCCACGTTCCTCCCCAGCGTCAAGGGCAAGCTGCTCATCGCGAGATTGCCCGACGAGAGCGCACAGCCCTCGGCGAATCGCAACCCCTTCGAGTTCCGTTTCAAGGGCAAGGGAAGGATCTCGTCGCAGCAGCCTGAGGGCGAGTTTGATGCGATCTATCGCGAGCGCCGGTATGAGTGGATGGCCGACGAGGAGAAGCAGCAGCGGATCCGCTTCGAGCGGATCGCCGGGCGCGACAAGGAGATCCGCCTGGCCAAGGAGTTTCTGCTGGATGACATCTTCAGCGCAGAGCCGCTCGCCGCGGCGTTGCGCTCGGACACGATGGAACTCGTCGAGGCCAAGACGATCGACGGTGTGTCGTGCGAGGGCGTGCGTGTGCCGGTGGGCACGGGCGGGCGCTACATGATCCTGTACATCCCGCGCAGCGACTTCATCCCGCGCCGGATCGAGCAGGGGACCGACGCCAAGGGGCTGCAGATCGACGGCACGATGTACAAGCAGCTCACGAAGGTGAAGGTCAACGCGGGGTTGGGCGAGGACGCGTTTAAAATGGCGATCCCGGTGGGCTATACGCCGGACCCGAATCCGGCGCGGATCCGGCCGCCGGTCACGCCGGCGCAGCCCGGCACGCCGAATACCGACGCGCCGCCGAGGCGCCCACTGGCGGCCCCGTTCGAGCTCAAGAGCGTGTCGGGCGAGACCGTCGCGTTGAACGATCTGCGCGGTCGGGTGGTCGTGCTGGATTTCTGGGGCACCTGGCTGCCCTCCAACGCCCGCGAGGGCATGGGCGTGATGCAGGCGCTCAGCGAGCACTTCAAGGATCAGCCGGTCACGCTCTACGGCCTGAACTTCCGCGAGCGCGATCCGCAGAAGGCGATCGAGTTCTTCGAGCAGGGCGGGTTTACTTATAACCTGCTGCTCGACGCCGACGAGGTGCAGGGCCGCTACGGGGTGACGACTTTCCCGACGATGTACATCATCGGGTTCGACGGCGAGGTCGTCGATGTCGTCAAGGGATTCAAGGAGGAGTCCACGCTCAATGGCATGATCGAGACGATCGAGAAGTACCTCGCCGAGCAGGCGGGGAAGAAGAGTGAGACGGTCGAGGGAACGGGATCTGCCGGGGCCGGCGGGAGCAGATCCGGCGCGGCGGGCGGCTGAGCCCCGCGCGAGCAGACGTTTGAACGCACGGGCGAGATGCCCGTGCGTTTTTTTTCTGTCGATTCTGCGCCGGCGGCGCGACGCGCGTGCGGCGAAAAAAGTCCGGTATGCTCGCCCGATGGATGCTCCACGGCGCATGGGACTGCTCGCGATCGTCGGCCCCGGCGTGCTGGTGGCGGCGACAGGCGTCGGCGCGGGCGATCTCGCCGGCGGCGCGATCGCCGGGAGCATCCTGGGCCTGAGCTGCCTCTGGGCGGTCGTCCTCGGTTCGGGCGTGAAACTGCTGCTCACCGAGAACCTGGCTCGCTGGCAGATCGCGACCGGCAGCACGATCCTCGAGGGCGCGATCATCTGGCTCGGCAGGCCCGTGCAGATCCTGTTCTGGGTCTATCTCATCCCATGGACGCTGTTCACCGGCGGGGCGCTCATCAGCGCGACAGGCATCACTGCGCACGCGATCGTGCCGGTGTTTGGCGATCAGACTTTTGCGCTCGGTGATGACGAGGGATTGCTGAAGAGGGAAGTCTCGGTCGGGCGGCTCGTGCTCGGCGGAGGCGGGAGCCTGCTGGCGCTCGCCCTGGCGTGGTTCGGCGGGTTCAGGCTCTTCGAGCGGGTGATGAGCGTCTGTGTTGCGGCCATGTTCGTTGTCGTCGTCGTGAGTGCTTCGATGCTCGCGCCGAATATCGGCGAGATGCTCGGCGGGCTGCTCATTCCGAAGATTCCGGAGGCCAGCGAGATGGTCGGGCAGGACGCGAGCTTTAGAACGGGGTTGATCTGGACGATCGCGCTCATGGGCGGCGTCGGCGGGACGCTCACGATCATCTGCTATAGCTACTGGATGCGCGAGGCGGGGCGCGACGGGCGCGCGGACCTGGGCGTGTGCAGGCTCGACGCGACGCTGGGCTACGCGATGACGGCGGTGTTCGGGATTGCCATGGTCGTGATCGGCAGCCGGGTCGTGCTCGAACGCGGCGGCTCGGCGGGCGTCTTGGTGAAGGTCGCCGACCAACTCGCGGGGCCTCTCGGGTCGTTCGGGCGCGAGGCGTTCCTGTGGGGGGCGTTCTTCGCGGTGTTCTCGAGCGTGCTGGGGGTGTGGCAGGCGGTGCCCTATGTGTACGCGGATCTATGGCGGTTGGGGTCGAGCGCGGGACGGGGCGGGGACGCCCCGGCTCGCGAGCCGGTGAACACCAGGTGCGGGATGTACCGGGGCTCGATGGTCGCGATCGCGACGGTGCCGATGGTGAGTCTGTTCGTGGACTTCGCGCAGGTGCAGAAGGCGTACACGGTGTTCGGGGCGTTGTTCGTGCCGGCGCTGGCGGGGGTGGTGCTGGTGCTGAACGGCAAGGCGATGGTGGGGGAGCTGCGCAACGGGCGATGGATGAGCGTTGTGCTCGCGATCGTGGTCCTAGTGGGGATCGCGGCGATGATCGTCACCGGCGTGCAGACGTTCGGGTAGCGCGGCGATTCGCGTATGCACAGGACGATCCAACGGAGGCCCTGGCGTGCGAGCCATTTGCGTCGTTTGTCACAAGTGCTGCGCGGCGGGATGCTTGCTCGGGCGTCTCGCGTCGTGCCACCAACCGCTGCTTTGAGCGGTTGGTGTTTCAAGGGCGTTTTCCCAGAAGCACCAGCCGTGCAAAGCCACGGCTGGTGGCACGTCGCTCGGTCATCCGCATTCGTTTGAGTTCTCCGCCATTTGACGCAAACCGCTCACGATTCTGGGCTTCGGGACCGTGCGTGGCATCGTGCGCGCAGGATGTGCAAGGAGCCCAGGCTCGCGCCAGGGCCTCTACTTCGTGTCGGTCCCAGCCGGGAGAGTGAGGTCGATGCGAGTGATGATCCCCTCGGCACCGACGATCCAGCCACGGGAAGCGTGGGGGGCAAAATCTGCGGCGTGCTGGCGCCAAGGGGTCCAGTCCCCGCCGCTGGCGTCGTTGTGAGTGGTGATCGGGTCCATCCACTTCCAGAGAAACCCTGTGGCAAGGTGGCTTGAGAGATAGCAGGTTTGGTACCCCGCAGCGAGCAACAGTCGTTCGCCATCGAGCCAGCTCGCGGCGACGCTTGATCGATAGAGCGGAGCGTCGCGCCCATGCACGGAGTGCCACGTCTTGCCCGCATCGTCAGAAAAGCAAACTGATGCAGGTTTGGCGGGATATCCGCGGGGAAGCGTGTCGGGTGCGAGATAGTCGCCGCCGACCGCAACCGCATTCGGGCCGTCAAAGAACGCTACCGAAAAGATGCCGGCGCTCTCGCTCGTGCGCAGCTTGGATGCCGCGGCGTTCCAACTCCGCCCGAAGTCCTTTGAATAGAGCGCGCGCGCCGTCTCTCGCCCGGTTTCCCCGCCTAGTCCAATGATCGCGTTGCCGCCGATCCCCACCGCGACGCACGTCCCGCTCGCCGCGAACCCGGCCTCGCCCTCGAGCGCGGGCGGGATATGCGCCGGGTCGGCGTGGCGCCATGTCCTTCCGCCGTTGTCGGTCAGAAGGATGGTGAACACGCCGTCGATGGGGTCGCCGAAGAGCACGCCGCGGCGGTCGTCCCAGAAGTCCATCGCGTCGAAGAACGCGCCCTCGCGATGGTCCTCGTGAACGATGGTCCAGTGCGCGCCGCCGTCGGAGGTGCGGTAGATCCGCGCGGGTGTGCCCGCGGTCATCAGGAGGATATTGTCGGCGTCGAAGGCGTGGACATCGCGGAAGTCGATCTCGTCTGCGTTGGGGACGGGGAGGCGCTGCCAGGTCTTGCCGTCGGTCGTGCGCAGGCAGGTTCCGTTCGAGCCGCTGGCGAAGCAGAGGGTCTCGCTGAGGGCGTACACGCCGCGCAGGCTCGTGTCGACGCCCGATTGCTGGACGCGCATGTCCACGTTCGGCATGGGCATCGCGTCGATCTCCGCCTGCGTGGGGAAGTGGATGGAGAAGCAACCACCGAGTGGTGAGAGCATGACGAACACGGCGAGTCGTCTGTGCATGACCTGAGTCTACCTCCCCCCTCGGAGAGGCGCGACCGCGCGAGTGGTTCAGTAGAGGCCCTGGCGCGAGCCTGGGATTTGCTTGGATTGGCGTGCGTGCGTGCGGGAGAGCTCGTATCGCTGCGCGATGACCGGCAGGGATGCCGGTCCCACCGGGGAAGAGCCCCGGCTCGCGCCGGGGCGTCGACTCGCCCTTGAGTCCGATCATGTTTGTGCCGAAAGTCCCGGGGCTTACACTCTGAGCGGAGGAGATACTCATGCGCGCGATCCGTTCGGCTGTTGCGACCCTGAGTCTCGTGGGGGGGCTCCTGACCTGTCCGGTGCTGGCCCAGGACGACCTGCAATACGACGAGCCCTTCTTCCCCGGCTCGTCGCACGATGACGCGATCTCGACGCCCGAGGAAATCCTGGGGTTCGCGATGGGCGAGCGGCCCGCCGAGCACGCCGAGATCGAGGCGTGTTTCCTGCTGTGGGACGAGCAGAGCGAGCGGGCGCTGCTCCAGACCCACGGCGAGACGTTCGAGGGTCGGACACTCTACCACATGGTCATCAGCTCGCCGGCGAATCTGGCGCGCCTGGACGGGATTAGGGGCGATTTGGCGAGGCTCGCCGACCCGCGCGGGCTGTCGGACGAGGACGCGGCGGCGCTGCTCGAGCGCGTGCCGGCGGTCGCGTGGATGGCGTACTCGATCCATGGCGACGAGCTCAGCGGGGCCGACGCGGGGCTCGCCGCGGCGTGGCACTATCTGTCAGCGACAGGCGACGACGTCGAAACGATGCGCGAGGACCTGGTCATCATCATCGACCCGATGATGAATCCCGATGGGCGCGATCGGTATCTGGGCCAGTTGCGAGAGATGCGCGGCAAGGTGCCGACGACCGACGACCAGGCGCGCCTGCATGGAGGACGCTGGCCGAGGGGCAGGACGAACCACTACATGTTCGACCTCAATCGCGACTGGACGCTGGGGGTCAATCCCGAAACGCGCGGCAGGATCCGCGCGATCCGCGACTGGCACCCGCTGCTGCTCGTCGATGCGCACGAGATGGGCGGGCAGGATACATACCTTTTCAGCCCCAGCCGCGAGCCGATCAACCCGAACTATTCAGGGCACCTGCACGAGTGGCTCAACGTGTTCGCGGGCGATCAGGCGGGCGCGTTCGACGAGGCGGGCTGGCGGTATTACACGGGCGAGTGGGCGGACGATTGGTATCCGGGCTACACCAACGCCTGGGCCGCGTTCCGCGGTGCGATCGGGATTCTGTACGAGCAGGCGGGCGTCGACTGGTATGGCGTCAAGCGTCCGGAAGGTCGCGTGCTGACCTACCGCGAGTCGGTGCATCACCAGCTCCGGAGCACGCTCGCGAACATCCGGACGCTCTATAAGAATCGCGATGCGATCCGCGAGGGCTGGCTGGCAACAAGCCGCGAGAGTGTTGCGCCGGACGGGCCCTATGCGAACCGGTCGTTCGCGATTCTGCCGAGCGAGAATCGCTCGCGTGTTGGGGCATTTGTTGATCTCATGGAACTCCAGGGATTCGAGATGTTCGAGCTCACGCGATCGTTCACGGCGAGTGGGACCGATCGGTTGGGCCGCGAACAGGAGAGGATCGAGCTGCCCGCGGGCACGATCCTGATCCCCAACCGCCAGCCGAACGCGCGGCTGCTGGCGACGATGCTGGAGTTCGATCCGCACATGTCCGAGGCGTTCCTCGCCAAGGAGCGGCGCGAGCTGGTGCGGACCGGCAGCACCGAGATCTACGACATCACGGGCTGGTCGACGCCCATGATGCACGATCTGGAGGCCTACGAGCTGGCGATCGGGCTGCCACGCGAGTTCGTTGCGCCGTTCGACGGGTTCGACGGGTTCGACGAGATCGAGGCGGGCGTCGATCGGCGTGAGGCGAAGCAGGCGTGGATCATCGCGGGGGCCGACGACCAGACGCCGGCGTTGGCGATGGAGCTGATGCGTGCGGGCGTCGCGGTCCGCTTCGCCGATGAAGATTTCACATGGGGCAATGGGAGCTTTGGGCGAGGCTCGCTCGTGGTCACGCGCGCCGACCAGGCTCGCGACGGCACAGCCTG
This sequence comes from Phycisphaerales bacterium, assembly GCA_029260315.1. Taxonomy (GTDB): domain Bacteria; phylum Planctomycetota; class Phycisphaerae; order Phycisphaerales; family UBA1924; genus S146-42. The sequence goes on along the minus strand of JAJDDM010000018.1, from coordinate 1,405 downwards.
GCTCGACACACTCGACGCGCTCTGCGAGGCACGCGGGCTCGCGGCCCATGGCGTCGAGACGGGCCTGGGCGCGGGCGACATCGCCGACATCGGCGGCGAGCACTTCGACCTGCTGGCAGAGCCGAAGATCGCGGTGCTCGGCGAGGCGCCCGTCAGCGCCTATGACTTCGGCTCTATCTGGTACACGCTCGATGAGCGATACAAGCTCCCCGCGACGTACCTCTCGGCGGCGAACCTGCGGTTCACCGACCTCCGGCGGTACAACGTACTCGTGCTGCCCAGCGGCGCGGGGAGTGAAATCCGCGGCGCGATGGACGATCTCCGTCGATGGGTCGAGAGCGGCGGCACGCTCATCGCCATCGGCTCGTCGGCAAGTGCGCTGGCACGCGAGGGCGGGCTCTCGTCGGCGCGCGATCTGTCGGACGTGCTGGGCGATCTCGACGCATTTGAGATCGCGGTCCTGCGCGAGTGGGCCGCCGACGCCGAGCGCCTCGACAGCGATCAAGTCTGGTCGCACGACGCCGCGGGCGGCGAGCCGAGCTATCCGTGGGCGGGCGTCGATCTCGATCGTGGTTCGAGCGAGGAGCTCGAACGCCGCGACCGCTGGCAGCGCCAGTTCATGCCGCCGGGGACGATCGTCGCGGCACGGGTCGACGACGAGCACTGGCTGACCGCCGGGTGTGGCGAGTACCTGCCGATGCTCTACAGCTCCGGCACGGTGCTGATGGTCAAGGATGGCGTCGAGGCGCCGCTGCGCTACGGCGTGATCGACGACGACCCATCGGCGAGCGAGGCCCGACGCATCGGCTGGTCGACGATCCCGGCGGGCAAGACGCTGCTGCTGCGGATGAGCGGGCTGCTCTGGCCGGAGGCGGCGCATCGCATCGCCAACGGCGCGCCGGTGACGCGCGAGCGCGTCGGCATGGGTCAGGTGATCCTGTTCGCCGACTCGCCGACGTTCAGGGCGACTGCGCTGGGGACGACGCGCGTGTTCATGAACGCGTTGGTGTACGGGCCGGGGCTCGGCGCAAGCCAGCCGATCGATCAATAAGACGTGGAGCCACTGTTCGCTAGGGCGTCTTCAACTCTCCTGTAGCGAGCGGCCCGCGAGGGTGCCGTGGTCTGAGGAGGCTCTGCGACGAAGGCCACGCGCACGCGACCGAAGACGCCGAGCCGTCGCTCTCTCCAGGATTCGAGAGCGATTGGCCACTCGGCGTGGCCTTCGCTCGAAGACTCGCTCAGACCCCGGCACCCCTCGCCGAACGCTCCGCCCGCCGCTGCATCTGCTCTACCCCGCCCCCCGTATCGCCGCTTGGGCCGCGGCCAACCTCGCGATCGGCACGCGGAACGGTGAGCAGCTCACATAGACGAGCCCGGCGGCGTGGCAGAACCAAACGCTCTTGGG
>JAJDDM010000170.1 GCA_029260315.1 Phycisphaerales bacterium | reverse complement strand
TGGTCCACCAGCCAGTTGTCCGGGCTGATCGACTCCGGGTCGCGCGTGCCGTGCGTGTACTGCCACACCGTCGCCTCGCGCGTCAAGAGCGAACGCAGCGCATCGCCGTTGGCGGCGCTCGGCTCGGCCCAGTACTTCTTCAGCGGCTCCCAGAACTCGCGCAGCCCCTCGTCGTACGCGTTGCCGTTCTGGATGACCAGGCCCTCGACCCGCTCGGGACGATTCGTCGCGATCCGGAAGCCCACCGGGGCCCCATAGTCCATCAGATACAGCGTGTACGACTCGGCCCCCACGCGATCGAGCAGCTTCTCGACCACGCTAGCCACGTTGTCGAACGTGTACTCCCACTCGCTCACCGGCGGTGCAGAGCTCAGGCCATAGCCCGGATAGTCCGGCGCGATCACGCGATACTTGTTCGCCAGGCGCGGGATCAGATCGCGGAACATGTGCGACGAGGTGGGAAACCCGTGCAGCAGCACGATCGTCGGCGCATCGCGCGGCCCGGCCTCGCGGTAGAAGATCTCCAGCCCGTCGATCTCGACGGTTCGATGCCGCACGTTCGTGTTCTGCGCCGACTGGATCGCCGCGCTCGCACCGCGATTCTGCGCCTCGCCGTCGGCCAACGCGATCGCGCCGCTGCTTGCGCCCAACGCCGCGCTTCCGAGTGCCAGCCCGACCAACGCGACCTTGACCTGTGCCTTCCTGAACATCGCCGTCTCCTTGTGCCTTAAAGCCCTTCGTGCGCACGCCTCGACGCGAGTCGTGCTCTCTACTTGGCTCGCGAACCTCGCCCATGCGATTCCGCGCCGCCAACCGAAAAACCCGCCGGACCCCCTCGGGCCCGGCGGGTGCAGAATCACGCGAACGCCGGCTCTTCGACCTCCACCCGTGGGAAGTCGTTCTCCGTCTGCGCGACGTGGTTGAAATAGTTCGTGAACGTGTTGATCGCGACCGTCGCGACGATCTCGACGATCTCGCCCTCGCCGAAGCCCGCGCCGCGGACGTCGGCGACGTCCTCATCGGAGACCCAGCCGCGCTTCAGCACGATCGCCCGGACGAAGCGGATCGCCGCCGCCGTCCGCTGGTCCGAGGACTCGCCCTTCAGATTGCTCGCCAACTCGCCCTGGGAAACACCCTGGCCCTTGCCCAGGGCCGTGTGGGCGCTGGCGCAGTACTCGCACCCGTTGGCCCCGGCGACCGCCACCGCAATCTGCTCGCGCAGCTTGCCGCTGAGCTCGCCGCCCGAGAGCGCCTGCCCGAACCCCAGGTACGCGCCCAGCGACGCCGGCGAGTTCGCCAGCCCCGCCAGAAGATTCGGAATAGTCCCCATGGACTTGCGAACGCCCTCCAGCAGCTCGCCGGCCTTGCCGTCGGCATTCTGAGGATTGACCGGATTGATGCGTGCCATGTTCGTTTCTCCTGTCAGGGGGCTGAGGCCCAGATTTCGGGGCGACTGGCCCCGCTTTTCGCCAGCCGATCACTCGGCTGATGATGATCGTACTTACCGATCGGTCAGTATATTCAAGGCTGACGAGAAATTTCCTGAGAATCGCGATCTTGGGACGAATCAAATCCGAATAGTATATAGATTGGTCAGTCAGTATGACCGTCAGGAGACCAAATGCCCCCCAGCAGACGAGAGGACCTCATCGACGCCGCCATGAAAGTGTTCTACCGCTCCGGCTTCCACGCCAGCGGCTTGGACAAGATCCTCCAAGAAGGCGGCATCAGCCGAATGACCCTCTACAACCACTTCGAGTCCAAGGACGACCTGATCGTCGCCGCGCTCAAGAAGCGCGACCGCCTCTTCCGCGAGGAGCTGACCGCGTTCGTCGAGGCCCGGTCCGACGACCCGATCGAGCGGATCGACGCGATCTTCGCCTATACCGAGCACTGGTGTGGCTCCCCGGGCTTTGCCGGCTGCATGTTCGTCAACGTCGCCGCGGAGTATCCGGATCCCAACTGCGAGATCCGAAAAGTCGCGGCGGACCACAAACTCCACATCTTCCGCTACCTGCGAGACCTCTGCACGCAGAGCGGCGTGAGCGATCCGGAGGCCCTCGGCGGCCAGCTCGCGATTCTGCTGGACGGCGCGACGGTCAACGCCCACACGGTCTGCCAGGGAGATGCGCCCGCCCCGCCGAGCCATCCCGTGGCCCTCGCCCGAGCCGCGGCCCATGTGCTGATCGAGCGGGCGCTGGAAGCGCCGCCCCAGCCCGCGTAACCGAGGGTCTCTCTATGTGCCCAACCCGCGAACAAGGCCAAGCGGAGAGCCCGCGAGGCATCTTGCGAATCCGCTGATCGCTCGCACCCAACGAAAACGCCCCCGCGATCCCGCGGGGGCGTTCAACTCGGGATACAGGACTCGAACCTGTACTAAAGGTACCAGAAACCCTCGTGCTACCAATTACACCAATCCCGATCGCGGGCGAATCGTATGCGCGGCAGGCGCACGGGCAACTTCGACCTGTCCCGCTCCTAGCCTTGAGGACCATGAAATACCCCGCCGCCATCGGTGCGATCGTCCTTCTCACCTCGCTCGCCGACACGCCTCTGGTCCGGGCCCAACCCGTCGGCGAGGCCCCCGACAAGACATCGGCCCACAGCGTGTCTAAAGCCTCGTCTCGGGCTCGCAACCCTCGTCTGGTGGCGATCTTCGACGACTACCTCGCTTTCACTCGTCACGAGGCCCCGGTGTGGGCGACGCTCCAGGGCGATCTGCGATTCAATGACAAGCTCACCGACGCCAGCCCGCAGGGCGTCCAACGCCGTCGCGACGCGACCCGGGACTTCATCGCCCGCCTCGAGGCCATTCCTGAAGGCGGGCTGGGGGAGGCCGACCGGACCGACCGGGCCCTGCTGCTCGGCCAGCTGCGGCTGAGCGAGCGGTGGGCGGCGTTCTATCCCGAGCAATCGCCCATGACCTCGCGGGCCGGGCCGCAGTTCGAGCTGCCCCAACTGCCCGATCGCGTGCCGCTGGGGACACCCAAGCAGCGTGCCGACTACGTCGTTCGTCTTGAGGGGATGGCGACGCTGATCGACCAGCACATCCAGCAGATGCGTTTCGGCATGAACGCCGGGCGCGTCCCGCCAAGGGTGTCCATGGAGGGCGCGGTCGAGCAGTGTCGCCAGATCGCATCGCCCGAGTCGCTCGCTGATCCCACCCGCAGCCCTTTCTACAAGCCGTTCCGCGAATCCTCGGCGGGCGATCCGCTCGCGACCCGCGCGCGCAACGCCATCGGCGACGAGATCCTCCCCGCCTTCGAGCGGCTCGCGGGGTTCCTCGAGCGCGAGTACATCCCTGCCTGTCGGGACTCGATCGCCGCGATCGACGCCCGCGACGGCGAGGCGATGTACGCCCTCGCGCTGCGCCAGCACACGACGACCGATCTCACGCCGGATCAGATCCACGAGATCGGCGTGCGCGAGGTCGCGCGCATCCGCGCCGAGATGATCGATGTCATCCGGCGCAGCGACTGGTACGCCGAGAAGACCGGCGAGTGGGCCGGCGAGCCCGACGAGCAGACGCTGTTCAGCGAGTTCGTCGCGTTCCTGCGCAGCAATCCGCAGTTCTACCACACCGACCCAGCCGCCCTGCTCCAGGAGTACCGCGCAATCGCCAAACGGATAGACGGCGAGCTTGCACGCCTCTTCCGCCTGCTGCCGATGGCGCCCTACGGCATCCGCCCGCTGCCGCTGCTGGGCTCCGAGCACGCGCCCAACGGTTATTACTACCAGGGCTCGCTCGACGCGGGGCTGCCCGCGAACTTCGTGGTCAACATCTCGGCGCTCGACCAGCGGCCGCGCTACGAGATGATCGCGCTGGCGCTCCACGAGGGAATGCCGGGGCACCACCTCCAGATCGCGCTCGCCCAGGAACTCGACGACCAGCACCCGTTCCGCAGCGAGATCCATTTCACGGCGTTCCAGGAGGGCTGGGCGCTTTACTGCGAGCGCCTTGGATTGGAGATGGGCGAGGATCCGCTCAGCGCCGGTGGCCGCGGCCTGTATGAGAACGCCTACGACGACTTCGGGCGGCTGACCTATGAGATGTGGCGCGCCTGCCGACTCGTCGTCGACACCGGCATGCACGCCAAGGGCTGGGCGCGCGACCGATCGGTCCAGCTCATGCGCGACAACACGGCGCTCAGCTTCGCCAATATCGACTCGGAGATCAACCGCTACATCGGCTGGCCCGGGCAGGCCTGCGGCTACAAGCTGGGCGAGTTGAAGATCCGCGAGTGGCGGGCCGCGGCCGAGGACGCCCTCGGCGAGGCGTTCGACATCCGCGCGTTCCACGAGGTCCTGCTCTCCGGCGGCGAGCTCCCGCTCGACCTGCTCGAAGAACGCGTGATGGGATGGATCGATACCAAACGCAGTGCCGGCTGACTGATTACAACACAAGGCGGCCGGCGGCATGTGCGAAGCGTGTCGGGACTTCGGGCTGCTAGGGCGGATTGAGCCCGTTCGTAGCGTGCGATTGGCCGGCTGCGCATCACAGGCCCAACCGTGAGGGCGCTTTGCGTCAACTGGCGGAGAACTCGAACGAATGCGGATGACCGAGCGACGTGCCACCAGCCGTGGCTTTGCACG
>JAJDDM010000169.1 GCA_029260315.1 Phycisphaerales bacterium | reverse complement strand
GGACGTTGCGGTTGAGGAGCTTGACGCGATCGCGGGCGTGTTCGTCCAGTCCGCCGATGTTGTGCTCGGTGCCCCAGTCGAGGGTGGGCTGGTCGATATCCAGGCCGACGGCGGTGTTGCTGTCGCGCCTGCCGACCCACTCGCAGGAGGTGTGGCCCGTGCCGCAGAAGTCCTCGCGCAGGCGCACGGCCTGCCGCCCGCGCAGCTCCTTGAAGGTCTCATCGACAAAGTCGATCTCGGCCTCAACGTTCTGGACCGCGAGCTGGTAGAGGACGTGGCGATCGGCGGTAGCGGCGGTGAACGCCTTCTTCTTCTTGCGCATGGGTTTGGCGGGTGGGTTGTCGGTCCGTGACAGCGTTGATTGTGGCATATGGGCGGGAGTGTACCGAGGCCGACCGGGTCGGGGCGGCACAGACAGGCCGAAATCTCCTATAGTCGCCCCCGGCGGGATCGCGTTGGTCCATCCGTCGGCACACACGGAGATCGCGATGAAGCTGTCGATGGTTGGGACCGGATACGTCGGGCTGGTCACGGGTGTCTGCCTGGCCAACACGGGCAACGACGTGGTCTGTCTGGACGTGATCGAGGAGAAGGTCGAGAAGATGCGCCGGGGCGAGTGCCCGATCTACGAGCCCGGCCTGACGGAGATGATGCGGAAGAATATCGACGCCGGGCGCTTGCGGTTCACGACCGACGCCAGGGAGGCCCATCGCGACGCGGACATGATCTTCATCTGCGTGGGCACCCCCAGCGACGAGCGGGGGCACACGGACCTGCGATATATCGAGAGCGCGGCGGACGCGATCGCCGAGATCCTCATCGAGCTCGGCCCGCAGCAGAAGCCCAAGACCGTCGTGGTCAAGAGCACCGTGCCCGTCGGCACGTCGAACTTCGTGCAGGACCGAATCCGCGAGAAGGTCGGCCCGGACATTCCCTTCGACATCGGCAACAACCCGGAGTTCCTGAAAGAGGGCGACGCCATCCGCGACTTCGTCAAGCCCGATCGGGTGGTCTGTGGCGTCGAGAACGATCGCGTCGCCCACCAGTTCCGCCGCCTGTACGAGCCGTTCGTCCGCAACGGGCACCCGATCTTCACGATGGCGATCCGCTCGAGCGAGATGGTCAAGTACGCCTCGAACAACTTCCTGGCGACGAAGATCAGCTTCATCAACGAGATGGCGAACCTGTGCGAGGCGTACGGCTCGGATATCAACGAGGTCCGTACGGGCATGTGCTCCGACAGCCGCATCGGGCACGAGTTCCTGTACCCGGGGCTTGGCTACGGCGGGTCGTGCTTTCCAAAGGACACCCAGGCGTGCATCATGATGGGCGACAAGGCCGGGGTGCCGATCGACCTCAGCCGCGCGGTACACGACGTGAACCAGAAGCAGCGGGAGCTGTTCTTCAAGAAGATCGCCGGGCACTTCGAGAAATCCGGCGGGCTGGGCGGCAAGAAGCTGGCGTTCTGGGGGCTGGCGTTCAAGCCGCGGACGGACGATATTCGCGAGGCGCCGGCGCTGTCGCTGGTGTCCATGGCGCTCTCGCAGGGCGCGGCGTGCGTGGGGTTCGATCCCGTCGCGGCGGTCAACGCGAGCAAGGAGATCGGCCCGGGGCTCCAGATCGCCAGCGACATGTACGAGGCGGCCGGCGGGGCCGATGCGCTGGTGATCAGCACGGACTGGGACGAGTTCAAGAGCCCGGACTTCGGGCGGCTGAAGGAGTCGATGAACGCGCCGATGGTGTTCGACGGGCGGAACCTGTACCGGGTCGAGCAGATGCGGGAGCTCGGGTTTGGTTATGTGTCGGTGGGGCGGCAGGCGGTCGGGCTCGCGTGACCGCGGCTCAACGTCGTCCGCGGCGCCGAACGAGTATCTTCTTCGCATGGCTGCTCGTGTTGCACTCGCCGATTGGCTCGAAACCGCGCGCGGGCTGGAGCCTGCGAGTATTGATCTTGTGTACGCCGATCCTCCGTTCAACACGGGGCGTGCGCAGCGCGGCGAGGGGGCGCTCGTCTATGCCGATGCGTGGCTTTCAGTCGATGCCTGGATCGATTGGCTCCGCGACCGGCTGGCCGCGACGCTGCCGGCGCTGAAGCCGACCGGCTCGATTCTTCTCCATGTCGATTGGCGCACGAGCCACCACGCCCGGCTGCTGCTGGATGAGCTGCTGGGGGCTGTGCATTTCGTCAATCACCTGGTGTGGGCCTACGGCCTCGGGGGCTCGTCGCCCCGACGCTTCGCAAGGAAGCACGACGACATCCTGTTCTACGCGGTCGATCCCGATCGGTACTTCTTCGAGCCGCCGATGGTCGCGGCGACGAGCAACCGCATGCGCGGCGAACTCAAAAAGGCGACGGACGTGCTGGATATCCCCGCGATCAACAACATGGCCGCCGAGCGCACCGGTTATCCGACGCAGAAGCCGCTGGCGCTGCTGGAACTGCTCGTCGGGGCGTGCTGCCCGGCGGGGGGGACGGTGCTGGATCCCGTGTGCGGGAGCGGGACGACGCTGGTCGCCGCGGCCCGCCTGGGGCGCTCGGCGATCGGGTGCGATCTGAATCCGGACGCGGTGGCGATCGCGCGGGAGCGGTTGGACGGGGTGTGTGCGGGGGCGTCAGGGTGGGTGTGAATCTGATGACAAGGCGGCACCCGAGGCGAAAACCGCTCCTTGACGGTCGCGGCTCGTGGGACGGGTTCCGGACTACGATCGGGCTCGATGCCGGAACAACTCTTCCGTCTGTATCAGCGCAAGAAGATCGTCAATGTCAACGTGAACATTGTCGCCGCGGGGCTGCTGGCGATCGTGGTCGCGGCGTATCCGGTGCATGTCGCCGCGGGGCTCATCAAGGAGCACCTCGCGCCGGGGGTTCACTCGTGGGCGGTGCCGCTGGCCGCGGCGATGATCGACGGGCTCGCGGATATCGGCATCTACTTCGCCCTGCACTGGATGGCGAATCACTGGAGGCCGCTGAAGCCGAGTTGCGAGGCGGATCGGCGCCATCACGAGCACAAAGAAAACTTCTGGAAGACGGCGACGTTCATCCAGGCCGAGCGGTATCTGCTGAGCCCGATTTTTTACTTGATCGCGATGGGGGGGATGTGGTTGCTGCACGCCAAGGGAGGGATGGGCAACTCCGTGGCGTTCATCATCTCGTTCAGCACGGCGATCATCGTGACGCGCATTTTGCACACGATCTGGGGCCTGCGCAACGGGCGATTCAGGGAGCCGGAGACGGGGCCGGAGGGGGCGGACTAGTTCCGCTGTGCGGAGGTCCCGGCGCGCGGCGGGCTTTGGAGTAGAGGCCCTGGCGCGAGCCTGGGCTTGGGGGCTCATCGATCGCGCCGTCGCGTTTGATTGCTCAAGGAGCCCAAGCTTGCGCATAGCCCTCTATTGCGCAGAGGCCTTTGGTGGGCATCCGGCTTATGCTCCCAGCCATGTGCGGGATCGCCGGTGTATTGCGTGTGCAGGATCCGCGGGAGGGGTTGCTCCCGCCGCGGGAGGCGATTCCCGAGGCGTGGCTGGACATCCTGGACGAGTCTATTAGACACCGCGGGCCGGATGGGCAGGGGCGGTTTCGCGACCGGGCGGTGCGACCCGACGGGAAGGTCGTGGATGTGGCGCTGGTGCATCGCCGGCTGGCGATCATTGATCTCTCGGCGCGGGCCGCGCAGCCGATGGTCATTGAGAGGCCGGATGGCCATCCCTCCCTCACCGGAGCCGCGAGCGCAAGCTCGCGCGAGGTCGCCCAAGAGCCCACCCCCGCACCTTTCGCCTCGGGCTCACATGCACCGGAGGCTGCCACGCTCATCTCCCGCGAGGGCGGGCCGTACGAGCCCTGCCGGGCGCACCGGTGTCCGAAGTGCAAGGGGCTGACCGCGATCGTCTTCAACGGCTGCATCTACAACCACAAGGAGCTGCGCAAGGAACTCCAGTCGGTCGGGCATGAGTTCTTCACCGATCACTCGGATACCGAGGTGCTTATGCATGGGTGGTGCGAGTGGGGGATGGACCTCCGAAATCGCATCGACGGGATGTACGCGCTGACAGTCTGGATGCAGGACACCGCTCAGTTGCTCTGGGCTAGGGATGCGGCAGGTGAGAAGCCCTTGTATCACAACGTGATCCAAGGCCCAGATTGCCCAATTGTCGGAGTGTCCACGTCGGTGCCGGGCCTGCTTCGTCTCTTCGAGATGGGTAATCCCGGTAGCAATCATGCGGACAAGTTCCCGACGGGATTGCCAGATTGGATCGCATACGGGTGGGATTGCATTCCCCCGGCGTGTATCTACGAGAATCGCCCGGCTCAGTGGCGCGTTCGAGGACCGGAGCCAAACCACGGCGGAAAAAGACTCTCTCGGCGTTCAATAATCTACAGTGGAGCGAAGGTCGATTGGCCGGCCGAGAGGACAACACAAAGCCTGTCCACTGAGAATGTTGATGCGTTGTTCACCAAGTCAGTTGCCCGACGACTTGAGACCGACGTACCCCTCGGTTGCTTCCTCTCGGGCGGAATCGACTCTGGCCTTGTCGCCAGCGTTGCGCAGAAAGAACTGAGCGTTCTTGGCGCCAAACTGAGCACATTCTCAGTGCGGATGCCTGACGCCCGGTACGACGAATCTAGACACGCGAGCAAAGTTGCACGCCACCTCGGCACCAGCCATACGACCCTCGACGTCTCACCCACACCGGCAGAAGATGTTGTCCGACTCATCGAGCGGCTCGGTCTCCCGCTCGGCGATAGCTCGTTGCTGCCGACCTCATGGGTGTGTCGTGCGGCGCGATCGCACGTCGCCGTGGCCCTCGGCGGTGATGGCGCCGATGAGCTCTTTGGCGGGTACTCGCGCTATCAAGGCGTGGCGCTGCTGCGGCGCCACGAAAAAGCTCTGCGGTGCCTGCAGGTTCCAATCATGCCGTCCAAGCATCCCAAGAGCCTCTCCAGCAAGGTCTACCGGCTAGCAAACGCGGCTCGCGGAAACCACTACTTCGATCTTCTTGCAATCTTCCCGCAGCATCTCATGCGAAAGTTAGTGGTCGATCCGGAGCACTTTGACGAGAAACTTCGTCTGAGGACCGATGCTCTTCGCGAGGACTTTGACAACTACCTCCCCGATGATCTTCTTCGCAAGGTCGACACGGCCTCGATGTCGGTGGCCCTCGAAGTCCGCTCGCCATTCCTTTCGCGAGATCTCGTCGAAGCCTGCCTCGCCGCGCCCCTCTCCTCGCTCATGCCCAACGGCCAACGCAAGGGCCTCTTGAAGCAAGTCGCCTTGAAATATCTCCCACCCGAGATTGTTAACCGCCCTAAACAAGGCTTCGCCATCCCCATCGGCGATTGGTTCCGCACCGACTACGGCCAGATGCGTCAGTTGCTGTACGACCACCTCGAATCCGCCGAGCCGTTCCCCAACCTTCCTCTCGAACTCAACATGGACTTCGTCCGCCAGATGCTCAAGGAGCATGACGAGGCCGGGGAGCGGAGCCTGAATCCGTGGCACGGGCGGGATCACTCGCAGCGGTTGTACATGTTGCTGGTGCTGAGTATCTGGTGTAAGTGGTTGCAGGGGCTAAGGAGCGAGTGAGGGATTGAGCGAATGAGAAAGGCCCGGGCTTGCGCCCGGGCCTGGGTCTTTCGCGTGTCATGCGACGATCGAGATTCATCCGCTCCGAACGGTGACCTCGACCGGGCCTGTGACGTTGACGTCCTGCTGCGGGAACGGGATACCGATGCCGGCCTCGTCGAGGTGCATCTTGACGGCGCGGGTCACGGCCTGCTTCATCGCGAGGTAGTCCGGGGTGTTGGCCCAGGCGCGGACGGTCCAGCCGACCGCCGAGTCGCCCAGGTCGCCCAGGACGATCTGCGGCTCGGGGTCGTCGAGGATGCCCTCGACGCTCGTGACGGCCCGCTCGAGCACGGCGCGGGTCTCGTCGATGTTCGCGGGATAGTCGACGCCGACGGCGACATCGACGCGGCGCTTGGGGTTGTAGGTGATGTTCTGGATCACGTCGCCGAATATCTTGCCGTTGGGGATGAAGTAGCGCTTGTTGTCGGGCGTGTTGAGCGTCGTCAGGAACAGATCGACCTGGTGCACCGTGCCCATCGCGCCGGCGACCTCGACAAAGTCGCCGACCTTGAATGGGCGGAAGACCAGGAGCATGATGCCCGCGGCGAAGTTGCCGAGCGTGCCCGAGAGGGCCATGCCCACGGCAAAGCCCGCCGCGGCGATCACGGCGGCGAAGCTCGTCGTCTCGACGCCGAAGGTGTTCAGGATGGCCAGTGCGCCGAGCATGAGCATGGCCCAGCGGGCCATCTGGCCGAAGAATCGCGAAAGTGTCTCCTCGACGCGGGCCTTGCGGGCTGCGCCGGAGATGATCCTGGCGACCCACCCGGCAATGAACAGGACGACAACGATGAGGACGATGGCCTTGAGGATCGGCCAGCCGACGACCTGCCACGCGAGCACGAGGTCGTCGCCGGAGACGGTGCCATCGGTGAGCCCGTCCCAGAGGCCCTGGAGATCGGCCGTCATCTCGCCGTCGGCGTCCGCGCCCTGGCTCGGATCCCCGCCCAAGGCGGCATCCGCGCCGCCGGCGTCCACGCCACCCTGGCTCGCGGCGTCGGTCGGTTGATCATCTTGCAACAGGAGCATCAGTTCCCCTTTCTGTATGCCACACGCCTCGATACACGCGGGGTGTCGATCAGAACTCCCACACGAGCATCGCGAAGTACGCGATGTCGTTCTTCTTGTTGTCTCCGCCTGGCGTCGAGTCGTAGCGGTCTTCGATTCCCAGGCGCAGGCTCATGTTGACCTCCGGATCGATCAGCATCTCCCACGCCGCGTTGCCCACGAATCGAAACTCACCAGTCTCGCTCAGATCGGGATACAGGGTCGCGTCGGCGGTCAGCTTCTGGCGCTCGGTGAGCTGATGCGAGAAATCCGCGCCGAGCAGGCCCTCGGGGCGGATCGAGTTGTCCTCGCCGCCGATCTCCCGGCTGAGCCCGAGGCCCACCCGACCCAGCAGCGTCGTCTTCTCGTTGTCGATGAACTCATAGCCCATTCCGCCCGCCGCGGCGACGCGGTAGTCCCAGTCCTGGAAATCGTCGAACTCCAAGCTCCCCTCGCCGAAGACCCGCCAGCGGGACTCCTGGATCTTCCAGTCGTTGCGCAGCCCCGTGAAGAAGCGGCTCTCGGACGCCTCACCGTCGTCGGTGGCATAGGTGTAGAGCGCGGTTGCGCTGGTGGTCATGAACTCCGTGTCGCGGGTGCCGTTGATCTCGCCTCGCAGGTTCAGGCGTTCGGTGTTGCCCGAGGCTCCGTTGAGCCCCAGCGCGACGTTACCGCCCCAGCCCTTCCAGAAGCTGGTGCGCTGGGGCTCGATCTGCTCGGCGATCTGCTCGCCCGTCTCTTCTAAGCCTTGGTCGCCGGACTGCTCGGAGTCTTCGGGTTCGCTGGGCTGCTCGCCCTCTTGCGCGATCGTCGGGAGACCAAGACCCAAGACCGCCGCGCTCGCGGCGATCAACTTCCATCCATCGTGCATCACGTCCTCCGACCGGTTCGAGGTTGAGCAAAGAGACCGGGAATCCCACCACCCGGCAAGGCGGTTAGGCTAGGCATTCGAGGGAAGCATCCCCACCGATGATGGGGCGAATCTCCCGATTTGACATGGGAGTGGCGGTATAATCGTGGTATGCGCAGCGAGGCGGCCGCGCACGCCCGCTTGTTGAGGGGCATGTGAGGAAAGTCCGAGCACGAAAGGGCAACGACGGTGGGTAACGCCCACCCGCCCGAACAACTCCGGGTAGATCGGCTCTCCGAGCCGACGTGCGCGGAGGTGGTCGCGGGCGAGGGATAGTGCAGCAGAGAGCAGACCGCCGATGGCGGGCAGATCGGCTCTCCGAGCCGATGCCCGCACAGGCAAGGGTGAAACGGTGCGGTAAGAGCGCACCGCCTTTCTGGCGACAGAAAGGGCACGGCAAACCCCGTCGCGTGCAAGCCCAAGCAGTCCCCGGCCGGCCCGGCCATATGGGGACGGGTGGGGTGCTCGGGTACGGATTCGGCGCGAGCCGAACCCCAATGCCCGGACCGCGCTAGCAATAGTGCGGCTAGAGAAATGGTCGCCCAGGATGGCCCCATCGGGGAGCAGGATCTTCGGACCCTGTTGCCCGCCTGCAAAGGCGGAACCATCCGGACAAAACTCGGCTTACACGTTGCGCCGACCACCAATCGCGGGCCTCTGGGTCTTCCCAGAGGTCCGCGGCCTTTTCCACAACGCATACTTTGCCGAGATACCCACCATGAATCTCGATACTTTCATCAGGGCTAGCGGAGCGGCCCACCGACGATTCAACGGCGACCTCCGGGTCGCCCTGGGAGGTCACGCCGAGTATCTGCTGCCCAATGCCCAGTACTTTTGCGCAGCAGGTGTCATCGCCTCTCATTACGACAAGGCCGAGCACGCCCTAGCCGGCACCGCCTACGCCCTCCTTCGCCAGCAGGTCACTGTTTATCAGTCCAAAAAGGGCTTTGCCAATCCCGGCCAACTCTTTGATGCCCGCGTGCAGATCCTCGTCGACGCCTGGCTCACCGATCTGTCGCTCGACAACCGTGTCTCTCGCCACCTCGCCGAGGTCTTCAGCGCCCTCTGTACCACCGAGAGAGTCGATGTTCGCCGAGAGGATCTGGTTCCCTCGCTCCGCACGCTCGAGCACATGGCCGAGATCTCCGAGCTCACCGAAGAGGGACTTCGGCTGATTGAGAGAGCTCGGACCGATCCACGGGCCGTGCCGATTCCCATCGATGGCAAACCTCTATGGAAAGTGCAGGAACATCTGTGCGCTTGCTATAAGGCGTTTCTCTCTGGGTTGGATGACCCATCGGCTCGGCTGTTTGCGGGCTGATTC
>JAJDDM010000168.1 GCA_029260315.1 Phycisphaerales bacterium | reverse complement strand
CCCCGGAATCTCCGCGGAATCTGGAGACAGCGCCGAAGAGGGCCCCAGGGACAAGCGCCGGGCTTCTGTGCGATCATGCGCCGATGCCCTCATATCGCGCAGGACCGACCTCTGGCGGCTGGTTCGGCCGCATTCGCTCCCCGGGGACGGCGGCGCTCCGCGGGCCTCGCCGCGCCCGTCCGACGGCCCTTCTGGCGGCTGCGGTCGCCGCGGCCCTGCTCGCTCCCGCGGCGGCGGACGCGCAGGACGGCGCCAGCTCCGACGACGGTGCCCCCGGCGTGGAGGAGCGCCCCGGAGGCGGCGGCGGACCCGGCGGCATGGGCGCCCGCGGCGGCATGGGCGCCCCCGGCGGCATGGGCGGCGCCGGCGACGCCGACCCCTTCATGCTCGCCAGCTTCCAGTCGCGCGGCCTGATCACGCACGATGCCCAGCACGTCGCGCCGGGCTACGTGCTCGTCGCGCCGCTGATGGGCAGGTCGACCTACCTGATCGACAACGAGGCGGACATCGTCCACGAGTGGCCCAGCGGCCACGGGCCGAGTGCGGTGTACCTGGAGGACGACGGCTCGATCCTGCGCTGCCAGCGCGTCGACGATCCGCCCTTCTTCCACGGCGGCGGCATCTTCGGGCTGCTCGAGCGCATCGCTCCGGGCGGCGAGGTGACCTGGAGCTACGAGCTCGCCACCGACTCCGCGATGATCCACCACGACATCGAGCCCATGCCGAACGGCAACATCCTCTTCATCGCCTGGGAGGCGCGCGAGGCGCGCGAGGTCCTGGCTCGCGGGCGGCACCCCGAGGCACTGGGCGAGGAGGGTCTCTGGCCCGACATGCTCTTCGAGCTGAAGCCGACGGGCAGCGAGGGCGGCGAGATCGTCTGGGAGTGGCGCAGCTGGGATCACGTGGTCCAGGACCTGGTCGAGCGCGGCGAGAACCACGGCTCGGTGGCGCGCAACCCGCAGCGGATCGACGTGAACGGCGAGCACCGCGACGAGCCGCCGCTCACCGCCGAGCAGGAGGCCGAGGCCGAGGCCATGGATGAGCAGCTGCGCGCGCTCGGCTACGTCGGCGGCGACGACGAGGAAGAGGACGACAGCCGCAAGGACGCCGACTGGATGCACACCAACGCCGTCGACCATCACGCCGGCGAAGACCTGATCGTGATCAGCTCCCCGCACTTCAGCGAGCTGTGGGTGATCGACCACTCGACCACCACCGAGGAAGCCGCCGGGCACACGGGCGGGCGCTTCGGGATGGGCGGCGACATCCTCTGGCGCTGGGGCCATCCGCGACGCCACGGCGCGGGCAGCGACGACGATCAGCAGCTCTTCTACCAGCACGACCCGCAGTGGCTCGACGGCAGCAACGCCGGCGCGGCCCCGGGCGCGGGCGGCGAGGCGGTCGCGAGCGACCTGCGCCTAACCGTGTTCAACAACGGCGGCCGGCGCCCCGACGGCAACGACCGCAGCGAGGTCGTGGAGCTGGTCCTGCCGTTCGATCCCGAGACCGGCTTTGCCCACGAACCCGGCCAGCCTTTCGGCCCCGCCGAGCCCGCCTGGACCTACGAGCAGGCCGGCACCTTCTACTCGGCGTTCATCTCCGGCGCGCAGCGGCTGCCCAACGGCAACACGCTCATCTGCCAGGGCGTGCAGGGTCGCCTCTTCGAGGTCATGCCCAACGGCCGCATCGTGTGGGAGTTCCGCAACCCGTACGGCGGTGACGTGGAGCCGCCCAAGGGCACCGGCGGCGTGCCGCCGTTCGCGTTGTTCAGGGCGACGCGGTATGCGCCGGACCACCCGGGCATCGTGGCGCTGCTGGGGTCGCCGTAGACGAGCGCGCGCGCACGAACGGATCCACCCGGCGTGGTCCACCTGGGCAAGCGCTGGTTGCTACGCGATGGCGCGTGCCAAGGTGACCGCCGAGTCGTGCCCGCGGTCGATCCGATCAGGGTGGAGCGTACGGGTCGAACGCATCGCCCTCGGTCGTCAACACGCGGAGCAGCTTCGGGTGCAGGAACAGCTTCGTGCGCCCCGCGACCTGCTGCTGGAGCACGCCGAGATCGACGAGGGCGGCGAGATACCGTGACGCCGTCTGTCGCTCGGCGATCCCCGCCGCGACGAGGTGACCGATGCGGCAGTACGGTTGCTCGAAGATGACGTCGACCAGCTCATGGCTGTAGAGCTTCGGCAAGGCGGCGCGGACGTGCTCCCGCGTGTGCTCGGCGAGGTCACGGATGGCGCGGATCTTGTCCGTCGTCCAGCGGGCCGTTTCTTCCACGCCGCGCAGCAGGTAGACGACCCAGCTGTCCCAGTCCGCATCGCGCGTGACGCCGAGCAACAGCTGGTGGTACTCGGCGCGGTGTGTGTTGATGAAGCGGCTGAGGTAGAGGATGGGCAGGCCGAGCAGACCGCGGTCCACGAGGAAGAGGCTGTTGAGGATGCGACCCGTGCGGCCGTTGCCGTCCGTGAAGGGATGGATGGCCTCGAACTGGTAGTGGGCGACGGCCATCCGGATCAGCGGATCGAGGTCGTCCCCGGCGTGCAGGAAGCGCTCCCAGTCAGCGAGCAGGTCGCGGATCCGCGCTTCGCCTTCGGGCGGCGTGTAGACGACCCTGCCGCTCGTCGAGCTCTTCAGCGCCGTGCCCGGGACCCGGCGGACCGACACGTCGACGTCCTTGATCCGGCTGCAGATCCGTTCGGCGGCGCCGGTCCCGAGGGGGCGGTCCCGGAGGGCACGGGCTCCTTCCAGCAGCGCCTCCCGGTAGCGCAGGGCTTCCCGCGCTGCGGGGTCGTCGACGCGTTCGGCGGGGAGCTGCCGGAACAGCTCGTCGGCGGTCGTGACGATGTTCTCGATCGCGGAGCTCGCCTGGGCCTCGAGCATCGGCAGCGTGTTGATCAGCATGGCCGGGTTCGGGATCAGGGCGGTGGCCTGCTTGAGTTCGGCCAGTGCGGCCCGGGCCCCGATGCAGGCCTTCAGGGCGGCGCGGGTCTCCAGGTCGATGTCCGGAGGCAGGCCCGGGAGCTGGTCGTAGGGTCGGTCCGGGGTCCAGGTCGGCGCCTGCTTAGACGTGTCGAAGTTTTGCCTGTTTGTCGACATGTTTTGAGGATAGGGTGATCGCATCGACAGGTCAAGAACACGTGTTCACGGAAGTTGATTCTGTCGACATGTGCTCGAATTCAGGCCGTGAAGAGCGATTCACGGGCCTCTAATGCGGGATGTTCGCGGCACCTCGACCCCAAGGACGGGGCTCGGCCTTCCGGGTCACGCCTCCCCACCTCTTCCCGCGCGGTGCGGCCGCGAGCAACGCGAAACGCGCCGTTCACCTAGCTAGGCGCCGCTCAGAAGGCCTTGAAGCGCAGCGCGTTGCTCAGCGACGCGTTCGACGGCCCGGCCGCATCCTGGAAGCCGGTCTGCAGCACGAACTCGATGCCGGCCAGGTTCGGGTCGGTGATCAGCACGGGCAGGTTGAGGCTGCCGGCGCCCGCGACCCCCGGCGTGCCGCCCACGGCGATGCCCAGGGTCAGCAGCAGGGTGTCGATGTAGAAGGTGCCGCCCTTGAACGGGAGCGCGGTGACGCCGAGGCCCACGAAGATCACGCCGGGCGCGCCGCCCACGACCTGCCCGATGGACAGCGACCAGGTCTCGCCGATGTCCGGGCAGCCCACCGCTCCGAAGGTCGGCACGAGACCGCCGGTGCCGGCCAGGCCCACGCCGTGGTTGGCGGTGTAGCCGATGCAGCCGGGGCCCAGCACGTCGAGCTGGACCATGTTGTCGGCGGGCGAGAAGCCGGTGGTGCCGTCGCCGATGGGCAGGCTCACCGGCAGCGGCGTGCCGCCGCCCCCCTGGCCCTGGGCGTAGGTGCGCAGCTCGTTCGTCGTGTCGTAGAAGAGCACGGCGCGGTCGAGGCGCGTGCTGTACACGCCGGCGTTGATGTCGGCCAGGTCGGATTCGGCCCAGAGCACGGCGCCGAGGGTGGCCGGGTCGATCGACCACATCTTCTCGTGGATGGTGAACCCGAACGGGTTCGTGCCCGCGTAGGTGGCGAGGATGCGGCCGTTCGGCAGCCGGCTCAGGCTCATGCTGTTGAGCGAGGAGGCGGCCAGGGGCGTGCAGGTCACCGGGCCCGACAGCTGTGAGCCGTCGGCCGACAGCGGGATGCGCCAGATCGTGTTCATCGTCGGATCGCCGCAGCTGCCCGAGCTCCAGCCCGAACTCGCGCTGCCGATGAGGACGTTGCCCACCGGGTCGTAGACCAGGTGCTCGACCTCGACCGCCGCCGGGGCCAGACCCGTCTCGTCCATGAGCACGTGGAGCTGGTTGGCGGCGTCGAGGTACTCGAGGGTCGTGTTGCCGAAGCCGGAGCGCTGGAAGTAGAGGCGCCCGTCCACGGTGGGCTCGAGCGAGTGGACGACGACGCCGAAGAGGGCGGGGATGGCCACCGCCGAGCCGTCCGAGTCGATGACCCACAGGCGGTACCCGGTGAACGGGTCGGGCGGCAGGCTGATGCAGGCCACGACGCCGCCGCGATGCGGGTCGTAGACCATGCTGTCGGCCCACCCGCCCCAGCCGCCGGGCTCGATCAGCACGGCCGCCTGCCCGGTGGACGGTTCCACGCGGATGAGCTTCGGGGAGCTGCCGTTCGGGTTGCGGATCAGCAGCTCGCCGTCCTGGAAGGGGCCGGTCTGGGACGCGGCGCTCGGGGCCGTGAAGCCGGCGAGGGCCACGGTGAGGAGGGTGCGGGTGGTGAGGGTGGTGAGGGTGGAGAGGAGGCGAGTGGACACGGCGGTCTCCAAGAAGTGGGCCCAGGAGAGGAGATCAGGAGACCGGGGCACGCGTCTCAGGGCGGCCCCGAGAATCTCGCCGGGGGGCGCGGCGTGTCGCGGCAGGCCGTCCCTCGGAGGCGCCAGGGTACCGCCAACCCGGGCGGGGCGTTGCGGACATGCCGTGCCGGCCTCAGCCGGTGAGCGCCTGCTCCAGCGCGTCGCACGCGCGCTCGGTCCCGTGCTCGGAGCGGATCTTCGCGGCGAGTTCCGTGGCGCGACCTCGCGTCTCTTCGCCGGCCAGCAGTTGCTCGAGCGCGCGCGTCAGACGCGCGGACGTGAGCCGGCTCCGAGCGAGGTTGCGGCCGACACCCAGCCGCTCGGCTCGGACGGCGTTGTCGAACTGATCGTGGGCGAAGGGGACGACGAGCTGGGGGAGACCGGCCCGGAGCGCCTGCGCGGTGGAGCCGACGCCGCCGGCGTGGACCACCACGGACGCCGCTTCGAACAGCGGGCGGACCGCGGTCGAGCGGATCGCGAGGACCTCGTCGGGGAGCGTCGGGGGAGCGGGTGAGCCGCCGACCACCAGCACCGCGCGTCGGTCCAACCGGCGTGCGGACTCGGCGGCCGCGACGTAGAAGTCGCCCGCCGACTGCACGGCCGAGGAGCCCAGCGAGAACACGAGCGGGGCCGAGCCCTCGCCGAGGAAGCGGTCGAGCCGCGCGGCGTCGTTGCCGACACCGTTCTCGCCGTCGTCGCCACCGTTGCCGAAGTCGGCGTCGTGGAAGGGGAAGCCGCAGATCGTGGTGTGCGGCGGCCAGTCGGGTTGGGGCTGCGCGAAGTGCCGCGAGAACAACGCCAGCACGCCGCGCGGGGAGTGTTGGCCCTCCCAGAGCGGATCGGCGTCCGCCGCCAGGCCGAGTTCGGTGCGGAGCTCGCGGATCGGCGCGCTCCAGCTCCACGAGACCTTCTTCAGCAGGCGCAGCAGCAGACCGGTCGGGCCCGGCCCGAAGCGACGCAGCCCGGCGATCCACGGCGCGGGCGCGAGGGCCGGCGGGTCGTGGGCCGAGCAGAAGACCATCGGTGACAGCACGGTCGAGACCCACGGGAGCCCGGTCTTCTCGCCCAGGATCGGCGCGGCGTAGGTGAGCACGTGCGAGACGAGCAGGTCGGCGCCCTCGCACGCGGTCGCGAGGTCGCGGTAGGTCTCGCGCAGGGCCGGGATCACGAGCTCGCGCACGACGAACTCGGTGCCGCGCTTCGGCTCCATGGCTCGACGGAAGACCTGGTCGTCCTCGAAGTCGACGTCGGGTCGCACGGGCGCGAAGGCGAGACCGGACCGCTCCACCGTGTCGCGGTACATCGCCGACGTGGCGAGGACGGCGCGATGGCCGCGTCGTCGGAGCTCCTGACCGAGGGCCAGGTAGGGGAAGACGTCGCCGAAGGAGCCGAAGGTCGCGAGGATGATGGTGGGCATGGGAGGGGGTCAGACCCGGCGAAGAAGAAGGGGGTGGGGCGAGGATCGGCGATTCGCGGTCGATCTGTTGCTTATTTAACGATTCAGCGGAATCGCTTAACAAGGCCGCGGCTTGTTCAACTGAACGTGCGGAGCCAATGGCTGGTGAACACCGCCGCCCGAACTCGCTGGCCGCGATCCCCTGCGCGAGTGAGCGCTAAGCGACGGCCGCTGCAAAGGTCGCGTACAGGTCTCCGGGCAGGCGGTGCTTCAGCTTCCAGGTCACCTGCATCGGTTTCTCCGACTCGTGGCTCTGGTAGCTCGCAGGGCCCAGGAACCAGAAGGCCTTCTCATCCGTGTTGAGTCGCGCGAAGAGCATGACGCTGGAGCCGCCCTGCTCATGCGTCTGGTAGCGGCGACCTGTCGGCGAGTCGGCGCGGGTCATCGACTGGCTCTCCCAGTGAATGAGCTCCGGGCTGATCGCGTAGTCCTTGTAGAGCGTCGTGGGCGAGAAGTTGCCCATGGTCTTGTCGAGCGTGAAGGCGAGCAGGTCTGACCGCTCCTCCTTCGCCCAGTAGATACCTGTCATCCACGAAGCCACCTTGGCGCCCTCGCCGATGCCGAAGGCCGTGAGGACCTCGATCCGGGTGTAGCGCGCGTGCACTTGCAGCGGGACGTTCGGGTGATCCGCGAGCGGTGCGTGGACGTGGGAGAGCTGGCCGCGAAGCACCGCGAGGAGTTGCAGCACCTCCTCGATCACCTGCGGGTGCCCCCAGATCAATCGGACTCCCTCAGCCATGGAGGTCTTCTTGTCGACCGCCTGGCTGGTGACGGACGCCACGAGCATGCGAAGCAAGCGGCGCTCGCGCTCCGAGAGGGCCGCGACATCGGGTGGTCCGGGTGAGCGAAGCAGGCGGCTGAAGGTCTCGATGCGTTCCAGGTCGTCGATGTGACGCAGGCGCCCGCAGGCTCGTCGGAGCACGGGCTCATCGACGCCCGGCTCCGCAACGGTCAGACCCGCGGCCTCTCGGAGGTCGGACCACACGCGCTGGCCCGCGTAGACGTTGTCCAACTCAAGGCCGCTCTCCTCGAGGAAGGCGTCGAGGCTGACGTCGCCTCCCTCGGCCTCCTCGGCGATGAGCTTCAACTCCTCCGCCTTGGCTCGCCACTGCGAGGGCACGGCGGCGTTGATGTTGTCCAAGACGATCTTGGATGCGACCGGATCGAGTTCCATGTGGCAGCCCGCGGGCAACAGCGGGAAGCCGCGTTCGATCTGCCGTGTGATGTCGCCGCGCGATCCACCGAGCAGCGCGCGCAGGCGTCGGTCGAACCGGAACTCGCGCCGGTGTTGGCCGACGAAGTCGAGCACGGTGCAGGCGGCCTTGCCGTGACTCTTGCGGAGGCCGCGTCCGAGTTGCTGGATGAACAGCGTGGCGCTGTCGGTCGGTCGCAGGAGCAGCAGGGTGTCGACGGTGGGCAGGTCGATGCCCTCGTTGAAGAGGTCCACCGAGAACAGGACCCGGATGTTGCCGGCAGACAGGTCTTGCAGTGCGGCCCGCCGCTCCTCGGCTGGCGTGTCGCCCCAGATGGCCGTCGCGGGCATGCCGGCTTCCTTGAACACGCGTGCCATGAACCGGGCGTGGGCCACGCTGACGCAGAAGCCGAGCACGCGCATGGACGATGGATCTTCGGCCCGGCTCAACAACTGCTTGAGGACGTACCGCGCCAGGGAGTCATCGGCGGTCAGGACATTCAAGAGTCCCTCGACGTCGTAGCCCCGGCCGCGTGTCCACGGGACCTGGGAGAAGTCGGTGCTGTCGTGGATGCCGTAGTAGAGGAAGGGCGTAAGCCGCTGCTGATCGATGGCATCCCACAGCCGCAACTCGGCGGCGATGCGATGATCGAACCAGTGCAGGATGTCGAGGTCGTCGGCGCGCTCCGGAGTGGCCGTCAGGCCCAGCAGTTCACGCGGCTCCAGTTGGTCGAGCAGGCGCTTGTAGGACGGAGCCGCCGCGTGGTGGAACTCGTCGACGATGACCACGTCGAAGTGGGTCGGATCGAGGTCGTTGAGGCTGGCCGCGTTGAGGCTCTGGATCGACGCGAAGACGTGATCGAACCGGTGCGGCCGGTGGCGGCCGACCCACAGCTCTCCGAAGTCTCCTTCTCGCAGAGCGAGTCGAAACGTCGCGAGGCTCTGCTTGAGGATCTCTTCGCGGTGCGCCACGAACAGGAGCCGCAGGTTCGGATGCGACTGGTGCAGGCGCGCGTAGTCGATCGCCGCCATGACGGTCTTGCCCGTGCCCGTGGCCGCGACGAGGAGATTGCGGTGGTGTCCGTTCTGACGAGAGAGCTCGATCCGCTCGAGGAGGTGTTCCTGGAACGGTCGCGGCTCGATCTCGATCGAGGGCAGAATGAACTCGATGCCAGCCGAGCCCTGTGTCTGTGTCCGCTCGACGAATGCCTTCGGGTCGTAGGGCTCGAAGTCCGGGTGGTTCCAGTAGCTCTCGAAGACGGCCCGGACCTTGTCGATGACGTCGGGATTGCGCGCACCCGAGACGCGCATGTTCCACTCGAGGCCGGTGACCTGCGCGGATCGGGTCAGGTTCGACGAGCCGACGTACGATGTCGAGAAGCCAGACACCCGGTGGAACAGCCAGGCCTTCGCGTGGAGGCGCGTGCCGCTCGTGTCGTAGGAGACGCGGATCTCGGCGCCAAGCTCACTCAGTTCTTCGAGGGCGGCGGCTTCGGTCGAGTTGGTGTAGGTCGTCGTGAGAATGCGCAGCGGTCGCCCGGCTCCGCAGTGCTGGCGGAGCGCGTCGAGCAGCGGCCGGATGCCTGAGCGGCGGATGAACGCCATGACCAGGTCGATCCGATCGGCCGACGGGATCTCGGTCACGAGCTGCGAACCGACCCGGGGCTCACCCGGCGCGTTGGTGAGCAGCGTGGTGTCGAGCAGCGGCGTCAGCGGCTTCGGGATGGACTCGAACTTCCCGTCCGGCTGTCGCGCCAGGAGCGATGCAAGCAGCGTGTGCTCGGAGATGGGCTGCTCGTCCTCGACGTCCTTCCCGGGGTGCTGATCGCTGATCAGGCCGACGAGATCGCGCACGAGCGCCATGCCGCGAACGACGCGTTCCTTGTCGGGCAGCGACGCCACGATGCGGTGGACGAGGCGGGACAGGTGGAGCGCGAGGCGGTCGGGCGCCTCTGCAGGCACGAGCTTGCTGCGCACCGCTTCGAGCTTCTGCGAGTCGACCTCGCGCAGGCGCGCCTCGAGCTCATCCGTGATGAGCTGCTCGTAGACGCCCCGCCCCAAGGATGACATGCGTGGGAGATTATCACGGGGGTGGGGGCGGCGAGGGGAACGCGGACAGCACGACGCGCTTCAGGGCGCGTGGATGCTGAGGTCCTGATCAAAGGCCCACGCCTCGACGCTGCGGTGCGCGGATACGGAGGTCGCGATGGCGTGGAGTCGACGAGCGGCTCTCAATCGTGCGGTGACGCGGTCGCGATGGCCGGCGCGAGTCACACGTCAGCTGTCCGCCGGTCCTACCGCCGTCCCGGTCAGCTTGAAGTTGTAGCCGTTGAGCAGCCAGGCCCAGAACCAGCTCTCCTGGATCGTGACGTCGATGAGCCGCGTCGCTCCCGGCGCGGAGAGCATCGCGCGCTCGTAGGCCTCCTGGAACCGGTCGTTCTGCCCGATCGGGATGATCTGGAAGAGCATGACGCCGGTCGACTCCCCGGTGACCTGCCCGTGCGCGACCTCTCCGGCCTCGAGCTCCGCGCCCGGGATGCGCAGCGGGACGCTGCTGCAGGCAGCGGCGATGGCGAGCGTGGTGCACAGCAAGGCACGCGCCGCCGACAAGCGACAAGCGATGCGGCGACGACGTTGGTTCATGGGACTTCCCCTTTTCCGAGAGCGAGGCCATGCGGCTGCTTCGAAAGCAGCGACAGCAGGTGTTCACTCGAGCCAGGATCCGGGTGGGGGTGGACACGGAGTGTCCGTTTGCGCAGGGAGTCCCGAAGGGTCGGCCGTGGAGGGTCGAGACGCCTGATGCCCGCGTCGGTCAGGCCACGCCCCGGCGTCGCCGGTGCTCGACCAGCAATCGACGCACGTACTTCCGTGTGAAGGAACGGCCTGTCGTCTCGTTGACCAGATCGCAGAGATCGTCATGGGCCGTCTCGGGCGCCTGTCGCGAGATGCCCATCGCGACGTCGAGGGCCTCGATCATGCGGGAGTTGTCCAGCATCTTCAGTGAGCGGGGCACGTCCAGGTAGTGACCGCGGGTCACCTCGATGATCCGATCCTCGTCCACCAGGCGGGCCAGGAGGAACTCGGCCCAGCCCTCGCTGCTCGTTGTCAGCTGCCGCTGGACCTCCTCTCTCGTCATGGGAGCTGCGCTCTCGGTGACGCGCGTGAGGACGTAGTCGGCCGTGGTCACCGTCTCGTGCTCCTCGTGCAGCGAGATCGTGTCGGCGGACGAGAAGAAGCTGCCGTGGATTCCGTAGGCCTCTCCGTAGCTCGTGCAGACGTGGCGCAGGGCGTAGTAGTCGGGATCCCCGGAGGGCCAGAGTCTCAGTTGGGCATCCCGGACCTTGCTGGTCTGGCGGGGGCGACCTGCAAGGAACCCTCGAAGCTCCGCCAGGATGTCCGGGATTCTGCTCTTGTCGAGAGCGAGGTGGGCGAGGTGCCGATAGAAGCCGCGACCTGCGAGGTAGAGATGTGGAGAGCGCGTGAACTCGCCGTCCACGCGCTCCAGGCTGAGGTGCCGTGCCGAGTATCCGGCTGCATTGACGGCCCGTGCAGCGTCGGACCAGGAGAGGCCTTCGGGGTGCATGAGCAACACGTGGGCCAGCGCCGCTCCCTTCTTCATGCCGCGCGGTACGAGCCCTCCAGCGACCATCACGAGCCGGCCCTGAGTCGCGAGGTCCCGGAGGGAGTGGCTCGCCTGCGACGCGCTCCACCCGTCCTGGTCCTGGAAGAAAGCGAGTACGTCCGCGATCGGTGCGGGAGACTCGTGTTCGGCGAAGTACTCGTCGACGAGGGCGAAGCGACCCTCCCTCGCTCGTTGGGCCTCACGGATCCAGCGACGAGGTCGCGACGAGGCGACGCTCAAGAAGTCCTGGAAGCACTCCTCCGAGCTGAAGTCCGCTGCAAGGCGTGGCAGCAGCTCCGTGAGATTCGAGTGCAGATGCTGCTCGACGACAAGCCGGAGGGACTCGGGTGGTACGGCGAGCGATTCCCGGAAGCGACGCTCCGCGGCGTCCTGGAGTTGTCGGATGCGCTCCCGGGTACGACGGAGTCCCTTGCCGATCTGTTCGAGGGTCTCGCCTTCACAGCCGAGGCCCCAGCGCCTCCTGAGGACCTGTCCGTCCTCGGGCGGGCCACGTCGCATGAAGCGATCGATGTCCCGCGTGAGCAACTCGTCGGCCTCGACCATTGAGAGGGGCCTGGGATCCGCGGGGACGAGGAGCGCGCTGTCGGGGATGCCCAACTCGGGTTGATCGGCAAGGCGGTTCGCCTCGACGCCTATCCTGCGTCGCAGCGCTCGGATCCGCTCCAGCGTGCCCTCGCCGACCCCCTTCCTGCCTCCGAACTCCTGGAGGTTGAGATCGAGGACCTGATTCGCGGTCACGCGGACCTTCAGATCGAGCACGGTCCTGATCTTGCGCAGGGCCTTCCGGTCCTCCGCGCCGAGTTCGATCCAGTTGAGATAGTACTTCGCACCGACGTTGACCGACTCATCGGTTGCGGGAAGAGCCATGCTCGCGGCCAGCTCGTCCGCGTGCTCAGAGAGGTACGTCTTGAGATCGGCGAGTCCGTCGACGTAGATCGTCCCGACGCCCGGCTGGCCCGCAAAGCGATCCGGATCGACAGCCTGCACATCTTCGGGCGTGGACACGTCATACAGGCCGGCGAGCTTGCGCCAGATCTTGTTGAGTTCCTTGGGAAGGAGGCCCGGATCGATGCACCGGTCCGCCGCCCTGCTCGTTTCACGGTTCTCACGCGAGGTCGGGGTGGCTCTCTCGGCTGGTGGCGCAGGCTCCCGCTCACCGTCGCCTTCGCGGCCATCGGCCGGACCGGTAGGGGTGATGGCCTCCGTGTCGTCGTGGCTGGGGGCTCCCTCCCCGTCGTCCGGCAGGAGATCACCTTCGAGGGCCCGATGGAGGGCGGCGTGCAATGCCGCGCTCGCCGACCGCCCCAGGTCCAGGCTGATCTCGTCGAGAGGGCGTCCATGTGCCCGGGCGTTGCGGTACTCCTCGAAGTGGACGAGCTTGGCCGCAAGCCCCTCAGCGCTCGGGAAGTACGCTCGAAAGAGCTCGCGCGTCCGCTTGGATGAGAGGATCTTTCGATAGTCGGGCACGTCGCAGAAGTCGAGGCGACTTCGCGTCGTCGTGTATCGGCCGGGATCGACGTGGGGATGCTTCTTGAGGAAGCTCTCGGCCCGGAGGCGGACTTTGTCGCGAATGTCTCCCGGGATCACCTGCTTCCAGTAGCCGGGGCCAAACTTCTGACCCAACTCACGGTCGATGAGGTGTCGGAACAGCTTCTCGACGATCTGGTAGTCGGCGTGCATGAGATCCTGAGTCAGTCGAGTGTCCCGTGTCCAGCGGCGGACTCGCGATGAGTTCCGCACTCCACCATCCCCTCCCGCACCACCCGACAGAACAGGTTCACCCGCTCCATCTCCGCGATGCTGCCGACATCCGTGCGCGCAATCCGCGGATCCCCGACCACGATCGCCAGGCTCTGCGCCCTCGACAGGGCCACGTTGAGCCGGTTGCGGTCCAGCACGAAGGCCAGGCCGCGGCCTCCGGTCTCGCCGAAGCTCGTGCACAGCGACACGATCACGATCGGCGCCTCCTGTCCCTGGAACTTGTCCACCGAGGCGACGCGTGCCCCGGCGGGCAGGCGCTGCCGGAGACGCTGCACCTGCAGGTTGTAGGGCGTGACGAAGAGGATGTGCTCGATCGTGACCGGGCCGGCGGGGCGGCCGTGCTCGTCGGTGCGCTCGCGCCCGAGCAGCTCGTCCACGAGGGCCGCGACGCGCTCGACCTCCTCGTCGCTGGCCTGGGTGTTGCCCTCGTGCTCGACCGGGCTGAACAGAAGTCCGGCCTCGACGGGCACGAGGCGACCGCCCTCGTCCGGCACGCGGATCACGCGCCGCACGGTGTGCTGCTCCGGCTCGAGCCGGCCCTCGTAGATCCCGCCCGAGATGAAGCGGCACAGGTCGGGGTGCAGTCGCCAGGTCGTGCCGAGGAAGATCCCCAGCTCCGGCGGCACGGTCGCGTGGCCGGCCAGGGCGAACTCCAGCGCGCTGGCGCCGCTCTCTCCCGGGTGGGTGCCCTGGGTCGGCTGCCCGAGTTGCATCTGGTCGCCGAGCAGCACGAGGTTGCGCGCGCTGGGCGCCATGGCCACGAGGTTGGCGAGGGACACCTGCCCGGCCTCGTCGACGAACAGGTAGTCGAGCTCTTCGTGCATGTCCGAGCGCGAGAAGAGCCACGCCGTGCCGCCGATGAGTCCGCCCGTGTACGCGTCCGCGGCCTTCGCGTTCATCTTCACCCAGGCTGCGCCGGGGTGATCGAACAGGGGTTCGTTGGGGTCGTCGCCCGCCTTGAGGCAGCGGAACGCGTCGCCCATGACATCGCGGACCTCGTCCAGGAGCTTGATGATGGACTTGTGGCTGTTGGAGACGACTCCGATGTTCTTCCCGTCCGCCAGAAGGCGGGCGATGACACGCGACCCCGTGTAGGTCTTGCCCGATCCCGGCGGCCCCTGGACGCTGAGCGTGGCGCCGTCGAGGGCGGCCACGACGCGGTGCGTCCCATCGACGGAGTCTTCGTCGTCGCGTAGCAGCGCCTCGGCCGGCGAGCCCGAACCTTCGATCAGGGCGGGCGGCCGCCTGAGCAACAGGTTGTGCAGCGCGGGGGGCAACGAACCGTCCGCGTTCCAGGCCTTCGCGACACGCAGGAGGCTATCGGCCATCGTGTCGGCCGCAACATGCTCGTACAGCAGCAGTGAACCAGCCGGTGGGAAGGTGCCATCGGGGGTCTTCTCGAGCGTCTTGCCACCCGCCGTGAGTTCGATCCGGCCGGCATCCTGATCGAGGCTCTCGACCGAGAACAGCACGTGGCGAATGCCGGCGAAGCAGACCTTCTTGCCCTCGGCGATCTTCGTGACCTGCTCAGCGTCGAAACGATACGCGCAGCACTGGGATCGCCGGACCGGTCGGGGAGCCCCGTCACGCACGACGTCGCCGAGGCAGGTGATCTCCTCGGCGTGTTCCTCGGACGTGTACACGTCGCGTTCGAAGTAGTTCCACCACATCGGCTTGTCGGCCCGGCGGTGGAACTCGAGCATCTGCGCCAGGAGTCGCTGGATGCGCTGGTCGTCGGAGTCGGTTGCGGAATCCCCGGGGAGACCGGCAAGCAGGCGATCCGCGAGTTCCCGACGTGCGCGATCTTCTTCGCGGAGTGGAGCGAACTCCTCGGTGGTTCGGTCGTGTTCGGCTGCTTGCTTCTTCTTCGGGGCGTGCGGCTCCATCCACACCGGCCCGAACTCCGCCTGCCGCTCCCAGAGCCACTCGGCCAGCTTCCAGGTGGAGATGCAGTCGTCCTCGTTGTAGTCGCGGATGCCCTTGAGGATCGGCGACTGCCGCCAGTCCCGCGACTCGTCGCTGTTCAGCCACGCGGCGAACTGCACGATCGACTCGCCGGCGCTCTCGACCTCGCCCTCGCGCTGCATGTAGAGGCGCTCGACCTGCTTGAGCGAGTAGGACGGCTCGCCGATGCGCACGCCCTCGCGCACGACGCGATACAGGTCCACGAAGACGCCCTGCCGCAGCAGGTGGTCGACCTCCTCCTCGCGCGTGCCGTACCTGCCCATGAGCCGCTTCATCGCCGTGGGCTCGTAGGGCGCGTAGTGGTAGACGTGCATCTGCGGGTCGGCGCGCCAGCGTTCGATGATCCAGTCGATGACCTGCTCGAAGGCTTCCTGCTCGGTGGCGTCGTCGAAGGCCCAGAAGTCCTTGAACGCAGGCTCCCCGTCGACGAGGTGCGTGGCACCGAAGAGGTACTCGAGCCCGCCGTCGTCGGCGAGGGGATAGCCCTCCAGGTCGAAGAAGATGTCACCGGGAGAGGGCGGCGGCAGGGTCGCGAAGCCGCGGCGTTCGTCGTCCGGATCCTGCGGCACGAGTTCGTAGGGCGGCGGCGGTTCGGGCGGCGCGTCGACCTGCAGCCGGGCCTGTTGCTTCAACCTCGCGAAGACGGCGTTGTCGATGCGCGGCACGCGCTCGGTGTCGGTCCGCGCGAGAGCGGTCATGGTCTCGATCCCGGCGCCGTGCAGCTTGCGGATCTGACTGCTGCTGATGCCGGCGACGCGCACGAGGTGGTCGACCTGCTCCAGGTACGCGTCGGCCCGGGACTGCCAGGGCTTGTGGTCGGCGCGCGGGTCGGGCAGCGGCGGTTCGGCGTCCGGCCGGAACGCCGCCATCTGCTCGAGGAAGGCCGCCTTCACCGCGAGGTAGTGGTAGCGGAAGTCCTCGGTGCGGAAGGAGCGCGTCTCGCCGGTGCCCAGGATGACGGCGACGCGCTCGGGCCGCGTGCCCTGCATCGCCTCGAGCATCTCGGCGTAGCAGCAGAGCTGGACCAGGTAGTAGGGCTTGGGCTTCGCAGCCAGCTTGGCGTCGTGCACTTCGTAGAGGAACGAGCCGTCCGCCGCGCGCTCGTCCAGGCGCACCAGGAAGTCGGCCTTGCCGCGGAAGGGCGGCAGCTCGAGCACGCCCTGGTAGACGAACTCCCGCCCCGCAACCAGCGCCGCGCGCGTGTTCGCGACGGCGTCGACGTCAGCCTCGGCGTCGTCGTCGATCTCACACAGATCGCGGCCCTCGGCGACCAGCGCCTTCGCGTAGCGGTCCTCGTGCTCGTCGCCCTTGGCCGCGACGAGCCCGAGCTGCGCGTCCACCTCGTCCCGCACGTACCGCTCGGGATCCTCGAGGCGCAGCCGCTCCATGAAGCTGGCGTACGGCGACTCCAGGAACCGGATCAGGTCCGAGGGCGAGTAGACGAGCCGGCCTTGGCGCTTGTGCATGCTGGAGGTCCTGTTGCCCGGATCAGGTGCCCGTCTCGGCGAGTGCGATGGTGGCGGTGAGCACGGCGAGGTCGCGATCCCGGCCCGTCTTGTTCGTGGTCTGCGCGATCATCCCACGCGCTTCTTCCAGAGTGGCCCAGCGCACCTCCGAAGTCTCCGAGTCGTGCCCGAATCCCTCCTGCACTGTGGCACGGGAGCGGGGACGGGGAGTGTCTGTCGCGCTGCGGTCGCGAAGCAGCCCGGCGAGCGGCGAGTATGCCCTGGCACCGGGCCGAGCGCCCTCAGCCTCATATGGCGTCAGCTCCGGTCGCCCTCGCCAAGCCGCTGAAGTGTTGCGGTGGTAGCGGCCGTGCTCAGAAACTCCAGGGCACACCGCATGTTGTTGCGGTGCTTCGTGCTGTTCGCCGAGTCAACGGCCCGCTCATAGACTGACCGGACATCCGAGTAGATAGGGCTGTGCTTCAAGATGAACTCCGGGTCGAATCGCCGACGCTTGAGGATGTGAGGAGCCAAGTACACGCAATGAAGGAAGTCCCGGCCTGTGGGGTTCGGCATGGACTCTTCGAACACCGCCAAGTACCAGCGGAGGATCTCCATCTGTTCCTCGGGCGTAAGGACCTCGGTCGCGAGGGCATGAACACGAAATCGGGCCATGTTGCGGTAGGCCCGGATCCAGTATTGATTCGCTGGAGGCAGCCGCTGTCGGATCGACTGAAGCAGGGCAGCGAAGAACAGCCGGTAGTCATCCGCACGCGAGAAGCAGTTGCCGGCGCATGCAAGGGCGGCTTCGTTCAGCTGCGAGAGGTCTGTTAGCTGGAGCCGGACCCGATCCAGGATTTCGTCGGGGCAGCGGCGATAGAGCCAGCTGGCGTTGAACAGAACCTTCTTCTTCAGCCTGTAGTCCTGGGCACCGCGAAGAGCAGAGACAAGCTCCTCCCCGTAGAGATGCGCCCATCGGTCGACCTCAGGGACTGTCGAACCGTCGCCGCTTGGGAAAACACCGAGGTAGATGAACTCGGGATGGATTTCCTCAGGTGCATCGATAGACGTGACTTGGACGCTGAGTTGCCCAGGGAGTTGCCATGTGTTCATCGTGTCGCGGACTTCGTCAAGGGAACCCGCGGGCAGTCCCCTGTCGACCGCGCGCTCGATCACGCGCCACGCAGCATCGGCCAGAAGTGGATGGCTGACAACCCACGCCGAACCGGGGGGCCATCCATAGCGGACCTCGGGCGCGGAGTCTGCCGGCCGGAGGTCCGCTTCACGGACCGAGAGCTGGAATCCCCGATTGGACTGGGATCGGAGCTCGATGCGTGCAAGTCCCTGACCAGGGAGTAGCGTGGCCTCGATGTGAAGCGGGTCCGGCTCGCTCTGCGGATCACGCTGGGTAGCCGTCGTCGTGCCGTACACGTCCTGGCCGCGTCGGTGGCTGCGTACGAAGACATCGATGGACGGTTTGCGGCCTGGAGGCAGCGCCAGATCCGAGACGGGCTCAGGTGAATGATATGGCTGTCCGACAGGCACTTCCGTAGCCTCGATCAAGGGGCGCCAGCTGCCCACGGGATCATGGAAGGCATTGCGAGCCTCGACGTACATGTCGATCTGAGCGAGGGCCTCGTAGTACGGCACTTCGCCACGCTGTACCTGCCGTGGCACGTCCAGAGCCACAGGCAGGAGCTCTGAGGGGCTCATGACGTGATCGGGTTTTCCTCGACTCTCTGCAATGCGGGCGAGTTCCGATGGAACGACTCCGTTCTCGCTCCAACCGACATGGAGCCATGAGATCAGCTGACCGTGATTCGTCGCCTCGGCGATGGCGTGATGCACGTCGGTCGACGCATCGGTCGGCTTCCACCGCTCCTCGAGGAGCCCAGGCAGCGAGCGGCTTCGAAACAACGACGCTCCTTCCGCAGCCCGACGCGGATCGCGAGCGACACGGTCGGCGGATGCGGGATCCTGTAGCACCGCTTGCCACCACGCCCGGTCGATGTTCGGGTCATCAACGGATCCGGGCAGCGGGATCTGCTCCAAGCCGACGACACCTAGTTCCGAGCGGTGACTCGTGCGTTCATGTACCGGACACAGCCGACTATTGAGACCATGACCTTCGCGCCGAATTGGCACGAGCGCGGCTTCCCAGGTATCGGCAGGTGTCGTGGTCACAAGCAAGCTGCCGATGCGAGCCCCCCGAGAAGTATCGGCCGCCGCGGCGCTGCCCGGGTTGGTATTGCGTTCGCACCATGCCAGCGCGGCCGAGATCGTTCTTGGCACGAACTGGATCGAATTGAAGTGCCTGTTGAGCTGACTGAGGATCTCCTCTCGCGGGCCTGGTCCAAGGCCGTCAGGCACGATCAGCACGAGGTCGACGTCGGGGCCGCACCACCGCGACACCACAGACTCGATGACCTGTGCGAACCGGACGTTGACAGCTTTGTCCTCCCCGGGGGGCGTCCAGGTGATGGTTGTTGCCGACGGGTTGAGGCTGTCCGGCTCTCGCGTCATACCCAGCCAGCCCTCTGCCAAGTGGAAGCGTGCCCGTCGCTTGAGGTCGAGGAAGCATTCCATTCCCGAGCCTTCGGCCTGGCTCGCGCGCCTGTGCCTTCGAGCGGCCTCCGCCACGAGCGGTGGTTCCGATGGAAACCACGGCAGGCAGAACGACGGCCAAATCTCCGTGACACCCCCGGCGCCATCCATGGCGCAGGGGCGGAGAGCCGTGAGGTCGACCGCGACGACGTCAGGCACCGTGGAGTTCTCCAATGCCCAGCTCGAGGCCGGCACACAGGTCAGACCAGTGGAGATGGATGTCTTCTGGGAACCTCAGCACTGTGAGGTTGTCTCGCGCCGCCACCCAGTCGGATGCTGCGGCATCCACGGCGGGCTCGGCAAGGAGGATGAGCCCCCAGCAAGTCCACCGGCCTGAGGCATTGACTGCTCGCAGCCGCGC
Organism: Phycisphaerales bacterium; assembly: GCA_029260315.1. Classification (GTDB taxonomy): domain Bacteria; phylum Planctomycetota; class Phycisphaerae; order Phycisphaerales; family UBA1924; genus S146-42. The sequence goes on along the minus strand of JAJDDM010000168.1, from coordinate 27,183 downwards.
GGACAGGTGGTGCGTCTCGAGTTCGGTTGCCGTATCAACCGAAGCGACGGCAGTCCAGGCCAGGGCGAGTCGCTTTGATTCTGGCCATGCCAGGGCCCAATCTGCGCCAGACCTCAAGACGGCTTCAGGGACGCCGCACATCCTCAGTGCTTCGGCAGACGACCGATCCCTGAAGTCGAACACCTCGCACTTGCCGAAGGGGGACGCGAACGGCCCAGGGGTCGAAGGACCGCAGGTCCACTCCCCGCACATGCCCTCCGTCCGGAAGTAGGGCGTCGAAAGGCCGATCTCATGCCAGCCTTCGAGCTCGCTGAGCATCGACGCCATGAGCAGCCGCGCCGTCGTGCCCCAAAGATGTGGATGCCATCGCCAGGCGTCGTCGACCAGTCGCTCCTGCCGGCGCAACTCTCGATAGGCGCGCCATACCTTCCTGTAGCGGGGTTCGAACTGGAGGCAGTAGGTCGGCGTGCTCAGGTGATGAGGCAACTCTCTCACCCCCTCAAGCCTCGGGCTGGTGAGCACCTGGCGACAGAGTCGGCCGAGTTGGCGCACCAGCGTCACGCGTTGGCTCCCAGCCCATGCCCTATTGCGCTGGCAGTAGGCGGCTGCCATGCGTGCCATCCGCCTAGCGCACCAGAACAACACGCGATTCTCAGCGAGGTCAACCGTGTCGGCCCTGACGACGGCCAGCAGTTCCTGCTCCGAGCCAGCCTTTTCCGCAGCACTACGCCCAGGGGCTCGCGAATACGCACGGAGTGTCGTCGAATCCATCTCCTGGACGCGTGAGATCTTCTGCCGAGTGTGCTTGCGTTCGAGCACTGTTCGAGGTCCGCGCTCAATGGCGCGCAACGCGTGCAGGAGTCGCGTCCGCTTCGCGAAGCGCACGATCAAGGAAAGCTCCGCGGACTCGTCACCGCCCATCTGCAAGAGTCCGGCTACCGTCCGCCAGGACCGTCGCGCACCGAAGGGTAGCTTCGCCTCGAGATCGTGGATCTCCGACATGGAGATGTCCATCGAAGCGAGTTCGGCATAGCGCTGGAGCTGCCAAAGCAACCACTGCTCTCGATTGTCAGTATCGCGCAGGGCTTCGGGGGACCGGTCGGGCAGGCCCTCTAGTTCGACTTGCGTGACCTCGCAGCGAGAACGGACGGCGTGAATCGACTGCACCCCAGCCGTAGTGAGCAGGGGGAGGTCCCATTGCGAGTCCTGATCATCTCCGCACCAAGAGGCCAGGACCGGCCTGCCCTTGTTCCAGGTGAGGCCCCTCGGGTCCGGTCCGATCAGCCGAGGCATCACGCCGGCTGTACGAAGTACCGCGTCATCCGAGCGTAGATCGACGCCCTCCTCACCGGAGAACATGGCCCAAGGCGACGTTACGACCCGGAACGACATCAGGCTCTGCGATCGAGGCCCATCCAGATGAACGAGCCGTCCGCCTCGTTGTGCCCGGCCTGCATCGCCTCGACGAGCTGTGGGTCCTGTAAGTTGCCGACGACGGACTCCAGCTTGCGGAGCGCCTCGTCGATGAGAGCGAGTTCCTTGCCGCGCAGCTTTGGCAGGATCTTCTGCTCGATCTGGTCGGCGACGGCGCGCAGCTGGCCATCACGGCTGGGGTCGGGGTAGTTGGCCACGTAGCGGACCATGCCCTGCGCGACGCGATGGCCGAAGGGGCTGCCGGCGAGCGACATGACCTCACCGAGTTGGCGTAGCGCATCGTGTGCTTCGTGCAAGACCTCAGTCCCTGCCTGCCACCCTCGCCATGTGCTGATCCCGAGCGGCCTGCTCTCTGCAATCGCCGAGAGGTCTGGCTGACTCTCGATGATCTTCGCTGGCCGTCCGAATCGCAGGACCGTCGCGCGGTCGAGCACTTTGTCGGAAAGAGACATTGTCGATTCGTCCTCGTTCATCGTGCCCGCGAACAAGACGTTCTCGCCCGGGTAGATGGACAGGGCCGTGCGCCCCAGGTGCCCATGACCGATTTCCAGCGGGATGGCGACCTTCTGTCGCTCCTTGCGGTCGTTCGGATCGATCGATCGCCGGGTCTCCAGCCGACTCAACAGCTCGGAGAAGTAGTATTCAACGCGAGCGAGGTTCATCTCGTCGAGCAACACCATCAGGACCTGGTCACCGAGTGCTGGCTTGTCGTCGCCAAGACCCCACTCCGTGCGACTGAACTGGTCAAACTGAACCATGGCACGCGCGAGCGGCGTCGCCTTGAACTTATGCTCGATGTAGTTGTAGAAGCCGAACAGGTCCTGAGGAGAGTTCCATCCGGGTTGGACCGGGAGGTTGAGGAAGTGCATCCCCATGCACTTCGCGTAGAGTCGAGGCAGCAGGCTCTTGCCTGTGCCGCTGATACCTGCCAGGACCGTGAGCGGGCTGATGCCCTGGATCTTCAGCGCGGTATGGAATGCGTAGAGCGTTCGCTTTGGCATCCGGATGTGTGCTGAGTCGAGTGCCTGCTGCATGGCTTCCAGGCGCTCCTGCTCGTGTGCCGCGTCACCGGTTGGGATGCGCTCCGTGAAGTACGGGTCCCAAAGATCCTCACAGGGGTCGTGGTCTTCGTCGAATCCGCCGGCGGCGGAGTGCGCTCGGCGAAGGTCGTGAATCGAGGAGGCAAGCGTGTCGCGTTGCTTGAGCATTCCGCCCAGCTCTCCCTTGAGCGTCGCATGCTCCTCTCGCAGCGGGATGAGCTCGTCTTCCAAGGCCTTCGTATCGCCGGCCAGCTCTGCCGACGTCTGCTCGAGCTGGCGTGTCTGCTCTCGAAGACCCGGGAGCGCGGCATTCAGGCTGTCGAGTTCCTCTCGCTTGGCCTTGTAGTCGGCAAGGTCGTTTTCGGCGCGCTCGAGCCGCGCCATGGTCTCGGCCAGGTGGATCTTCCGCGCACTCAGTTCCTGGTTCACGGCGCTGAGCGCCTCCTGCCCGCTCGCCAAGTCCTTCCCGGCTGATTCGAGTGCGTCGACTGCCCTGTCGCGTTCGACCTCGGCCTTGCGCTGCAACTCCTGAGCGTCAGCCATCTCTCGCTGGCTCTGCTCGATCATCGGCCTGTGCTTCTCGAGCCACTCCTGCATGCGCTCGCCTTCGCGGATCGCCTCGCAGGCCTCGGCATGCTGATCTTGCAGGGCGCCGAGTCGCGCTTCCTGCTCCTCTCGCTCGAGCTTGAGCGCCTCGATGCTCTCCTTGATGGGGAGCTTCGGAAGCTCGCGTCGATACCGGAGCCCAAGGCCGGTCACGGTGACCAGGAGAGGGATCGTCAGCACCGGCCCGAGGATCGAAAGGTACAGCAGGCTGTCCCAGGGCATCAGGCGCCTCCCTCTTCTGATTCAGTGATGGGCGGTTGGACCCGCTTGACCGCGTCGGCGACCGCTTCGGCCAGTTTTTGGAGATTGGTCAACAAGCCCGACTGCAGATCATCAGCACGCGTGATGAGATCGCTGAGCGACAGTTCGAGGGCGTCCTTCTGCGCGCTCGCAGCGGCCACTTGCTGTGCCAGCGCCGTCCGGCGGGCCTCCTGTGTCACGAGCTCTGACTCCAACTTTCTCTTCTCGGAATTCAGATCTCGTACTTCGGTAGACAGGTTCTCTGCCTGCACTTCGAGCTTCGCGCCATCCACGATCTGCTGCGAGTGAGTACGGCGTAGGTCGGCAAGTTCGTCGGAGAGATCGCGCTCCTCGTCGCGCAGTGCACCCACACTGATCGTTAGATCTTCACGTTCGGCAGCCTTGGCATCGATCACCGCGACGAGGCCGGCGTGCCGGGTCTCGCCCTGTTCGAGATAGGTCCGCAGCTCCGTCGCCCGTGGCTCCAGCATCGCGAGCAGCGCCTGGGATCCTTCCACTTGCGCTTCGAGCCGGGCGACTGCTTGGGCGAGCTGGTCATGCTCTGCCTTCAGTGGGGAGAGCTGTTCCTTCAGCTCCTTCAGATCGACTTCCACTGCGGCCTTCTGATCTTGGAGCTCTTCGGCCTGCCTCGCCTTCTTGTCGGCAAACTGCTGGTCGAGTCGCTTCTCCTCCTCGCGCAGGCTCGCATTTGTGAATCGGATCTCCGTGTTGCTGTCGGAGAGTTCCGTGTTCTGTGCCGCAAGCGACCTGTTGTCCTGAAGGAACTGTTGCTTCCGGCTTCGTTCAGCGTCGATCTCGGCTCTGATGACCTCGGCCCGGGCTAGCAACTGCGTCGTCTCCTCAGCCGCGCGGGCGGAGGTGTCTTGTGCCGCCACGACACGCGCTCGTTCCGAAACCAGCTGAGCCTTGACTGTAGACAGCTCCTTCTGCGCCTCGTCCCGTGCAGCCGTCGCGCTGGAAGCGGAGGCGCGTGACTGAACAGACTCGTCTTCGAGCCGAGCGACTTCGATGCGCAACGCTTCCCGGAGATCCGCCTTCGCTTCCCAGACGGCCTTCTCGTCGTGAAACCCGACGAGTGCCCAGAGGCTCAGGGCCTGGCCAGTGAGGGCGCCCAGGAACATGGCTGCCATGAACACCATGAACCGCGACGAGACCCCGGACTCAAGCGGGGCGGGTTTTCTCCGTCGCGTGGTCAAGGGTCCATCTCCATGAGCGACTTGATCTGCTGGATGCATGACCCCATGTCCTCCCTCAGTTCGTAGACCCAGAAGCGCTTCACGCGCCACCCGTTCGCGCGGAGCACCAGGTCCCTCCTCACATCTTCAGCGCGGAGATTCCCATCCCGATCGCGATGATAGGCTTCTCCGTCCACCTCGACATCGACCTTCCCTCCCGACGGCAGGTGGAACGCGAAGTCGAGGAAGAACCCGCAAGTCGGATACTGCTGGTGGAACTCAAGCCCGGCGCGCCGCATTTCCTCCGCAAGTCTGGGCTCCCAGACCGGGCCAATCAGGTCGGTGCGCACATCACGATGCTGGACAGTCTCGGCCGCTTCCGCCGCCAGGACGAGTTCGCTCAGCACTGGGACGGGGCAGCTGCGGGCCCACGCCTTGTTGCCGAACACGTGGAGCTGGATGCGAGCACGGCTGACGGCCACGTTGAACCGGTTGTGCTCACGCATGTAGAAGGGCGGTGTAGCAGAATCCGTATCACCGCCCCCGACGAGCCCGAAGAAGATCACGTCGCGCTCACCGCCCTGGAACCCGTCCGCTGTGTCGGAGATGAAACTCCAGCGGTCAATTTGGCGCGCGCCTAGCTCACGATGTGCTGCATCGCGGATGCGCTTGGCGTGCTCGCGGAAGGGAGTGACAACGCCGACGGACCCGTCGAATCCGTTGTCTGCCAACTGGCGTAGTTCATCGACGATGGCGGCCACCTGGGGAGGGTGCCAACGACTGGATCCGACGGTCGTCGAGCCTCCCGGGAGGTCGGTCCAGATGATGCCAGGATTCGCAAGGCGAGTCTCCTGGACCGAAGTCCGAACCAGGAGTCTTCCGTCATAGAAGCTCCGGTTGAAGAACTCCGCGATGGTGGGGTGGCAGCGATAGTGCTCACGGAGGAGGTGAGCCTGGCCTCCGCGTTCGAGGAGTGCGTCGTGCGCGAGATCGTAGGCCGAGCGGCGACCGAACATGAAGCGACTGAAGCGCGCTTGCTCGAGGCCGTGGCGCGTCCGGAAGACCTCCTCCTTGTGAGCAGCGATGTTGGCGATCGGCCGGAGCTGCTGGGGATCCCCGACGAACATCGCCCGCTTGGCACGAAAGAGGATCGGGAGTGCGGAGGCCGCGTGGCATTGCCCGGCTTCATCGATGATGGCGAGGTCGAAGGCGCCCGCGACGCGAGGGACCTCGCGATGCACCGAGAGGCTCGTGATGGCCCAGAGCGGGAGCCCGGGGAGCAAGGTTCGCAGTTGGGTGTGCTCTGCCTCCTGAGCCCGCCGTTTACCGGCTTGCCCGGCTCCCCCCGTAGCGGCACTGAGGGCACTGAGGGCCTGGGTCTCGTTACGGATGCTCGAGGCCCATGCGGCAGGCAGTGATGGTAGGGCCTCGCTGACCAGTTCCGCCTTCGCGGCGGTCGCCTCGGCGGTCGCCTCGCTCAACTCGTCGAGACTGTCGCTCCCTCGGATCCGAGCCTCCAGGACCTGCGCGGCGTGATCGGACCGCTTCCAGGCGACGACGTGGACGAGATCCTCGCGGGAAGGCGACTCCTCGCCTGGCCACTGCTGGCGGAGGCGGTGGAAGAGCCGCCAGAGGTGCCATACCGCGACCGCCCGCCTGATCAGGGGAGACCCGGGTTCGCTTGATTCAAGCCACGCCCGCAGAGTCTCGTGCGGGACTGGGATCTCGATCTGGTGGATCCACTCCTGCCAGTCAGGATGCTCTGCGGCAAGCCGGTCACGCTCCGTTGTCTCCTCGACCAGCTGGTCGCCGTCGCGGAGCAGCCGCCGTGTCGCTTCGAGTGCTTCGTCGACAGTGTCCTCGAACCCCGCGAGCCCGGCGCGGAGATGCACCAGGTCGACGTCCTGGTGGCTGCTGTCGGCGCCGAGGTTTTCCAGCAGCCTCTCAGTCCACCGCCCGTTCTCTCGCAGATCCGCCACGAGCGGGCGGTCCGCGTAAGGGGGGATCATGGGCTTCACGACGGCGTCCACGGCCTTGTGGTTCATGCTGCCGAAGAGTGCGGTCGAACCGTTGACACCAAGCGACAGGAGACTGCTGCGGACGACGGTGCTCTTGCCCGTTCCGGGTGGCCCCTGAACGACCGTCAGCGGTTGGGACAAGGCGGACTTGACGACGTCCTGCTGGCTTGCATTGAGCATGGATTGCTCTGCAAGGACGGGACTGTCGGTGTTGGCTCCCGTTCGCGGGTGGGGGACGTCGTCGGGCGAGAGCAGCGAAACCAGAGCGCTGCGCCCCAGCTCGTCATCGCTGGCCTTCGCGATCTCACGCAGATCGGTGATGAGGCCCTTGGTGAAGCCCGGTAGATCCTCGTCGAGCGCAAGGATGCACGGGTGGATCCCCTCGGGTGCTTGGGCGCCGAATCTGACGGGAAGGGAGGGCGTGTGCAGCTCGCGAGCCTCAATCCACCCGAACTCGGGCACAAGATCCCTGAGTGCCTGCCAGCAATCCGCGAGATTGCGGATGCCCACAGTGGTCAGTCGGTGGTCCGCATCTTCCCGGACGACGCCCAGTCGAATCAGGATGTCGTCACGGGCTTCTTCGGCCTCGCGGCCGAACAGCGCATCGAGCCAGGCCATGTTGACCCGGACGTCGCCGTCCATCGTGAACTCGATCTGGTTCGCTTCACGCCTTGACGTGGTGTGCACGAGGAAGATGGGGAGCGCGACCAACGACTGGTGACCCGCCACCCGACGCTGGGTGACGTGGATCGGACCGCAGAAGGTCGTCCGCTTCTCCACGCCGGTCCCGATCCCGGATGGGAGGTGATTCCTGAGGATCCCGAGCGGCTGACGCCCAAGTCGGTACCAATCGACAGGCGCGGTGATCTGCTGCTCGAGGCGCGCATCGGGGACGTCGATCGCGAGTTCGCTCGCCGCGATCTCGAACATGACGTCGGCATGGAAGGCACACAGCCGCCTCAGGATGTCGAGCCCGGTTGGGGGGGCCACCACGCGCACCGGGCCGCTGCGCAAAGGCGCAGCTGCAGACGGATCATGAACCCGATGGCGGCCGCCCTGCGCCGTGACACGCTGTTCACGACCGAGCTGCCGAAGAGCTGCCCTCAGGTCGCGTCGTCCGCAACCCAGCCGACGACTGAGTTCGCTCTCGGTAAGCCCACGGGAGCTCGCCGCAAGCTCTGCGAGCACGGAGTCGGAGAGGCTTGGAGACTCAGGCGATGGCATCGACTGCGGGCGGTTCGAGATGGAAGTTGGCTCGCGTAGGTGTGGGAACAGGTGGTCTCGAATCATGGGTCGAAGCCCAAGTGCTTCCGAATCGCGACGATGAGTCCCACGCCACCGATCGGTCCGAGTCTATCCGGAGTGGTGGGCGCGAGTCCCGAGGAGAGCAGACTGAGGCGTACGAGCGATGAAATGCCGGCCGTCGGTGGGCGCGAGGCGCGCCGAACCAGGGTGGGCTGCGGGGCGCCTGACGGAGCGAGAGCTGGTATGCGGTGGCGAAGAAGACATTGTCGGCGTTCGTCGGGGCGCATCTCGTGTTGCCGCTGGACGAAGCTCGGAGGCCGGGTGAGGAGAGGCTGGAGTGGCGGGGGCATAGGGCGGAGCCGCACATGCGAGCTTGGACACTCGGTGTCCAAGCTCGCGTCGCGCTGACGATGACGCGCACGCCGGATTCGCAGCAGGACCGTCTCACAAGCGCCGCGGATCACTTCCCAAACCGCCCATCCGGCCGCACAATGACCTGATCCAGGGCAGGGCCGGAGGCGCGCCGAGCGGCGGTGCGCCCCAGGTCGGTGGGTGTGGTGCGAGGAGGCTGGGGTGGCCCTCTACGAGGTGCGGGCGGATCGGCTCGAAGCGGTGAAGGGCACGTCCTTCGCGGCCCAGAAGCTCCAGGAGCGAGCCGACCTCCAGCGGCTGCTGCAGGATCAGATCGAGGTCATCGTGCCCGACGCGATGGTCCTGGCCGAGGAGTTCGGCGACTGGGAGGACAGCCGGCGTCGCATCGACCTGCTGTGCCTGGACAAGGAGGCGCGGCTGGTCGTCGTCGAGCTCAAGCGCGGCGAGGACGGCGGGCACATGGACCTGCAGGCGCTGCGCTACGCGGCGATGGTGTCCGCGCTGACCTTCGAGCGGGCGGTCCAGGCCTACGAGGACTATCGGCGGAAGCGGGGCGACGAGCAGGTCGACGGCCGCTCGGCGCTGCTGGACTTCCTGGACCTGTCCGAGCCCGACGAGGAGACCTTCGGCAGCGAGGTCCGGATCGTGCTCGTGGCGATGGACTTCAACGTCGAGATCACGTCGACGGTGCTGTGGCTCAACGACCGCGGGCTTGACATCCGCTGCGTGCAGCTGCGGCCCTACGAGTTCGAGGGGCGGCTGCTGGCCGACGTGGACCAGGTGCTGCCGCTGCGCGAGGCCGAGGAGTACCAGGTGCGGCTGCGGGAGAAGGGGAAGCAGAAGCGGCGGTCGCGGGAGGGGAAGCGGGACTACACGAAGTACGACGTGATCCTCGACGGCGTGCGACACGAGCGGCAGGCGAAGCGGCGCGCGGTGCTGCTGGTCGTGCGGCACCTGTGCGGGCGAGGCGTTACGCCGGAGCACGTGGTGGCCGCGGTGCCGTGGCGGGCGAAGAACCTGTGGTTCTCCGTGCCGGGGGTGCTTGGGGGCGACGGCGCGGGCTTCGAAGAGGCCGCGCTGGCCGAGGCGGAGGCGACGGGCCGGGCCTTCGACGCGCGGCGCTGGTACTGCGGCGACGACGAGCTGATCGTCAGCGGCGGGCGGACCTGGGCGATCTCGAATCAGTGGGGCGGGCGCGCGGGAGAGGCGATGGGGGAGATGGTGAAGCGGTTGGGGGATGGGAGCGTGGTGGTGGAGGTGAGTGGGTCATGAGCGACGCCTTCTTCGAGCGCCCGATCCTCAACTCGCCGTACGACTACCCAGGTCGCCACTGGGCACTCGAGTCCGACGGTCAGCCGACCGGCGCGATCGTTGACACACGCCGCACGGCGAAGTTCATCTCGCCGATCCCGAAGCCCAAGAAGCGCGGGAAGAAGTCGGGCGACCAAGCGGAGATGGTCTACGACGTCGCGGCCCAGGACCTTGCCACCGAGGGACAGCAGTACGATCCGACGCCGATCATCAACCGCGTCCGCATCGAGGTGGACCGGTGGCGCCAGCTGCCTTCTGCCGAGTGGGGCGTCACACCCGAGACGGCGCGTTTGCTCCAGCACTGGCGCCATCACGAGTTTGCAAACCTGCGCCCCTTCTTCTGCCAGGTCGAGGCGGCAGAGACGGCGATCTGGCTGGCCGAGGTGGCGCCGAAGATGCCCAAGAAGTACGGGGCAATCCTCGACCACCTTGAGAACGCGAACGAGGCAGCCAACCCCGGACTCTCCCGCCTGGCGCTCAAGCTCGCGACGGGTGCCGGGAAGACCACGGTTATGGCCATGCTCATCGCATGGCAGACGGTCAACGCCGTGCGCCGGCCCGGCAGCAAGAAGTTCACGCGCGGCTTCCTGATCGTCGCGCCGGGTATCACCATCAAGGATCGCCTCCGCGTCCTGCAGCCCAACGACCCGGACAGTTACTACGCGAGCTGGGAGATCGTGCCCCAGGACATGCTGCCCGATCTCGACCGGGCAAAGATCGTCATCACCAACTACCACGCCTTCAAGCTGCGCGAGACGCTCGACATCTCGAAGGGCGGACGCTCGCTGCTGCAAGGCCGAGGCGATCCGATCCAGACGGTCGAGACCGAGGGCCAGATGATCCAGCGTGTCATGCCCGAGCTCATGGGCATGAAGGGCATCCTGGTGCTCAACGACGAGGCCCACCACTGCTACCGCGAGAAGCCTGGCGAGGCTACCGAGGAGGAGCTGAAGGGGGACGAGAAGAAGGATGCCTTCAAGAACAAGGAGGCGGCGCGCCTGTGGATCAGCGGTATCGAGATCGTCCAGCGCCGGCTGGGCCTGAACCGCATCATCGACCTGTCGGCGACGCCGTTCTTCCTGAGCGGATCCGGCTACGTCGAGGGCACCCTGTTTCCCTGGACCATGAGCGACTTCTCGCTGATGGACGCCATCGAGTGCGGCATCGTCAAGCTGCCCCGTGTCCCCGTGGCCGACAACATCGTGGCCGAGGAGATGCCGATGTACCGCGAGCTGTGGAAGCACATCGGCAAGAAGATGCCGAAGAAGGGGCGCGGCAAGGGGAAGACGCTCAACCCCCTCGACATCCCGCTCGAATTGCAGACTGCCCTCGAGGCGCTGTACGGGCACTATGAGAAGACCTACAAGCTCTGGGCGGACGAGGGAATCGAGGAGCCCCCCTGCTTCATCGTGGTGTGCCAGAACACCTCGGCATCCGAGCTGGTCTACAAGTACATCTCCGGCTTCATGCAGCCACACGAGGACGGATCCGAGTCACTGATCGAGGGGCGTCTTGAGTTGTTTCGAAACTTCGATGAGCACGGCAATCCCCTCGGCAAGCCCAAGACGCTGCTGATCGACAGCCGACAGATCGAGTCAGGAGACGCCCTCGACAAGAGATTCCGGGACTTGGCGTCCGACGAGATCGAGCGCTTCCGGCGCGAGATCATCGAGCGCACCAATGATCGCCAGAAGGCCGAGAACATCACTGAAGCCGACCTGCTGCGCGAGGTCATGAACACGGTCGGCAAGAAGGGCCGGCTGGGCGGGCAGATCCGCTGCGTGGTGTCGGTATCGATGCTGACCGAGGGCTGGGATGCGAACACGGTCACCCACGTGCTCGGCGTGCGGGCCTTCGGCACCCAACTTCTGTGCGAACAGGTCATCGGCCGGGCCCTCCGCCGTCAGTCGTACGACCTGAATGACGACAACCTGTTCAACGTCGAGTACGCCGACGTGCTGGGCATCCCGTTCGACTTCAACGCCAAACCGGTCGTAAGCAAGCCGCAGCTCCCGCGCGAGACTGTGCAGGTCAAGGCCATCTCGCCGGAGCGCGACGCCTGCGAGATCACCTTCCCGCGGGTCGAGGGCTACAGGGTCGAGCTGCCGGAGGATCTACTTGAGGCAGCATTCAACGACGACGACAGGCTGGAGCTCACGCCGGAGAGAGTAGGGCCGTCCGAGGTTCGTCAGGAGGGAATCGTTGGCGAGGGTGTCGACCTTAGTCTGAAGCACCTCGGAGACGTGCGGCATTCCACACTGTTGTTCAGGCTCACACGTCAGTTGCTCTATCAAGACTGGCTGGACAAGAACGGCGAGCCAAAGCTGCACTTGTTTGGACAGCTGAAGCGGATCACTCGCCAATGGCTCGACGAGTATCTGACCTGTGTCGGTGGCACGTATCCAGCCCAGCTCAGCTACAAGCAGCTCGGAGAACTTGCTTGCACCCGTATCACACGCGCCATCAATAGAGCTGCCATCAACAGGGCCAATCCTGATGAGAAGCCCATCCGGGCGGTACTCGACGCCTACAACCCCACCGGCTCGACGCGACATGTGCGCTTCACTACCTCGAAGCGGGATCGCTACAAGACGAGCCCCGAGCTCTGCCACGTGAACTGGGCCGTCACCGACAGCGGCTGGGAAAAAGAGTTCTGCCGGATCGTCGAGCAGACGAAGCGGGTGAAGGCCTACGTGAAGAACCACAGCCTGGGCTTCGAGGTGCCGTACGTCATGGGCCAGGAAGCCCGCCGCTACCGCCCCGACTTCATCGTGCTGATCGACGATGGCCGGCCCGACATCGACGGCGAGCCCAACCTGCTGCACCTGGTCGCCGAGATCAAGGGCTTCCGCGGCGAGGATGCAATGGAGAAGAAGTCGACCATGGACACCTACTGGGTGCCAGGCGTGAACCGCCTAGGCAGCCACGGGCGCTGGGCCTTCGCCGAGTTTACGAGGCCGTACAGATTCCAGGACGAACTCGATCAGCTCATCGCTGACGCCGTCGCCCGCACCAACACCGAACCCGCCGCAAAGACCCCCTGAGAACGAGCCACCCCATGGCCCGCAAGAAGGCCGCGAAGAAGAAGAAGTCGGTCGCGACGATCACCCACGACGAGGCCGCGCGGACGAACATCCCCACGGCCGAGCACCAGTCGATGCTCGACGAGTCGGTGCAGGACCCGATCCGCGTGGCCTACGAACGCCGCAACCGCGACCTCGACCCCCAACTCGTTTGGCGCGGCAAGGACGAGCAGGACTGGTCAGACCTCGTGGTCAACGCGCCGCCGCTGTTCATCCAGGAGAAGGTGCACCCCAAGGTGCTCATCGACGACCTCGTCAAGCGCAGCACGCAGGCCGAGGACGAGGCCGCCAAGCAGGGCGACGGACTGCAGGCGGACCTCTTCGCCGACTTCAATGGTGTCGAGGGCGGCGACGCGGCCAAGACCGAGTTCTACCAGCACGAGGCCAACTGGACGAACCGCATGATTCTGGGCGACTCGCTGCAGGTCATGGCGAGCCTGGCCGAGCGTGAAGGTCTGCGCGGTAAGGTGCAGTGCATCTACTTCGATCCGCCCTACGGCATCAAGTTCAACAGCAACTTCCAGTGGTCGACGACCAGTCGCGACGTGAAGGATGGCAAGGCGGACCACATCACGCGCGAGCCTGAGCAGGTCAAGGCGTTTCGCGATACGTGGCGGGATGGAATTCACAGCTATCTGACGTATCTACGCGATCGGCTTACTGTTGCCCGCGATCTCCTAACTGATTCCGGGTCCATCTTCGTGCAGATCGGCGATGAGAATATCCACCGCGTCCGAGCAGTGATGGATGAGGTATTCGGGGTAAACAACTTCGTAGTGCAGATAACAGTCGTGAAGACATCTGGCCTAGCAGCCTCGTCGCGTATCTCAGCATCCACTGACTACATTCTGTGGTACGCGCGCGACCAGTCTGCGATCAAGTACAGGCAGCTACTCAAGAGCAAGAGCTTGGAGGGCAAGGAAGGGGTGAACTTTCGGCACATCCGCGATGAGGCCGGCGTACCGGCACGCATTGCTGGTCGCGAATGCGCTTCTCCGGAATCAGCGTTTCGGATAGTTGACCTCACAAAGCCAGGCCCTGGCGCGAAGTATGCGGTCACCTTTCACGGGCGTGCCTACGAACCAGGTGGGAGGTGGTGGGGGACCACGATCGAGAATATGACTCGAGTCATGAAGGCCGGGCGGATTGTGAAGATAGGAAACGGGATTGGCTTCCTACGTGCTTGGCAGGACTACGATGCAACGCCTATCGACAACGTATGGGCAGACACTGGCACGGGGGGCTTCCTGGAGCCGAAGATCTATGTCGTCCAAACGATTCAGAAGATCATCCAACGCTGCATTCTGATGTCGACAGATCCGGGGGACCTTGTGCTCGACCCCACCTGCGGATCCGGCACTACCGCGTTTGTTGCAGAGCAGTGGGGTCGTCGGTGGATAACAATGGATACATCCCGCGTGTCGCTCGCGCTTGCCCGCGCCCGGGTCATGGGTGCACGCCATCCCTTCTATCTGCTTGCCGACTCCCGAGACGGTCAGCTCAAGGAAGCCGAGATTGCCCGCGCCGAGCCAAGCTCCCAGCCGACCCACCGCAACATCCGCCATGGCTTCGTCTACGAGCGGATACCCCACATCACACTCAAGTCGATTGCGCACAACGCGGAGATCGACGTCATCCACGACAAGTGGCAGAAGACGCTCGAACCGCTCCACGATCAGCTTAACGCGGCCCTCGACAAGTCCTGGGAGGAATGGGAGATCCCCCGCGAAGCCGACGCTGACTGGGCCGACGATGCCAAGTCTCTCCACGCCGGCTGGTGGGAGGCCCGCATCGCGCGCCAGAAGGAGATTGACGCCTCGATCGCTGCCAAAGCCGACTTCGAGTACCTCTACGACAAGCCCTGCGAGGACAAGAAGACCGTCCGTGTGGCCGGGCCGTTCACGGTCGAGAGCCTGAGCCCGCATCGCAGCCTGCACGTGGGCGCGGATGACGAGCTCATCGACCCGTTGGCCGTGGCCGAGTCCGAGACCGCGGAGGCCGGCGACTTCGTCACGATGATCCTCGAGAACCTCGAGACGGCCGGCGTCCAGCAGGCGCACAAGGAGGACAAGATCACGTTCTCGTCCCTCGCGCCCTGGCCCGGCAAGTGGATCTCCGCCGAGGGGCGCTACCAGGAAGGCGACGAGGACGACGGCACCGAGCGGCGCGCGGCCGTGTTCATCGGCCCCGAGTTCGGCACGGTGTCGCGGGCCGACCTGGTGGCCGCGGCGCGCGAGGCTGCCGACGCAGGCTTCGACGTGCTCATCGCCTGCGCGTTCAGCTATGACGCCCACTCCACCGAGTTCGACAGCCTGGGCAAGGTGCCGGTGCTCAAGGCCCACATGAATGCCGACCTGCACATGGCCGACGACCTGAAGAACACGGGCAAGGGCAACCTGTTCGTGATCTTCGGCGAGCCCGACATCGACATCCTTCCGGACGACGACGACGCCGACCAGATCGTCGTCAAGATCAACGGCGTCGATGTCTTCCACCCCAGCACGGGCGAGGTGCGCAGCGACGGCGCCGAGGGCATCGCCTGCTGGTTCATCGACACCGACTACGACGAAGAGAGCTTCTTCGTGCGGCACGCCTACTTCCTGGGCGCCAACGATCCGTATAAGGCGCTCAAGACGACGCTCAAGGCCGAGATCGACAAGGAGGCCTGGGAGACGCTGAACAGCGACACCTCGCGGCCCTTCCCCAAGCCGGCATCGGGGCGCATCGCCGTCAAGGTCATCAACCACCTTGGCGACGAGGTCATGAAGGTCTACCGGGTCGACTGATGGAGTTCCGCATCGCGGACACCTTCTCGGACAGCTTGGCCGAGCTGACCAACGATGAGCAGAAGGCCGTCAAGACCACGGCCTTCGACCTGCAGATGAACCCGGCTCACCCCGGGCTGCAGTTCCACAAGCTCGACCGGGCGAAGGACAAGAGCTTCTGGTCGGTGCGAGTGAGCCGCGACATCCGGGTCATCGTCCACAAGACCGATGCCAGTTTCATGCTGTGTTACGTCGACCACCACGACGCCGCGTACGCGTGGGCCGAGCGGCGCAAGCTGGAGCGCCACCCGAAGACCGGCGCGGCCCAGCTCGTCGAGGTGCGCGAGACGGTGCGCGAGATCGAGATCCCGCGGTACGTCGAGGCGCCGGTCGTGGCCGAGCCCGCGACTGCCTCGCCCACGCTACCCGCGCGGCCGCTCTTCGTGGACGTGTCTGAAGAAGACCTGCTGGGCTACGGCATTCCGCCGGAGTGGTTGGCCGACGTGAAGGCTGCCACGGAGGACTCGGTGCTTGAGCTGGCCGACCACCTGCCGGCCGAGGCAGCCGAGGCCCTGCTCGAGCTGGCCACGGGCAATACGCCGGCCGTGCCGGTACATGCCGCGGCCGAGGCCGACCCCTTCGCGCACCCGGACGCCCAGCGGCGCTTCCGCGTCATGACCGACAAGGACGAGTTCGAGCGCGCCCTCGACTTCCCCTGGGAGAAGTGGACGGTCTTCCTGCATCCGGCCCAGCGCCAGATCGTCGAGCGGGAGTTCTCGGGGCCAGCGCGTGTGGCGGGTTCAGCGGGCACGGGCAAGACGATCGTGGCCTTGCACCGGGCCGTGCACCTGGCCCGGCGGCACCCGGATGCGCGCGTACTGCTCACGACCTTCTCGGAGACGCTCGCCAGCGCACTGCGAGTCAAGCTGCGGAGGCTCATCGGCAACGAGCCCCGGCTGGCCGAGCGCCTCGACGTGCTCTCGATGGAGGGCCTGGCGCTGCGGTTGCAGGAGGCCCACGTCGGGCCGGCCGAGCTGGCCACCGAAGAGGCCGTGCGGGAGCTGCTGGGCGAGGCGGCGTCGGGCGTCGACGGCCTGCGCTTCAGTCCCCAGTTCCTGTGGACCGAGTGGTCGGCCGTCGTCGATGCCTGGCAGCTCGCGGATTGGGATGCCTACCGGGACGTGCGTCGTCTTGGCCGCAAGACGCGCTTGGCCGAGACCCAGCGCAAGCTGCTGTGGCAGGTGTTCGAACAGGTCGCCGCGGGACTCGAGCAGCGCGGCCTCGTCACCATGTCGGGAGTGTTCGGCCGGCTAACGGAGGCGCTCGCACAATCCTCCAACCCGCCCTACGACTTCACCGTCATCGACGAGGCCCAGGACATCGGCGTGGCCGAGCTGCGCTTTCTGTCCGCGCTGGGTGACGGACGCCCCGACAGCCTCTTCTTCGCGGGCGACCTGGGTCAGCGCATCTTCCAGCAGCCCTTCTCATGGAAGGCCCTGGGGGTCGACATACGTGGGCGCTCGTCGATCCTGCGCATCAACTACCGGACGTCCCACCAGATCCGCATGCAGGCGGACAAGCTGCTCGGGCCCGAGCTGGCCGATGTGGACGGCGTCACCGAGGATCGCCGCGGCACGGTTTCGGTCTTCAATGGCCCGCCCCCGGTACTTGAAGTCGTCGAGTCGCCGGAGGCAGAGGTGCAGCTCGTGGCCGACCGGATCCGAGCCTGGAGCGCCGAGGGCCTGGAGCCCCACGAGATCGCTGTCTTCGTCCGATCCGACGCACAGGTTCCCCGCGCCGAGGCCGCATTGGATGCCTCGGGCCTGGCCTACCGTGTCGTCGGCCCTCGCATGGAGACCGTGCACGGCCAGGCCTCCCTCAGCACGATGCACCGCGCCAAGGGGCTCGAGTTCCGGGCCGTGGCCGTCATGGCCTGCGACGACGAGGTCGTTCCGTTGCAGGAACGCATCGAGACCATCGCGGACGAGTCGGACCTCGACGAGGTCTACAACACCGAGCGGCACCTGCTCTACGTAGCGTGCACACGGGCGCGGGATCGGTTGCTGGTGACCGGGGTGGAGCCTGGGTCGGAGTTCCTGGGTGACATGGGGTGAACGAATCGGTGACTTGAATGACTCGATTGGCTGAACTTCGGACCGAACTGGAAGCCCTCGGAAGGAAGCAGATTCGCCTTCCCGCGTGGGACCCGTTCATCCTTGGATCAACGGACCGGCTTGCCCACGAGACCCTCCCTGCGCGCGACGCGGCTCGTCGGGAGCTGAAGCGTTGGCAGTCAGGCCGCTTCCCGAGTCTGGCTCTGGCAGTCGCTGACGCAGTCTTCAGCAAGCAGAAGGACTACGAAGTGGCGGTGCAGACGGCCACGCGCCCGTTCGCACAGGCCTTTGCTGCGATGCCACTCGGCGACTTCTGCACCTTCGATCGCGGCAACGTGTACAGGCTCACGTTCGGGAAGGATCCACGACCGGGAAAGGAGCGCGCCCATCTGGCGCCGGAGGGTCGTGTCCGGACCATTCAAGAGGTCTGCAACGTACTGCTGGGCGCCGGAGTGGAGACGCCAGACGCTGCGCGGACTGCCCTTGCCATGCCGCCCGGGGTCCCAGGACTGGATCTCCGCATGACGAGCGTTTTCGGCTTTGGAGGCGCGATGCTTGCCAATGTGAGGATGAATGTCGGCGTGCTGACGGTGAAGCCGGACGTTCACATTCGCAGGTTCCTCGCCTCCTACCTCGACCTCCGCGAGGACGCCGACGACAGTGAGTTCGAGGCCAGGCTGGTCGCGGCGCGCGACGCACTGGGAATGGAGCCATTCGAGGTGGATCAGATCATCTGGTACGCGAAGGCCGCCTCGGGGCGCTCGGGTTGACGGGGGGCAGTCCGTGTTCGCGGTGCCTGCCCGCTGACGAATCCCGAGGAACTAGGACTGGGTCTGCGGTCGCACGTCGATCAGGAGGTAGCGACCGGCCCTCCCGAGGTCATGCCACCTGAATTCGTAATCGTTCGCGAGGTAGAAGGGCGGGTAGCGGTACCAGAGGGTGTCTGGGCTCTTCTGGTCGTACTGAACCCAGTAGCGCGGGGCGAGGCGCCGGCCCTCCGTGAGCCAGAAGGGTTCCGGCTCGGGTCTCTCGCCTTTCCAATACACGGCCTCGGTCGTGACAAAGATCGCGAAGCGGTGGTCGGCTAGCGTGGTGTGTGTACCCGCAGCCGTCATCCGCTCTAGACGGTGAAGGTCCTTCAGGAACATGTAGCCGTAGGTGTCGGCGTTCCAGTGCGTGCGATACTTCAGCTCGATCGGTACTGCTCCGAGTTCGGACTGCCACAGCACATCTAGCTTTGCCGCCCGTGCACACGGATCCCGCCCCTCGGGTGGAATCCGGATTGGCTTCTTCCGGCTCACAAGATCTTCGATGGCAGCTTGTGGCGGTCGCTGAGCTGGGATCGATGGGGGAGCGAAGCTCGCGCGTAGCTCACGCTCGCTACATCCCACGGCCGTGGCGAACACAGCCTGAAACTCATCCTCCGATCGATAAGAGGCTGAAGCCTCGAAGACGGTGCGAAGGGTCGCGTGGAGATGTGCAACGAGCGGGGTGTCGATGGGCACGGTATGGCCTCCGGCTCGCGTCTTGCGGTGACTCAACGACAGGAGTGATGATCACTCGAGTGCCGTCACCAGGTGCGCTGAGGATACTGCCTGCCGTGAGAAGCTGGGACGTAACTTCAACCTGCAGGTGCAGCTATGGGAGTGGACCGAGCATGAAAGACCCCGTCGATCAGATCCCGCAGCTCGTCTGCAAGCTCTACGCAATTGTAGGGCAACTTGAAGCGCAGTTTTCCGGCCGGAAGTTCACACTCGATGGACATCTCGTCGGCAGCATTGGCGAAGTCCTCGCTGCCGATCGGTATGACCTCAATCTCCTACCTGCGTCGGCCAAGACGCACGATGCGCGGGCACAAGACGGCCGACTTGTACAGATTAAGGCCACGCAGGTCAGGTCGGTTAGTCTTCGCAGCGAGCCTGAGCATCTGATCGTTCTGAGGCTCGACTCGACAGGAGGGGCTGAGGAGATATTCAACGGCCCAGGTCACCTTGCGTGGAGGCACGCGGGTCGCCTTCAGAAGAACGGGCAGTGCAGCATCAGTGTTTCGAAGCTGACTGAACTGATGGCGGGTGTCCCGGCGGATGCTCGGTTACAGACCGTGTCGGGAGGGCCGTGTTGAGCTGTTTCTAGGGGACATTCCCGCAGCCAGCGCAGAGCCGAACGCCCCGAGAGACCACATCGCCGCTCACGCAGTAACCTTCGGCTCCTTCACCGCCTTCACCTCATCCGGCCGCCCGATACACCGCGTATGCGGCGCCGTCTTCAGCACCTCCGGATCCGTCGCCGCCTCCCCAGCCAACGCCTTCATCACCGCCACGAAGTGATCCAGAGTCTCCTTCGACTCCGTCTCCGTCGGCTCGATCATCAGCGCCTCGGGCACGATCAGCGGGAAGTAGATCGTCGGCGGGTGCACCCCGTAGTCGATCAGCCGCTTGGCCACGTCCGTCGCCTTCACGTCGTTCGGCAGCCCCTTCGCCGTGGCCACGAACTCGTGCATGCACGGCTCGTCGATCCACACCCGGTAGGTGTCCTTCAGACACGCCCGCAGGTAGTTGGCATTCAGCACCGCGTTGTCGGCGATGGCCTTCATGCCCTCCGGCCCCTGGGCGCGCATGTAGGTGTAGCTGCGCACCATGACGCCGGCGTTGGTCATGAAGCCGCGCGTGCGGCCGATGGACTTCTCCGAATCCCAGGTGGTCTCGAAGTAATCCCCGTCGGCGTTGCCCGTCTCGCCCTTTGAGCTGTCCGGCTTGCGCACGGTGATCTTGGGCACCGGCAGGTAGGGGGCCAGGATGTCGCGCACCGCGATCGGGCCGGCACCCGGTCCGCCACCGCCGTGCGGCTGGCTGAACGTCTTGTGGAGATTGAAGTGCATCACGTCGACGCCGAAGTCGCCCGGCCGCGTACGGCCCAGGATGGCGTTCATGTTCGCGCCGTCCATGTAGACCAGGCCGCCGGCGGCGTGGATCTTCTCGCAGATCGACTTGATGTTGGGCTCGAACAGGCCCAGCGTCGACGGGTTGGTGATCATCAGGCCGGCGATGTCCTTGCCGTCGCCGATGACCTCTTCGAGCGCCTGCATCGACACCCGCCCGCTCGCGTTGCTCTTGAGCTCGCGCGTGTCGAAGCCGGCCATGGTGCAGCTCGCCGGGTTGGTGCCGTGCGCGCTGTCCGGGATCAGGATGACCTTCTTGTCGGTGTGCCCGTGGTCGTCCAGGTAGGCGCGCATGACCATCAGCGCGGTGAGCTCGCCGTGGGCGCCGGCAGCCGGGTGCAGGCTCACGTCATCGAGACCGCTGACCGCCTTGAGGATGCCGATCACCCGCTGGCACACCTCGAGCATGCCCTGGACCTGGGCGTCGAGCTGCATCGGGTGCAGCTCGGCGTGGCCCGGCAGCGCGCAGACCCGCTCGTTGACGAGCGGGTTGTACTTCATGGTGCAGGAGCCCAGCGGATAGAAGGAGTTGGCGATCGAGAAGTTGAGCGAGCTCAGCCGCGTGTAGTGCCGCAGCGTGTCGAGCTCGCCCACCTCGGGCAGCGCGGCCGGTTCGCTGCGCCGCGCGAAGTCGGGCAGCACGTCGGCCGCGTGCACTTCGTCCACGCCGAGCGGCGGCGGGCGCACGCCGCGGCGGCCGGGCACGGTGATGTCGAACACGGTCACCGAGGGCTCGAAGCCGGTGAGCTTCGGCGCGGTGCCGGCGGGATGCCTGGTCGTGCCGGGGGCGCCGCCGGTCCCGATGTGGGTCACGCTGCCCGAGCTGTTGCCGGAGCCTTCGTTGCCGGACCCGTTGCCGGAGCCTCCGTTGCCGGCCGCCGCGTTGCCGGAGCCCGCGTTGCCGGGCGAGTCCGCGGTGGTCTTGGAGTCGGTCGTCGTCATCGGATCGTCTCCAGGGCGGCGACGAGCTTGTCGATCTCGGCCGGGGTGTTGACGTCGGTGACGGCCACGATGAGCAGGTGGTCGTCAGCGAGCGGGGTGCCGTTCACGGTGCCGGCCGAGTTGCCGGCTCCGGCGGTCTTCGCGACCGACGCGCCGGCGCACTGGGCGATGCGCGCGCCGTTGAAGCCACCGATGATGCCGTGCTCCTCGAGCAACCGGCGGTTCACCTCCAAGGCCGGGATCGGCGTGCGGATGGTGAACTCGTTGAAGAAGTGACTGCCGGGGAAGGCCAGCTCGTAGCCGTCCAGCGCGGCGATGCGCTGCGCGGCGTGGTGGGCGCGGGAGAGGTTGACCTTGCCGAGTTCGACGAAACCTTCCTTGCCCAGCAACGTCATCCAGATGGTCGCGCGCAGGGCCATGAGCTGCTGGCTGGTGCAGATGTTGCTCGTGGCCTTGGTGCGGCGGATGTGCTGCTCGCGGGTCTGGAAGGTGAGCACCACGGCGCGGTTGCCGTCGTGGTCGGTGGTCTCGCCGGCGATGCGCGCGGGCATCTGGCGCACGTGGTCCATGCGGCCGCAGAGGTAGCCGACCCCCGGGCCGCCGAACCAGGGCGGGTTGCCCATGCCGGTGGCCTCGCCGCAGACCATGTCGGCGCCGAGCTTGCCCGGAGCCTCGAGCAGGCTCATCGAGACAGGGTCGGCGGCGACCACGCACAGGGCGTCCTTGTCGTGGGCGGCGTCGGCCAGGGACTTGATGTCCTCGACCACGCCGTAGACGTTCGGGCTCTGGATCGCGACGGCGGCGACGGCGCTGTCGCCCATGGCCGCAGGGATCGCGTCGGCCGGGGTGCGGCCGTCCACCAGGTCGACCTCGATCAGCGTCACGTCGATGCTGCGCAGGTAGGTGGCCAGACAACCGCGCGCGTCGGGGTGCAGGCCCTTGGAGACCACCACCGTGTCCGTGTTGCGCTGGATGCGCAGGGCCATCATGACCGCCTCGACCACGGCCGTGGCGCCGTCGTACATCGACGCGTTGCAGACACCGGTGCCGGTCAGACGCGTCATCATCGTCTGCCACTCGAGGATCGTGCGCAGCGTGCCCTGGCTGGCCTCGGGCTGGTACGGCGTGTACGCGGTCCAGAACTCGGTCCGGTACATGAGGTGGTCGATCATCGCCGGGCAGAAGTGCCGGTAGGCCCCGGCGCCCAGGAAGCTGGGCCGGTCCTCGGGCGACACGTTGCGCGACGCGAGCGCCTTCATGTGGCGGACCAGCTCGTCCTCGGTGAGGGCGGGCCCCACGTCGAGCTCGCCCTCGAAGCGGCAGCCCTCGGGGATCTGCGCCATGAGGTCGTCGATGCTGTCGACCCCGATGGTGGCCAGCATGGCCTTCCGATCGGCGTCGGTGTTCTGGACGTAATGCACCGGAGCGTTCTCCGTCAGGCGGTCGTCGGCGCGGGGCGTTCCCGTGCCGTGGTGGTGATCAGCTCGCGTCGGCGACGAGCTTGTCGTAGGCCGCCGCGTCGAGCAGGTCGCCCGTCCCGGTCAGCTTGATCTTGAGCATCCAGCCCTCGCCGTACGGATCGTTGTTCACGTTGCTCAGGTTGTCGGGCAGCGAGGCGTTCACTTCGGCGATCTCACCGCTGATCGGGCTCTTGAGGTCGGAGACGGCCTTGACCGATTCGATCTCGCCGAAGGTCTCGCCGGCGGTGACGCTGTCCCCGACCTCGGGCAGCTCGAGGAAGACCAGGTCGCTCAGGCTCTCGGCGGCGTGGGCCGTGATGCCGATGGTGGCGACGTCGCCCTCGATGCGGGCCCACTCGTGGGACGAGGTGAACTTGAGGTCGGCGGGGCTGCTCATCCTGATGGTCCTCGTGGTGGTGGGGTGTGCGGCCCGTGGGGCCTGGGCGGGCGGTTCGGGTTCGGGTTCGGGTTCGGGTTCGGGTTGGGGGTCGGCGCGCGATCTGCGCTCAGCGCGCCCGCTTGTAGAAGGGCAGGGGCACGAGCTCCACCGGGGTGCGCTTGCCGCGAACATCCAGGTACAAGGTGGTGCCGGTCTCGTGGTGGCCGGTGGTCACGTAGGCGGTGCCGACGGTGGTGGAGCAGGTCGGCGAGGGGGAGCCACTGCAGACGGTGCCGATGCACCCGGTGCTCTCGGCGTCCGCGAACAGCTCGTAGCCCTGACGCGGGACGCGCTTGGACTCGGTGGTGAAGCCCACCAGCCGGCGCGGCGGGCCGGCCGCGACCATGGCCTCGATGGCGGCGCGTCCGCAGAAGTCGTGCGGGTGCTTGATCGGCTTGGTGACGATGCCGGCCTCGACCGGGTTGGTCGTGTCGTCCAGCTCGTGGCCGTAGAGGGCCATGCCGGCCTCCAGGCGCAGGGTGTCGCGGGCGCCGAGGCCGATCGGGGTGACGCCCAGGTCCTTGCCCGACTCCAGCATCGCGTTCCAGATCGCGGGCGCCTGGTCGGTGGGGAAGTAGATCTCGAAGCCGTCCTCGCCGGTGTAGCCGGTGCGCGAGATCATGGCGGGCACGTCGCACACGGTGCCGCGGTAGAAGTTGTAGTACTTCAGCGCGGCGAGGCCCTCGCCGTCGGGCATCGGGCTGCAGAGCGGGGCCAGGGTCCGCACCGAGGCCGGGCCCTGGATGGCGATCATCGCCAGCTCCTCGGACTGGTCCTGCAGCGTGCAGTCGAAGCGCGACGCCACCTCGGCCATGTGGACCAGGTCCCGCTCGCGGTTGCCGGCGTTGATGCAGAAGAAGATCTCCTCGCCGTCGATGTCGCGGTAGATCAGCACGTCGTCCATGGTCGTGCCGTCTTCGCGGGCGAAGAAGCTGTAGCGGATGGCGCCCTGCTTCAGCTTCGACACGTTGACGTGCACGAGCGCCTGGGCGGCCTCTTCCCGCTGCGGACCGGTGAAGCGCGCGCGGCCCATGTGGCACAGGTCGAACAGACCGGCCTGGGTGCGGACGCGTTCCACCTCGGGCAGGATGCCCTCGTACTGCACCGGCATGGCGTAGCCGGAGAAGTCGACGAGGCGGGCACCGGCCTGCGCGTGGAGGTCGGTCAGGGGAGTGCGCTTCAGCTCGGCTGCTGCGCTCATGGGAGGGAATCCCCGCAAGTGGGCAAAGGCGGGGCATTCTCGGCGATGAAGGGCCCCGTGCGCCAGCCCCCGCAGCTCAGTCCTCGAAGATCTTGCGCGCCTCGGCGTCCCAGTCGATGTCGCCACCGTCGCCGGGGCGGATGGGCGGGGCGCCGCGGTGGCGCAGGTACTCGTCCTGGTCCTCGAAGTCACCCAGGGCCGAGGAGCCGGCGGTGTTGGCCGTGCTGGGGGAGCGCTTGCGGCGTCCCTTGCGGCCGTGGCCCACCGCCTCGATCACGATGCGGTACTCGGGGCGTCCGTTGGCCTGGTGCCGGTCGCGGAGCGACGCGATGAAGTCGTCCGGAAACCCCTCGAGCAGGTAGCGGGCCGGGTCGGCGGACTGGGCGCGCTCGAAGAAGATCGCCGCGCGCGGGTAGTTGGTCTGGCGGTAGTGGATCTTGCCGAGCAGCAGGTAGGCGTCGAACGACTCGTGCCCGAAGGCGATCGCCTCCTGGAAGTGCCGTCCCGCCGACTTCATGCGCCCCGCGCTGTACGCGCGCCGTCCGCTCCACAGGTGGTAGCGGGCGCGCAGGGACAGGAACACGCGGCGGATCGGGAGGGTCGACATGGCAGCCAGGGATGCGCGGTGAAGCGGCGCTTCGGTGGGCGCGGCGGCACCCAGGATGCCCCGCGTCAAAGACGATTCCAGTCTATCACGGATGGCGGGGCCGGGGCCGCGGGTCGGAGGGTCCGCGGTCTCAGGGCTCGATCGGCCCCAGGGTGATGGGCGGATCACCCACCTGCAGCGTGAAGGACTGGCTGAAGACCGTCTGGCCGTCCTGTTCCACGAGCACGGTGTAGGACCCGGCCGGGAGGCTGCCGACCTGGCGCGCGCCCGAGCCGGCGTACATCGCCGAGATGTTGGTCAGCGAGACGAGTTCGGTGGGCAGCGGCCCGGACGACCCCGAGACGCGCACATCCGCGCCCTTGAGGTCGAAGGAGCCCGGGTCCACGAGCACGGCGATCCCCGGCGGCATGACCACGTCGTGCTCGGTGACCTCGCCGACGCGCACGGTGAGGCCCTCGACCAGGGTCAGGCCGTAGCCGTTGCGGGCGAAGGCCAGGGACCAGCGGCCGGCCCCGAGGGACGGGATGTGGAACTGCCCGGCCCCGTCGGTGGCGATCTCGGACAGGACCGAGGCCCATCGGCCCTTGTCGTCGCGGGCCCAGACGGCCACGTTGTCCAGCGGTGTCCCGGACTGCGACGCGACCGAGCCCTCCAGCGAGCCGGCGTCCTCCATCTCGACCCGGACCGGGAAGCTCAGCCCGGTCTGGTCGACCTCGATGCCGCCCACCCGCGTCAGCGCCACGTCCGCGTTGCCCATGCGCATCAGGTTCTGCCCGCCGGCGACGACGTCGTAGACCCCGTCCGGCAGGTAGTTGAAGGCGAACTTCCCCGCCGCGTCCGTGTAGGTCTCGCCCACCCGTCCGCCGATGGCGTCGAGGTAGGCGCTGTCGGTGCGACCCTGGTCGACCCGCTCGAGCACGACGCGCACGCCGGAGAGGGGCAGCCGCCGGAGCCGGCTGGCCACCACGCCGTCGACCCGGGCGCCGGGCAGGTCCACGTCCTTGCGCTCCACCGGACCGACGCCGACGGTGACCTCGAAGCTCACCGACGAGCTCGGCGTGCCCGACGAGTTGCCCGAGGCCATGGCGTTGTCCATCGGGATCACGAACAGCGTGTAGTTCCCGGGCTCGATGCCGTCGAGCTCGTAGAAGCCGCGCTCGTCGGTGGAGGTGAAGTTGGTCGGGACGAACATCTCGCCGTCGCGCACGAGGCTGATCAGCGATCCCGGGGCCGGCCCTTCGGTGGCGCGCACGAAGCCCTGCAGCGTCGTGCCCTCCTTGCTGTCCACCGCGAGGTCGAGCTCGTGCTCGGCGTCCTCCTCGACCTGGATCACCCTGAAGACCATGTCCTTGACGACGTCCATGGGGTTGCTCGAGTCCAGCCGGAACTCGAAGTCGAGGCGCATGACGTTGAACATGCCGGGCGGCAGGCCCTCGATGCGGTAGGCGCCGAGGCTGTCGGTGGTGGCGCGCTTGATCGTCGTGCCCATCGTGTCCGACGCCATCACCAGCACGCCCGGCACGGAGCGCGACTGCTCGTCGTAGACGTGCCCGTGGATCGCCGCGCCGCGCCCCATCTCCAGGCGGCCCAGGTCGATCACCTCGCCGGGGACGCTGTACTCGGGCGGCACGGCCAGCTTGCGATACGACGTGTGCGTGATCGTGAGGCCGGTCTTGCCCTCGCCCAGGCCGGTCAGCTCGAACTTGCCCTCGTCGTCGGTGACGACGGAGTTGCCCTGCCCGAGCACCGACTCGGCGATGGTGTCGATCATGCTGCCGCCGCCGAGCACGACCTTGGCGCCCTCGATCGGCTCACCGGTCAGCTTGTCCACCAGCTGCCCGGTCACGCGCGCCGTCTCCTCGAGCATGACGATCACGCCGGTCGTGTCCTTGCCGCGCTTGACCTCGATGCCCTCGATCGTGGTCCAGGCGTAGTCCTCGGCGCGGACCTCCAGCGCGAACCGGCCGGGCGGCACGTCGGTCAGCGAGAAGCGTCCGTCGGCGTGCTCGACCCGGCGCGGTCGTTGGGCGGTCTTGATCCGATCCTCGATCCCCAGCGGATCGGACATGTCGAAGATGCCCCCCGCCGGCATCATCGACACCATGAACTCGGTGACCGGGTCGCCATCCACGAGCGACACCACGATGCCGCTCACGGTCGAGTTCTTGTCCA
>JAJDDM010000167.1 GCA_029260315.1 Phycisphaerales bacterium | reverse complement strand
CGGTCGAGGATGGCGTCGGCAAGCGTCGGGTCGCCGATCACCTCGTACCAGCTCTCGACCGGCAGCTGCGAGGCCACGATCGTCGAGCGCGCCCCGTAGCGATCCTCGAGGATCTCGAGCAAGTCGCGACGGTCGGTCGGTCCGAGCGGAGCGAGACCCCAGTCATCGAGGACAAGCAGGTCCGTGCGAGCGTATCGCTTGAGCAGCTTCTCGTAGCTGCCATCACCGCGGGCGATGGCGAGAGCCCGAAACAGCCTGGGTACTCGCAGGTACAAGGCCGTGTAGCCCTCCCGGCAGGCCTTGTGCCCGAAAGCGCAGGCGAGGAAGGTCTTGCCGACGCCGGCCTTGCCGGTGATCAGCACGTTGAGATGCTCGGCGATCCACTGGCACGAGGCGAGCCGGAGGATCTGCCCTTTGTCGAGACCCCGCCTCACCCGCCAGTCGATGTCCTCGATCGCGGCCTGCTCGCGCAGCTTGGCTCTGCGCAGCCGCGCCGTGAGCCTCCGACTGGCCCGTTCGGTCGCCTCGCGCTCGACCAGGAGCCCGAGGCGCTCTTCGAAAGACAGCTCGGAGACATCGGTCATCGACAGCTGCTCTTCGAAGGCCTTGGCCATGCCGTGGAGCTTGAGCTCGGCGAGCTGATCGAGTGTCGCGTGTCTCAGCATGGCGGCATCTCCTCGCTGCTCTCGGCACGGTAGTAGCCGGCGCCGCGCACATTGTCGTGCTCGATCGGCGCCGTTTCGGCCGGCTCGAGCAGCGGCTCACTGTCGAGACCGCTCTTCAGAATCGACTTCACGCTCTTGTACGACAGTCCCCCAATCGCCAGCGCCCGCCGGCATGCCGCCTCGAGGCGCTCGGCGCCGTAGGTCTCACCCAGGCGCATGAGACCCAGGCAGGCACGGAAACCCTGCTGCGGATGCGAGCGGCTGAGCATGATCGTCTCCACCAGCTCGGCCGTCGAGGGGCCCGTCTTGCCGGCCCACCGGATGAGCCGCGGCGGCGTCCACTCCAGATAGGCCTGGTGTGCCTTGGGCATGTGCTCGGTGATCGTCGTGTGACGGCCCCGAGACGGATTGCGACGATGAGCCGCCACCCGCTTGCCCCGTTCGAGCACCTCCACGGTCCTCGCCGTCGCCCGCAGGTCGAGCTGTTTCTTGATCAGCTGGTACGGCACGCTGTAGTAGTGGCCCTCGAATTCCACGTGGTAGTCCGGGGCGACCCGCACCTTCTTCCACTCGGACAGCTCGTAGGGATGCTCGGGCAAGGCACGAAGCGCCGGTCGGTCCACCTGCTCGAAGAGCTCCCGGCGTGAGACGCCGAGTACCTTCAGCGGCCGCTCGTTGAGCTCGACGAGCAGCTTCGCGATCGACGCGTTGAGCTCGCGCAGGCTGAAGAATCGCTGGTTCCTGAGTCGCGCCAGGATCCAGCGCTCCGCCTGCAAGACGCCGTTTTCGACCTTCGCCTTGTCGCGAGGCTTCTTCACCCGCGCCGGCACCACGGCCACCCCGTAGTGATCGGCCAGCTCGGCGTAGGTCCGATTGACGTCCGGCTCGTAGCGGCACGGACTGGTGATGCCGCTCTTGAGATTATCCGGCGTGACCATCTCGCTCACTCCATCGATTGCCTCGAAGGTCCGCACGTGCGAGCCGATCCAGTCCTCCAGATCCTGGCTCCACGTCGCCTCGGCGTAGGTATAGTTTGAGGCGCCGAGCACCGCGACGAAGATCTCCGCTTCGCGCACCTCGCCGCTCGTGGGATCGACGATCTCCACCGTCTGGCCGGCGTAATCGACGAAGAGTCTCTCGCCGGCTTTGTAGTCCTGGCGTAAACAGACGTCCAGCCGTCCTTCCCAGATCCGGTACAGCTCGCAAAACCGGCTGCGGCCGTACCCGTCGGGATGGCACTCACGGTACTCCTGCCACAGCAGCGACAGGGTCACGGCCTTCTTCGTCAGCTCCCGGTGCACCTTGGCCCAATCGGGCAAGGCTCTCTCTCCCGCTCCTTTCCGCGACGGGGGTGGGGGAAACAGCCGCTCTTCAAGCTCGGCGTCGCCCAGGGCCTTCACCTTCTCCCAGCTCAGGCCACCACGTCGGGCGCGCTCGAGGTAGTCGCACACCGTCCCGTGGCTGATCCGTACCGACCGGCTGACCTGCCGGTGCGACAGGCCGAGCTCCCACTTCAGTCTCAGTACCTCGCGTATCTGGCGCATCGATGTCCTCACTCTGGGCATCCGCTCCCTCCTTGAAAGAAGGCAGGGATACCCCAGTTAAGAGGATCACGCCAGCGTCGAGCTCGTCTCAAGGATCGATTCCGATCCAATCCGACCGCTCATTCCGATTCAATCTGACCACCCATTCCGATCGCCACCCAAAAGTGGCCGCTTTCAGATCGGATTCAGCGGTCAGTTTCCGTCGGAATCACCGGTCAGATTCAATCGGATTGGGTGGTCAGTTTCAGCCGGCGCAGGCAACTGTGCCCAGAGTGTGCCGAAAGCGGAAGTCCGCTGGGAGCCCCGACGGCTCCGCGCCGT
>JAJDDM010000166.1 GCA_029260315.1 Phycisphaerales bacterium | reverse complement strand
GAACGATGCATCGGCTGGCTCAAGGAATGCCGGCGTCTGGCCACTCGATACGAGAAGCTCGCCACCCACTACCTGGCCATCGTGAAGCTCGCCATGATCCAACGCTGCCTGAGACTTCTGGAGCCGTCAAACAAAGCCTAGAGCCCCTCGTAGCCGTGTGATTTGCGGCAGAGCCCCAGCGGGGCGTTCGAGCGCTCCGCTGGAGCTGCGCGGCTGGGAGACGATTTCGAGGGGCTAGCGCCCCTCGCCAAGTTCGACTTGCTGCTCCGCAGCCGCCCGTTCTCAAACGGGTACAGTGGCGGCATGAGACTGCGCCGCGCGTCAGGCCTGATCGTCGTGTCCCTTCTGTCGTGCACCGCCTGGTCGCAGGACGGCGGTCGTGACAAGGAATACCGGGCGGAGATGCTTGGCGAGGTCGAGCGGCAGGCCCGCGAGGCAACGACAGCGATCGGCGAGGTGCTCGGCGCGATGAGCGAGGCGGTGGCGCGCGGCGACGATGCGGCATATCTGGAGCACATCTGGACCGGCGACGAGGTGTTTGCGACCGAGCAGCGTGCGTGGGCCAAGGATTTAACGCGCCATGTGCCGGAGGCGTTCGAGTTGATTGCGAGCGACATCCAGGAGACTCCGGTGGCATGTGGTGCGATGGATGGGCACGCCGTGCGGTTGGCGAACGCGACGTTGACGGCCAGATGGCGGATGGCCGGCGGCTCGGACCGCAAGGTGTCATATCTGACCAAGTTCGTCGAGCGCGACGGGCGATGGCTGTATGCGGGGCGCGCGTGGGAGACGCTGGAGACCGATGGCATCCGCGTGCATTACGCCGACGGCCTGGAAGACACGGCCCGGCGGGTGCTTGAGGATCTGCCCGAGATCATCGAGCACGTTCACGAGGGCTTCGAGCTGCCGATCGATCCGCAACGGGTGCAGGAGGTGAAGCTCTATCGCTCGATGCGAGAGCTGCAGTTCGCGATCTACCCGAGCTATGTCGAGTCACTGAGCGGCTGGAACGAACCGGGCGAGAGCATCAAGATGCTGACCTCGCCCCGGGCGGGCGGGCGACAGATCCGTGCGCTGCTGGCCCATGAGTACGGGCACGTCGCGAGTTTTCTGCTGGGTGACAGAATCGTCGAAGCGCCGTGGTGGGTGCTGGAGGGGATCGCGGAGCTCGCCGCGGAGGGCTATGGAATGTCGTGGCGGGCGACGGATCGCCGCATGAGGCAGATCGCGCGCGACGGCGGCATCGTCGAGTGGGAGCGGATGGCGGATTTCCACGGAGTCGAGCCCGCCGTGATGCGCATGGCGTATCTCCAGGGCCATCACATCATGGGGTACGTCTCCGAGCGGTTTGGGCGCTCGGCCCGCAACGCGTGGTTGCGAGCGTTTGCGCGGGGGAAACCCCTTGACGACGCGACGCGCGAGGTGTTCGGCATGGGCTTTGACGCGCTGGATCGGGACTGGCGGGCGTCACTGACGGGTGATCGCAACGATTCGGGCGAACCCCCATCCGGCGAGCCGATACCATCAGCCGATGGCTGACGCCCCTGTATCACCGAGCAGCGGATCGCCGAGCACCGAAGCGCACTTCGACCACACGCTGTACCTGCATCCCCAGACGCTTGCCCGCCTGGGCACGATGGAGCTGCGGGCTCGCCACATCGTCGAGGGCGTGATGACCGGGGCGCACCGGTCTCCCCGGACCGGGTTCAGCGTCGAGTTCGCCCAGCACCGCCCGTACGCCGCGGGGGACGATCTGCGGCACCTGGACTGGAAGGTCTATGGCAAGACCGACAAGTTGCACCTCAAGCAATACCAGCAGGAGACGAATCTGGACCTGATGGTCCTGGTTGACGCCTCGGGGTCGATGAACTACGGCTCGCGGGATTTCGGCGACGCCTCGGGGACGGGTGCCAAGGTCGGACCCAGAGGTGAGACCGCTTGGACGAAGTTCGACCACGCGACGGCGCTGGCGGCGGCGCTGAGCTACATCACGCTGCGCCACGGCGACCGGACGGGCGTGGTCGTCTTCGCCGACGAGATCAAGCGGATCGTCGCGCGATCGAGCCAGCAGCGTCAGTGGCGTCAGATCATTGACGCGCTGAGCACGCACCCGGTGCAGGCCCCCACCGACATCGCGCGGGTCATGGACCAGCTCTTGGCCAAGCTGAACAACCGGTGCATGATCGCGCTGGTGAGCGACCTCTTCGAGGATCCGGCGGCGTTGCGCAAGGCGCTGGCGCGGGTGCGCCATCGGGGGCACGATCTGATCTGCTTCCAGGTGCTGGACCGGGCCGAGACGTCGTTCGATTTTCGGGACCCGACGCCGTTCGAGGGTTTCGAGGGCGAGGCGAGGCTGCGGATCGACCCGAGGGCGCTGCGCAAGGGATATCTGGAAGCGCTCGATCGGCACATGCGCAAGGTCGAGCGAACGGTGCGCGGGTTTGGCTTCGATTACGAGAAGGTGGATACGGGCGGATGGCTTGGGTCGCCGCTGGCGGCGTATCTGGCGAGGAGGAATGCGAGGATCAAGAGGAGCAAGTATGGATAGGGTCTGGGGTCTAGGGTCTGGGGGCTGGGGTGGTACAAATCGCATCTGCGGGCAGATCCGCGACGACTCCGGCGCCATGCCGAGAAGGTGCCGGCGCACGTCCGTTGCATCTGCGCTGATGGCGGCGTCATGACAGAGAGAGACACCGAGTCGCCGCCTGTGGAAGGTCCGGGGTATCGCCAGCTTCGGGTGTGGCGGCGCTCTATGGAACTCGTGGAGTGCATCTATGCGCTCACGAAGTCTTGGCCCGACGCCGAACGATTCGGCCTGATTTCTCAGATCCAGCGTGCGTCTGTCTCGATCCCCGCGAACATCGCCGAGGGCTACGGCAGGAGCCATCGCGGCGATTGTCTCCGCCATCTCTCGATCGCCAGCGGATCGCTCATGGAGGTTGAGACGCTCCTCACGATCGCGGTCCGTGTGGGGGTGTGTCATCGAGACACCGCGAGTGAGTGCTGGACGATCCTGCAAGAGACGGGTCGGATGCTCACGCGACTGAACCAGAGCTTGCAGCGTGAACAGTCCACTCCGAACCAGACCCCAGGGCCCAGACCCCAGACCCCGCCTCCGAAGGAGGCGCTGCCATGACATTCCTGAACCCGCTGCTCGCAACGCTCGGCCTCGCCGCGATCGCGATCCCGATCATCATCCACTTCTTCATGCGCCGAAGGCGCAAGCCGGTGATGTGGGGGGCGATGCGCTTCCTGATCGAGGCGTACAAGCGCCAGCGCCGCAGGCTCATGTTCGAGCAGTGGCTGCTGCTCTTGGTCCGCTGCGCGCTGATCGCGCTGCTTGCCTTGGCGATCGGGCGGATGTTCCTGGGTGGGGGAGAATCGGAGATCGGGGCGCGCACGCTCTACATCGCGATCGACAGCGGACTCACGGCGAGCGCGGCTGACGACAACGGACGGACGGCGCTGGATCGCCACAAGGAGCGAGCCGGGGAGCTTCTGGACGAGCTCAGTGGTTTGCGGGGCGATCGCGCGGGACTGGTGCTGCTGGGCGCGCCCGCCGAGGCGATGATCGTCCCGGCGACGAGTGATCTGTCGCGGGTGCGCAGCGCTCTCGCGGCGATCGAGGCCAGCGACGCCGGCGGCGATATGGCCGGCGCGGTGCGGGCGATCGACGAGGCGTTGCTAGCCGAGGAAGATAGCGCGGCGACCGTCGCGCTGCTCAGCGACTGGCGCGAGGGATCGCTCAGACAAGAACCCGGCTCCAGCGCTCCCACCACGATCGCTCCAGCAGACTCCCGCGTCACCGTCGCCTCCACGCCGGCGAGCGAGCCGTTGGAGAACTTCACGATCCGCGAGGTGCGACCGAGGCGTTCGGTCCTGATCGCAGGCGGCGCGGGCGACGCGGGGCTCGCCGGCAGCGGTCAGGTCGCGGTCGCGCTGCGCCGCACGGGCTCGATCGCGCTGGCGCGCCGGGCGGTCGACGTCGCGATCTCGCTGGAACGCAACGGGGGGCGCGTGAGCCTCGGCTCGGGCATCGCCGTGTTCGAGGCGGGTCAGAGCGAGACGAGCGTGGTCATTCCGTTCACGCTCAACGACGCGACGCCGGGGCACGCGGCGTTGGTTACGCATATCCGCGAGCGCGACGCCATCGCGGGCGACAACGTCCGCCGGCGGGGGCTGGAGGTCCGGCGCGAGCTCCGCGTGGGCGTGGTCTCGGATCGCTCTCTCGCTAGCGTGTCGCTGCGCCGCTTCGAAGCGCCCGACTGGGTGGGCGTGGCGCTGGAGCCGTCTGGATCGAATCGCGCCGGGCGGCAGATCGACGCCGAGGCGTTGCTGCCGGGCTCGATCGACGCGGCCCGCCTTTCTCGCTACGACGCGGTGATGGTGACGATCCCCGATCGCCTGAGCGAGTCGGCGTGGCGGCAACTGCGCGGCTTCGTCGAGCAGGGCGGGCTGCTGTTCGTCGCGCCCGATGCGAACAGCGAGGCGCAGAACGGGCTTGCGAGCATGGTCGAGACGCTGGATCTGCCCTGGGCGCTCGATCTGGAGGCACGCGAGTTCGAGTCGCCCGTGACGCTTGCGAACCCCGATCCCGAGGCACTTTCGTCGAACCTCATCGGCGTGCTGCTGGGCGAGTTCGAATCGCTGGCGAGGCCCGTGGGCGTGCAGCGCCTGCTCAACATCCGCGATATCGACGACGGCGAGATCGTCGTCCGCACCGAGGCGGGCGATCCGTTCCTTGTCGGCGGGCGAGGCGCGGGCGAAGGACGCCGGGCTGGCGGACTCGTCGTGCTTTTACTCAGCGCGATCGACCCGGCGTGGACGACGCTGCCGACCAAGCCGCTGATGGTGCCGCTGATGCAGGAGATCGTGCGCCAGGGCGTGGGCGAGGCGTCGATGGTCGCGACCACGGTCGCGGGTCGGCCGATGTCGCTCGATGCGCGGGCCGTGGCGCTGGAGCCGCTGACGCCCGATGCGCCGCCGATCGCGATCGCGGGCGAGCGCGAGGTGACGACAGGTCGCGCAGGCGTGTGGCGCGTGCGCGAGGCCCAAGGCGCGGCGGAGCGCCTGGCGATCGTCAACCCCGACGCAGACGCCGGCGACACCACCGTCGTCTCGCCCGATCGCGCCCGCGACTGGCTCGCCCGGCGGGCCAGCGAGGTCACATGGCTGGACGACGGCATCGCGATGCACGCCGGCTCTGAGCTGGCCAGCGACGCGGGCTCCAACCTCAGCCTCGGGCTGTTCCTCGCGGCTCTGATTCTCGGCGTCGTCGAGACGATGATGGCCCGCTTCACCAGCCACGCCGACGCGGGGGGCTCGCCATGAACGAGATCCTCAACGGGCTGTTCGGCACGGGCGAGCTTGGCTTCGACGACCGCGGCGTGCATCTGGGATTCGCCAAGCCGATCCCGCCGTGGGCGTGGGCGCTGCTGATTGTGGGTGTTGTTGGCGTGAGTGTCTGGAGCTATCGGCGGCTTGTCGGGGGCGTGCGGGCGCGGGCGCTGCTCGGCGTGACTCGCGGCCTGCTGCTGCTGCTGCTTGCGATCCTGGCGATAGGGCCGAGGCTGATCGAGCCGCACGAGCGCGTCGAGCGGGATTGGACGATCGTGCTGCTGGATCGCAGCGCGTCGCTCGCGGTGCCGGATGCGCCGGATGGCGATGGGCCGCGGGGCGCCCGCCGGTCGCGCGATGCGCAGCTCCGGTCCGCGATCGCAGACGCCTGGCCCGCGCTGCGCGAGATGGACGCGGGCCGCAACGTGCTCTGGATGGGATTCGGCGCAGGGGCGTTCGATCTGTCCAAGCAATCCGACGGCACGATCGCGCTCGATGAAGCCGCGCAGCGGCGCACGGCGCTGGGCGAGTCGCTCGACCAGTCGCTCCGCCGGACGAGCGGGCGGATCGTCTCGGCGATCGTCATCGCCAGCGACGGGCGCTCGATCGACGACATCTCGCCCGAGGCGATCCGCAGGATCCAGCGCGAGCGCATCCGCGTGGTCACGATCGCGCTGGGCTCGGCGACGCCGATGGCGGATCTGGCGCTCACGCGCGTGGATGCGCCCGATGAGGCGTATGTGAACGACCCCGTGCCGGTGCGCGTGCGGGTGGAGCGACGGGGCACGGGCGAAGCGCCGCCGGCGCGCCTCCAGCTCGTCGATGATCGCACGGGGATCGTGCTCGACGAGCAGGAACTGGGCGACGAGGCGGCCCAGGACGTGACGCTCTCGACCAAGCCCGAGGAGGCGAGGCAGGCGAGCTGGAGCGTGCGGATCGTCGCCGACGGCGCGGACCTGGTCGAGGCCAACAACACCCAGCAGATTGAGCTTTCGCTCGTCGATCGCCCGCTGCGGATCGCGTATTTCGACGGCTATCCGCGCTGGGAGTATCGGTACCTGAAGAACCTGCTGCTGCGCGAGGGGTCGCTCAACTCCAGCTCGCTGCTGCTGGCGACGAATCGCCGGTTTATTCAGGAGGGCGACGAGGCGCTGCTGAGCGTGCCGACCTCGCCGGAGGAGTGGGCGAGCTTCGACGTGATCGTCCTGGGCGACCTGCGCCCGGAGGTCTTCAGCCCGACCCAGCTCGAGCAGCTCCGCGATCTGGTCGCGACGCGCGGAGCGGGGCTGATCTGGATCGGCGGGAGCGGACCAACGCCCGGGCGCTGGCGCGGCACGCCCCTGGAAGACCTGCTGCCGTTCACGCTGGGCGACAGCGACGAACTCGCGGAGTATGTCGAGCCGGTGACGGTCTTCGCGGGCGAGGCGAGCGAGCGTCTGGGCGTCTTGCGCCTGGGCGAGGGCGAGTTTTCAACACGATTGAGCGACCCGCGCACCGGCTGGTCGCGCCTGTGGTTCGCCCAGCGGATCGAGCCGGGGAGCCTGAAACCGACAGCGGAGGTGCTGGCGCTGGCGGCGCCCGAGCAGAGCGTCCGCCGCGCGATCGAGCGCGATGGCATGGGGGGGTTGGATGAGCCGCCGGCGGACGCGACGCCGCTGGTCGTCACGATGCGCTACGGCGCGGGGCGCGTCGTCTACGTTGGCACCGACGACACATGGCGCTGGCGGTTCGGGCGAGGCGAGGCGTTGCAGGAGCAGTTCTGGATCCCGCTGGTGCGCCTGCCGGGGCGCGATAGCCTGGCACGCTCCGGCCAGCCGGCGGTGCTGGATGTCACGCCCTCGCAGGCGCTTGTGGACCAGCCCGTGCGATTCACGGTGCGCGTGCTGGACCAGCGGCTGGCCGACGCCGCGGGCGAGCGAGTGCGCCTGCGGGCGCGCGATGCGCGCAATCCGGACGATCCGGGCGTGATGATCGAGCTGCGCGTCTCCAGCGCCGGCGGGGCGGGTCTGACGACCTTCGACGGAACATGGTCATTCCCGAACCCCGGCGAGCTCACGATCGAGCCCGCCGACGCGTGGCTTACGGGGCTGGGCATCCGCCGATCGCTGACCGTGTTCCGCGAGGACGCGGAGATGCGTCGCCCGGAGGCCGATCACGAGTTGCTTGGATCCATCCGCGAGCGGAGCGTGAACCCTGGGCTGAGCAGCGAGACGGACCCGCCGGTGGCGCTGGAGGCGACGGAACTTTCGGATCTGCCGGAGTTGATCCCGGTGCGAGATCTGCGGACCGAGGCCCCGCCGACGGTGGAGCCGCTGTGGGATCGCTGGATCGTGCTCGTGATGCTGCTGGGCCTGTTGACGTTTGAGTGGGTGGGACGCAAGCTCCTGTCGCTTGCGTGATTCGTGCCCGGATGGGCGATGTGACCCGCCTGTGACGCAACCAGCGGCGGACTGGCACGTTGAACGGGTGGCAGGAGAGAAGGGGGTTCGCCCGCGGACATTGCCTGGTCTGGGCCCTCTCTGAAGCGGCCTAGGGGCCCGTATTCGGGTCGTGTTCGAGAATCCTCAATCCGGGGCGGGGCTTACGCCGAACAGAATCCTGAGAACAAGCGTTGATTGAGTAGGGCCGAAGCCGCCAAACTCCTTTACATTTGGAGGAGCACCGCGTGAGCAGGATGACAACCAGGGGAGTCCCGATCGATCGCCTGGAGGCGGCGCTGCGCCACCTGCGCTCGCGCGCGAGGTCGCTGCTGCTGGGGCGGGCCCTGGCGGTGATCGTGGCGGTCGCCTTGGGCTCGATCGTCGGCGTCGCGCTGCTCGATTACTTCCTGCGACTGCCCGCGACCCTGCGGTGGATCGCGTGGATGGGCGGCGTGGTCGCGCTGGTCCTTGGCGTCCGCCTGCTCGTCCTGCCCGCGCTGCGATTCCGACCGCGACTGAGCGACCTGGCCCTGCGCGTGGAATCGACCCAGGAAGATCGCCCCGCCGGCTGGCTCGCCTCGGCACTCGATCTGGACAGGAACGACTCGCGCTCGCGCGAGGCGATCGAGGTCGCGGGCGCGAAGCTCGCGGAGATCGGGCCGTGGCATGTGCTCGAACCGGGGCGCTCGGCTCGCTTTGGCGTGGGGTTTGTGGCGGCGCTTGCGATCGCGCTGGGCGGGATCGCGCTGTCGCCGGCGCTGGCGAGGATAGGCGCTGAGCGTGTGCTCGCGCCGTGGTCGGATGTCACCTGGCCCAAACGCACGCAGATCGCCGACGCGACCACGACTGGCGAGGTCCACCCGTTGGGCGTCAGCCTTGATCTCGCGGCGAACGTGACAAAGACACCAGCGGCGGCGGGACAGTCGCGCGTCGTCGCGATGGTGCGGTTTGTCGAGGATGGCGTCGCCGGCGAGGCGATGCGCCTGCCGATGACCGCGCGCGCGGACGCCAGATCCGCATCGCAGCCGGCGAGCGCGGGCGAACTCTACCAGCGCCGCGTCGAGACGCCCGAGCAAGCCGAGGGCGAGCTGAGCCTCGAGTACTGGTTCGTCTCGCTGGACGATGAGACCGAGCCGAGGACCATCCGCCTCGCCCCGACGCCGGAGGTCGCCTCGGCGAACATCGACATCACGCCGCCGACGTACGCCCGCGAGATCGTCGCGGCGAGCGACCAGTTCTTTTCCGGCACGCACGATCTCGGCACGGGCGTGGATGGACGCGCGATCGCAGGTCCGATCCTCGCCGGTTCCCGCTACGAGCTGAGCGTGCAGCTCAATAAGCCCGTGGTCGCGCTGTCGCCCGGCGCCGACGCCCCGGCGTGGCTGGGCGAGCTGCTCGCCAAGTCCGCGGGCGCAACCGTCGAACTCGCGGGAGACTCCCTTCTCGTCACCGGCTCGATCACCGACTCGTCGCGCATCGCCGTCGCCCTGCGCGACCAGCACGGGCTGGTCAACGCCCTTGCCAGCGCGTTCAGCCTCGACGTTGTGCAGGACGACACGCCCGCCGCGAGCGTGACGGCCCCGGCCCACGACGAGGGCGTGCTGGCCAGCGCCGTGTTGGATCTGGTCGGCGAGGCGAGCGATGACGTGGCCCTGCGAGAGGTCTCGCTGGAGCACCAGATCGCTCGCAGGCCCGGCGGTTCGGAGGGCGCGCCGCCCGAGCCGGAAACAACGACCTCGATCATCGCGGTCCGCACGCTGAGCGAAGAACCCGTTTCTTCCCGTGCGCGGGCGAGCGTCGCCGTAGAGCTGGACCTTGCCACGCTGCCGCTTAGTTCCGGCGACGAGCTCTGGATCACCGCCGTTGCCAGCGACATCTACGCGCACGACGACATGACGCACGACCCGGCCCGCTCCAAGGTCCGGCGACTGATGATCATTGGCGAGGATCAGCTCGTCGATCGCCTGCGGCGAGATCTCGACGCGATCCGCGAGGCCGCGCGTCTGCTGGATGAAGCGCAGGCCCGCGTCGAGCGCCAGATCAACCGCCTCGGCACGAGCGAGGGCGCACGCGATCAGCAGGCGTCGATCGGCGAGCAGGTCCAGGCCCAGCGCGAGGCCGCCGAACGCATCGCCCAGCGCATGCAGCGCAACAGGCTCGACGATCCTGCGCTCGACGGGCTGGTGCAGGACGCGGCTGGCGCGCTCGACGCCGCGGCTCAGGCGGCCAGCGAAGCCGCCCGCGTGATCGAGCAGAGCGTCGAGCAGGGCGCAGAACCCGGCGACAACCCCGAACTCGAACGCGAGATCGAGAACGCCCAGCGCGAGGTCCGCGACGAGCTCGGCCGCCTCGCCGAGATGCTGAGCCGGGGCCAGGACGAGTGGCTCGTGCGCCGCGGCGTCGAGCGCCTGCTCAGCGAGCAGCGCCGCCTCGCCGAGCAGACCGAAGCCATCGGCAGGAGCACCGCGGGGCGTTCGGCAAGCGAACTCTCGCCGCAGGAGCTCAGCGAGCTGGATCGGATCGCCCAGCGCCAGCGCGAGGCAGCGGAAGAACTCGAGCAGACGCTCGATGATCTCAACGAGCGTTCGCGTCAGCTCTCGGAGATAGACCCGTCGCAGTCCGCGGCGATGCAGCAGGCGGCCGATCGGGGCAGGCGCTCGCAGGCCCAGGAGTCGATGCGTGACGCCGCCGAGCAGGTGCAGCAGAACCAGACCGGCAGCGCCGGACAGAATCAGCAGTCGGCGATCGACGCGCTGGAGGAGATGATCGAGGACCTGGATTCAGCGAGCCGCAACCGCGACGCGGCGTTGCAGCGCATGCTCGCCAGCGTGATCGAGTCGCTGGAGGGTCTGATCAAGCAGCAGGAGCGCGAGCTGGCGGCGCTCGACCAGGCGGTTGCGCACGATTATTTCGACGAACTCGACGACGGCATGGTCCGCCTATACACCAACGCGCTGGGCGTGCATGACCAGGTGCGATCGCAGGGGGCCGATCTGGAGTCGGTCGCGGCGCTGCTCGACCTGGCGATCAGCGCGCAGGAAGTCGCGATCGTGAGCTTGCGCGCTGAGCCGGTCGATGAGCCCGGCGCGCGCGACGCCGAGCAGGTGAGCCTCGCGCGACTGAAGGAGGCCAAGGCCGAGGCGGAACGCTTGCAGGAAGAGGCCGCGGCCCGCGATCAGGCTCGCAAGCTCGCCGAGCTGCGCGCCGCGTACCGCGAGGTGCTGGAGCAGCAGGTCGCGCTGCGTGCCGAGACCGAGCCGCTCGCCGATCAGCGACTGTCGCGGCGCGAGCGCCAGACCGCCCGCACACTCGGCCAGCAGCAGGACAGCCTGCGCGTCACGCTCCAGGAGATCCGCGACAATAACCAGGAGCTCGCCGATACGGCGATGTTCGACTATGCGCACGAGCGCCTCGACGCGCTGCTGGAGTCCGCCGCGGGCGATCTGCAGGGCGGCGCGCCGACCGGCTCGACGGTCCGCCGCCAGGACTCTGCCGTGCGGATCCTGCAATCGGTGATCGAGGCCATTCGAGACGCCGAGTCCCAGGACGATCCATTCCGCGACTCCGGCGGGAGCCAGTCGGGCGGGCAATCCGGCGGCCAAAGCGGGCAGGAGGAGCCGCTGCTGCCGCCAGCCGCGGAGTTGAAGCTGCTTCGAGCGATGCAGGCCGAGGCGCTGGCGTGGACGCGCGAGCTGGATGAATCACCCGAGCCCGACGCGACGGAGCTGGAGATGCTCAGCGAGCTCCAGACCGACCTCCAGACCCGCGGCGAGGAGCTCATCGAAAAGCTCTTCCAGAACCAGCAGGGCGGTTTGCCGAATATGGAAAAGGAACGCCCATGACTCGCGCTGTTGCGATCATTATCGGAAGCGTGTTCGCCATGTGTGTCGCGGCGCAGGACGTGCCGCCTCCGGAGCGCGACCCCGCCAATCCTCCAGCCAAGGAGCAGGCCGCGCCACCGACGCTCGACGAGTTGCTTGGTCTCGAAGATGGTGACGAATCGCGCGAGGAAGACCGAGACCTGCCGCTCGGCGACCCAACGGAGAATGAACTCCAACGCCGCCTCGAGGGCAAGCAGATCAACGAGGCGTTCGTGCAGGCGGTGACGCTGATGGGTGAGACCGCCCAGCGGATCGACGCCGGGCGCGACACCGGCATCACGACCCAGCGTCTCCAGGAGGAGATCCTCCGCAAGCTCGATCAGGTTCTCGAATCGGCGCAGCAGAGCCAGAGTTCATCGAGCTCCAGCGAGCAGCCGCAGCAGCAGCCCGACCAACGCCAGCAGCAGAACCAGTCCCAGCAGCAGTCCGACTCGCAGGACCCAGAGGACGCCCCGCCCGAGCAGTCCGGCCAGCTCCTGCCCCAGGGCGCCGGCAACAGCGCGAGCTGGGGCTCGCTTCGCGCGCATGTGCGCGATGCGCTCCAGCAAGGGACGAGCGATCCGTTCAGCTCGCTCTACCGCTCGCTCACCGAGGATTTCTACAAGCGCCTCGCCGAGGAGGACGGCAGGTGATCCGTCTCGCGATCATCTCGTCGGGCGTGCTCGCCGCGATTGCGAGCGCCCAGGAGCTCCTTGCCCAGCCGATCGGCGCAGAGAACAACGCCATGGCTGGCGAGATCACCGACGCCAGCGCCCGCGCCGTCGAGCGGGGCCTCCAGTTCCTCGCCGGGGAGTTCCAGCCCGACGGCTCGGTCGGCACCGGGCGATACTCGCGAAACGTCGCGGTTACCAGCCTCGCCTGCCTGGCGCTCATGGCAGAGGGCAGCGTCCCCGGTCGCGGGCGCTTCAGCGACGAGCTCAAGCGCGGCCTGAAGTTCGTGCTCGATTCCAGCGATGAGAACGGCCTGCTCGCCGCGGAATCCAGCCACGGACCGATGTACGGGCACGGGTTCGCGACGCTGTTCGTGGGCGAGGCCTACGGCATGACCCAGGGCGGGGGCGATACTGTCCTCGCCGAGCGCACACACGAGGTGCTGGTCAAGGCGATCCGCCTGATCGAAAGGACGCAGAACGCCGAGGGCGGGTGGCGTTACAACCCCGTGCCGCACGACGCGGATCTGAGCGTCACCATCTGCCAGATCATGGCGCTGCGCTCTGCTCGCAACGCCGGGATCGAGGTCGACAAGGACGTCATCGACAAGGCGATCGAGTATGTGCGGAGCCTGCGCAATCCGGACGGCGGGTTCCGGTATCAGACCCAGCTCGGCACGAGCCTCTGGCCCCGGACCGCGGCGGGCGTCGCGAGCCTCTACTACGCCGGGGTGTACGAGGATGACGCGATCGAGGGCGCCCTGGGCTACGTCAAGGAGATGGCCCAGCCGGGCGAGCCGCACCCCCAGCGGGCCCATTACTACTACGGGCATTACTACGCGGTGCAGGCGATGTACCTCGCCGGCGGCGAGCACTGGGCCCAGTGGTGGCCGGCGATCCGCGACGAGCTCATCGAGAACCAGCTCCCCGACGGCTCCTGGGAGGATCGGGCGATCGGCAGCGCCTACGCGTCTGCGATGAGTCTCATTGTTCTTCAGATGCCCAACCGCTATCTGCCGATCTTCCAGAAGTGATGCCCGGAGCCGCCGCGATGCCATCGAGTCTTCGAGTCCTGGCGGTCGTCTGTGCGACGGGCGTGGTCTCCTCGATCGCACACGCCCAGACGCGGCTCCTGCTTGATCGCGAGCTCAACGAGACCTATGCCGAGGTCGTCTCGATGACCGCCGACACCCTCACGATTCGCCGGCGGGGCATGCTCGAGCGGACGGACCGAGACGAGTGGCTGGCGATCCTCACGCCGGGCG
The DNA here is from genome assembly GCA_029260315.1 of Phycisphaerales bacterium. Taxonomy (GTDB): domain Bacteria; phylum Planctomycetota; class Phycisphaerae; order Phycisphaerales; family UBA1924; genus S146-42. The sequence goes on along the minus strand of JAJDDM010000166.1, from coordinate 37,695 downwards.
AGGCGTGGCAGGGCGTCAGCGACCAGCGGATCCTGCTCGCCGGCAGCGGCGCGCCGTTCGCCATAAACCACCGCCTCGCTCTGGTCGATGGCCAGCGCCTGTTCGGCAGGCTCGTGGTCGAAGGTCTCACGACACCCGATACGCTCGGCTGGAGCATCCCCGGCTTTGAAAATCTGGAGATCCCGCTGGAGCGAATCCTCTCGCTGCGCCTGGTGAACTCCAGCTTCGGAGGCATCGAAACCGACCCCGCCGACGGCGACACCGTCGTCGCAATCAACGCCGACCGCATCACCGGCTTCGTCGAGTCGATGGGCGACCCGCTCCAGATCGACCGCGGCGCGGGCATCATCGACCTGCCCTGGCGGCTCGTCCGCGAGGTGCATCTGGTCAACCCGCACGAGCCCTCGACCGACCTGCTCCTCTGGCTCACCGACGGCACCGTCGTCGCGTTCCGCGCCGGCACGATCGACTCGGCGTCGGTCTTCCGAGGCACGCTCGCGCTGGGCGATGAGAGCTCGCCGGGCGAGATGCCGCGCGGCCCGATGATCTCCGTCCCCACGATCGTCGTGCGGGCGATCTCGTTCAATCCCTCGCGCCTGGTCGCGCTCAGCTCGCTGCGGCCGGCGAGCATCGAGGCGCTCGGCGATCGGCGCTGGGCCCCGCCGATTCAGTTTGGCGACGAGAACACGGCCCAGTTGGACGCGGCGTCTATCACCATCAGCGGGCCGGTGCAGTGCGAGTGGCCCCTGCCCGAGGGCGCGATCCGACTCGCGGGCGTCGCGATGCTGCCCGAGAACGCTCGCCTCTGGGGCGACTACGAACTCGTCGTGGGCGTGCGCACCACCGGCGGCGAGTTCCGCGAACTCCTTCGCGAGCACCTGCACGCCCAGCAGGTCATGACGCCGTTTAATGTCGCGCTCGCATCCGAAGACGCGCCTGCCGGCTCGATCGTTGTGCGTGTCGAATCGGGCGCGTACGGCCCGATCCAGGACGAGCTCGTCCTCGAACGCACACTCATCCTGCTCGAGCCCTGAGCGCGTCGAGAACCTCCGGGTGCCGTGGTCTGAGCGAGTCTTCGAGCGAAGGCCATGCGATTTGCACACCTGACGTGGCCTTCGTCGCAGAGCCTCCTCAGAGCCACGGCACCGTCATTCGAGCCCTGCGCGCAACGCTAACTCGGATCGCGCGGCTCCCAGCGGATCCTCGCCGCTCCCAGCAGCGACCCCGTCGCCACCGCCAGATCGATCTGCGAAACCTGATACTCCACGATCGCATTGATCTCCGCCGACTGCGCGTCGGCCAGACGCGCCGCGGCATCGAGCACGATCGTGCTCGTTGAGTCGCCCACGCCGAACTGCCTCTGCTCGGCCTCGAGCGTCCGACGATTCAGCACGACCGCCTGACGTGCCGCGAGCACGCGCTGCCAGCCCGCCTGGATCGCGTCGACCGCGTCGTAGACCTCCTGGCGAATCGTCTGGTCCCGACCCGCCTTGCTGCTGACGCGCTGCAATCGCGTGAGCACCGCCTGGCGCAGCGACGACCGCGCGGCGAGGTTGCCGATCGGCAGCTCGCCCCGCAGGCCGATCGACCAGTCCTCGAAGTCGTTCTCCGCGAGCGTATCGAATGCGTCGCCCTCGCTCGAGCCCAGGCCGTTGATCGTGTACCCAAGCGTCGCGTCCAGCAGCGGCAGCAGGCGATTCTCCGCGTCGCGGATGTTCGCCGCGTCGGTCAGCAGACGCAGCTCCAGCTCCAAGAGCTCCATCCGCTGCTCGATCGCCCGCCTCGCCAACGCCGGCGCGTCCAGCTCGTAGCGCACCGGGTCCGGCGGGGTGCCCGGGACGAGCACCTGCGACGAATCGACATCCAGCCCGTCGATATTCATCCGGCGCTTCAGCTCCCGCTGGCGAATCAGCACCTGGTTCTCGGCGTTGATGATGTCCTCCAGGCGATCCGCGACGCCGCCCTGCGCTCGCGTGACCTCGATCTCAGCGACCTCGCCCGCCTGCACCTCGCGCTCGGCCCGACGGAGCTGAGCCATCGCCAGCTCGTACTGCTGCTGGCGGACGTCCAGCTCCTGGCGGGCCTGATACAGCCGCCAGTACGCCCGATCGACCGCCGCGAGCTGGTTGATCACGCTCAGCTTCGTCTGGGCCTCGGAGATCTGGCGGTTATAGCTGGCGACGCGGATCGCGTTGGTCGCACTGAAGCGCCCGGCGTTGCGCAGCAGCGGCTGGCTCAGCGTCAGCGCCAGGTCGGCCGTGAACGCCGGATTCAGCGTGCTGAACTGGTTGTTGGTCTCGATCCGCGTGAACGGCGCGCTCACCTCGATCGACCCGCCGGTGCGCAGCGGGATCCGCACGCCCGGCTCGATGTTCGTGAACTCCTGCTGGGCGCTGGTCAGCGTGCTCGACGTCGGCGTGTCGGTTTCGGTTCGATTGACGTTGAGAAAGAAGAGCGACTCGAACGCCGCCTCGGCCTCGCTGAGCGAGGCGTTGGCGATCGCCGGGTCCACCAGCGCGACCTGCAGATCGAGGTTGTTCATCAGCGCCGATGCGCGCGCGTCCTCGAGGGAGAGCTCGATGCGCTCCAGGCCCTCGAATCGGTCCGGGGCGTCGTCGGCAAAGTCTCCTTCGGCGACGCCGCGCGGATCGGAGACTCCCGCCGCGTACTCACTGATCTTCAGCGACACGACCTCGCGCGTCCGCTCAGACGCGACGACCCGCCCATAGTCGCTCTGCATCGGCGCAAGCGGGTTCGAACACCCCTGCGCCAGCACCAGACACAATCCCCCCACGCCCCCCACCGCCATCGCGAGTCGTTGCATCGGACCTCTCGTGCTATTCGTGTCTGAGGGCCTCGATCGGATCGAGGCGCGCGGCCTTGATGGCCGGGAACATGCCGAAGATGACGCCCGTCGCGCCGCTGAAACCCACGCTGAGCACGACGACCCACAGCGGGGTGCTGGCGTCCTCCAGGGGCGAGTCCGGCACCGCCTTCATGAGCAAGACCAGCCCCTCGCCCACCACGAGCCCGACCGCACCGCCCACCAGGCACAGCGTCACCGCCTCGACCAGGAACTGGGTCAGAATCACGCTGGGCCTCGCCCCGACGCTCTTGCGCAGGCCGATCTCGCGCGTCCGCTCCGAGACGCTCACCAGCATGATGTTCATGATGCCCACGCCCCCGACGAGCAGGCTGATGCCCACGATGCCGCCCGCCCCGGCGGTGATCGCCCCGGCGACGCGCTTGAACCCGTCGATGAACTGCTGGACGACGCCGACCTCGAACGTGTTGGGATAGTCGCCCTCCAGCCCGCGGACCTTGCGAAGGACCGCGGTGATCTCCGCGATCGCGTCCTCCGACAGGTCCGGATGCGCGAGCTGGCCCATCGCGTAGCTCACCCAGGCGTTGGGGTTCAGGCGCATCGCCGTGCTGATGGGGATGAAGACCTCGGCGTTGGTCTCGCCCCCGCCGAACATCTCGCTCAGTTCGACGGTTTCGACCAGCCCGACGATCGTGAATCGGTTCTGATTGATCAGGACCGTCTGCCCCGTCGGATCGCGGTCGAGCCCCAGCTCGTCGATCGCCTTGTCGTTGACGAGGCAGACGTCTCGACGCTCGCGCTCGTCGATATCGTTGAACGGGCGGCCCAGCAGCACGCTGCGCCCCTCGATCTCGTGCCACTCGCCGTGGATCCCCGTCACCCGCACGCCGTCGAGCTTCGTGTCGGCGAACTGGGCCGGGTAGCCGCCCATGATCAGCGGCGTGACCTTGGTGATGCTCGGGCAGTGCTCCTCGATCGCGTCGATCTCGTCGAACGTCAACTGCACGTCGCGCCAGTTGATCTTATTGCGCAGCTCCCGCGGGCGGTCGCCGCTGATATAGACCTTGCGGGCCCCGAACGTCTCGAACTCGTTGAGGATGCTGTTCTCCAGCCCCTTCATCGCGGCGACGACCGCGATGATCGAGCTCACGCCGATGATGATCCCCAGCGTCGTCAGCAGCGAGCGGATCTTGTTCGCCCAGATCTGCCCCAGCGCCAGGAACACCGTCTGCGCGATCAGGCGGGGCAGCAGCAGGATGGTGCGCAGCAGGAACATCGCTCTACTCCTCGCTCAACGCCGTAGCGGGCTTGGGGGACGGGGTGGGATCGACCGCCGCCACCGCCGCCCTCGCCGCGCTGTGCAGGAACCCCACATGCACCGGGTCCTCTCGCGTCGGGTGGTCGCTCACGATCTTGCCGTCGGTCAGGCGCACGATCCGCTCGGCGGCGTCGGCGACGTCCTCCTCGTGGGTCACCATCACGATCGTCTGTCCCTCGCTATGGAGCTGCTTGAACAGATCGATGATCTCCTCGGTCGTCGTCGTGTCGAGGTTGCCCGTGGGCTCGTCGGCCAGCAGTATGCTCGGCTCGCTCACCAGCGCCCGCGCCACCGCGACCCGCTGGCGCTGACCCCCAGAGAGCTGGCTCGAGCGATGCCGCATCCGATCGCCCAGCCCGACCCGCTCCAGCGCCCGCCTGGCCAGCCGCTGGGCGCTCAGCCAGTTCTTGCGGCTGTAGATCAGCGGCAGCATCACGTTCTTGAGCGCGCTGGTCCTGGGCAGCAGCTCGAAGCTCTGGAAGATGAAGCCGATCTCCTCGTTGCGCACCTGCGCCAGCGCCGCCTGGCCCATCTTGTGCGTCGGCTTGCCGTTGAGGACATACGAGCCGCGCGTCGGCTTATCCAGACAGCCGAGGATATTCATCAGCGTGCTCTTGCCCGAACCGCTGGCGCCCATGATCGCGACGAACTCGTTCTTGGCGATATCCAGATCGAGCCCCCGCAGCGCGTGCACGCGCTCGACGCCGATCTTGTAGATCTTCTCGAGTTGCCTGATCTTGATCGTCATCCGCCCGTCGGCTCCTCGATCGCGCCCCCGTCGGTCGCCAGCACGTTTGCCATCTCGCCCGCCGCGATATCGTCGCTCTTGATGAGCTGCTCGTGCTTGAGCTCCTCCAAGATCTTGTACGGCCCCGCGATCACACGATCGCCCTCGGCCAGGCCCGCCTCGATCACCGTGTTCTTCAGATCGCTCGCGCCGATCACCACCGGCGTCACCCTCGCCCGATCGCCCGCGACCGTGTACACGACATAGGTAAACGTCTTGCGATCGTCGATCAGCTCGCTGCCCTCAACGATCTCCTTGGGCAGATCGCTGATCCGCCGGCTCAGCACCGCCTGGCTCGGCACCTGCATCGCATCCGGAATCGTCTCGACATAGATCTCGCAGCTCGCCGTCAGCCCGCTGCGCAGCGTCTGGCCCTCCTCGAGCCTCACGACGATCTCGGTCTCGAAGAAGTACGTCCCATCGGTGTGGGTCAACCGCTGCTGGCCGACCTTGCGGACCACGCCCTTAAAGACCTTGTCGCCGTAGGCGTTGATATACACGTCCACGTCCTGCCCGGGCTCGACGCTGGTGACATTCGCCTCGTCCACACGCGCCTGGAAGAGCATCTCCGAGAGGTCCGCGATCTCCATGAGCACGCTGGCGGGGTTGTTCAGCGTCCCCACCACCACCAGCTCACCCTCTTCCTTATCCAGCGTCGTGATGATCCCCGAGATCGGCGTGGTGATCGTCGTGTTCGCCAGGTCCTTGCGCGAACGCCGGATCTGCGCCCGCGAGACCTCGATCGACGCCAACGCCCCAAGCACGCCCGCGTGCGCCCGCTTCACGTTCTGCTCGGCGACCTCCACCGCCGCCCGCACAATCTTGACGTTCGCCTCCTGCTGCTGGAAGCTCGCCTCGGCCCGCTGGAGATCGGCCTGCGAACGGTCCTTGGTGTCGAAGAGTTCTCGGACCCTGCCGACATCCGCCGTCGCCTCCGCCAGCGCCGCCTGCGCACCCTCCAGCCTTGCATGCTCGCTCCGCAGCGAGGCCTCGGCGGAACCCAGGCCCACCTCCGCCTCGGCGTGCATCGCCTGCTGCACCTTCAGATTCGCCTCGGCACTCTCCAGCGCCGCCTGCAAATCCTCATCATCGAGCTGCACCACCACCGCCCCGGCCTCGACCGCGTCGCCCTCCTCATAGGGAAGCTCGCTGATCCTCGCCGAGACCTGAGCGCTGAGCATCACGTTGCTCTTGGGCTCGATATTGCCCGGGGCCCCCACCGTGCGGACCAGATCGCGAATCGCGACGGTCTCCAAGCGGACCTCCACCGGCTTCTCCGGCGGATTCACGATGCTCTTGAACTGCTCGGAACTGCTCAGGAACCACCCGCCGGCCCCGCAGAGCAGCACGAGGGCCAGAAATCCACCCACAAACCACTTCCACACGCCGAAACCCTCCGCGCCGCTGTCGGAACTGTTGTGGTTGTGGGAGCCACGCCCCCAGCCAAACCCCGCAAGCCCGTTGTTCGGGCTCTGGGACTCTAGGTTTCACCCACTATTCCGTTGCAGTCGCTGAGACCCGAAGGGTGGTTCGAGAATCCTCTGGATTCGCTAGAGCCCCAGCTTCTGGCCGAGGTATTCCGCGACCCGCTCCAGCGAGATTCTCTCCTGCCCCGCCGTGTCCCGATCCCGCACGGTCACCGTCTGGTCGCTCAGGGTCTCGCCGTCGATCGTGAAGCAGAACGGGCACCCCGCTTCGTCCATCCGCGCGTACCGCTTGCCAATGGACTGCTTGGCGTCGGTCTCGATCATCCCGAATCGCCCGAACTTGGCGCGGAGCTCCGCCACGAGCTTGCTCGCCACCTCCGGCATCCCGTCCTTATTCACCAGCGGGAACACCGCGGCCTTGGTCGGCGCGAGCCTCGGATGGAACTTCATGATCTCCGGGCTCGCCCGCTCGTCATCTCGCGTGTACGCCTCGCAGAGCACGGCGAGCACGCCGCGGGTTAATCCCGCCGCCGGCTCGATCACATGGGGAAAGAACCGCTCGCCCTTGGGCTGGCCGTTCTTGGCGATCTCGCCGCGCGAGGGATCGAACGCCTTGAGCTTGTCCTTCAAGCCCGAGTGCTCGGCGTGCTGGCGCATATCGAAATCGGTCCGGTGTGCGATGCCTTCCAACTCGCCGAAATCGGGCGATGTGAACGGATACCGATACTCGACGTCGGCGGTCCCGACGCCCTCCTTCGCGTAATGGCTCAGCTCGTCGGAGTCGTGCTGGCGCAGTTGCAAGTCGCTGCCGGTGAGCCCGATCGACTTCCACCACCCCATCCGCTGATCGCGCCAGAACTCGAACCACTTCCTGGCCTCATCGGGATGGCAAAAGAACTCCATCTCCATCTGCTCGAACTCACGGCTGCGGAAGATGAAGTTGCGGGGTGTCACCTCGTTCCGAAAACTCTTGCCGACCTGCGCGATGCCGAAGGGCATCTTCACGCGCGACGTGTCCATCACGTTCTTGAAGTTGATGAAGATGCCCTGGGCGGTCTCGGGGCGGAGGTAGGCGATGTCATCCTCAGTGGCGGTTGCCCCGATGAATGTCCGAAACATCAAATTGAATGGCCGTGGACTAGTTAGAGTCCCACTGCGTAGGCAGTTCGGACATGGGCATGGTGCCCAATCATCTGGCCAATCCTCCAGGGAGTGCACACAAGTGAGCTGAAGCCCACGGAATTGCTTGCTTGCCGCAACTAGCGGCTGTGCTACAGCAACTGCTTCCTCGGCGTTTGAGGCGACGACTGAAACCAATGGAAAATCTAGTCTGGACCCTCGCTCGATGAAATCTACTAGCGGCTGGATATTTGCTGAGAGTCGCTTGAATTCTTCAAAGTCTGGTTGAACCAACGCTCTGAGCTGCGCCTCGCTGACTTCGTTTCGCAGGGGCTCAAGCTCAGGGTGCTTCTTGAATAACAAATCAGTCGACCAAGCAGCACCACCGAAGACTTGATCTGCGCGGAATCGGGACTTGCACTCGCGGCAATCGATCATCGGATCGTTAAACCCGCCAACATGCCCACTCGCCTCCCAAACCTTCGGATTCTGAATAATCGAAGAATCCAGCCCCACGATCTGCACCGGCTCCCCATCCGGCCCCGTCGGCGGGCACAGCACGTTGTCCTGCCACCACGCGTCCCGCAGGTTGTTCTTGAGCTGCGTCCCCAGCGGCCCGTAGTCCCAGAAGCCGTTCAGCCCGCCGTAGATCTCGCTGGCCGGGTACACGAACCCCCTGCGCTTGCAGAGGCTGACGAGGTCTTCCATGCTCTTGGCGTCGGTCATCGCTGCTCCGGGAAGTGCATCGGCTACGCGGGCGGAGCGTCGGCTCGCAGAGCCGATCTACGCCGGGGCGGAGTCTAGGAGAGCGAGCGAGAAGGGCCAAGACCGGATCGCCCCAGGCCCACGGAGCCGCGCGCGCGAGCACGCGAAAGGTCGCCCAGCCGCCGACGCCCGTCCAATCCAACTCCAATCTCACGATTCCCGGCGAGACTCACCCCAAGCGACACTCGCACGACCTATCGCGTGCTCGCGCACGCGGCTCCGCGCTCCCCTCGCTCGCTGTCTCGCTTGCTCGCTCTTCCGCTCTCTCGCTCAATCCGTCCCCGCCAGATGCTTGAACACCGCCATCGGCCCGATCGAACCGACCTCCCGCGCATCCGGCTCCTCGGCCTCAAACTCCCGCACGCTCGGCGGGCCCTCGAGCTCCACGCGCTCGCTCGCCCGTGTCAACCCCAGCGATCCGTTCCCCGTCACGCTCACCACCCAGCGCCCCTCGCCCAACGCGCGGTACACCGCCTTACCCACCTTGGCGTTCGCCAGATCCCACGTCACCTGGTCCGCGTCCGGATCGATCACCAGCCCCTTGCTCGGCGCGGTGTCGGCGTCGAACACCCGCCGGATCCACAGCCGTCCGTCAAGCACGATGTAATCGACGTAGATCTCCCGGCTGGGGTCGTACGCCGTCGGGATCTCGCGGACCACGCCGCGTACATCGCGGACGCGCACCGTCAGCTCGCCATCCTCGACCAGCAGCTCTGTCACCGCGGTCTTGCGCACGGCCTCGGTGTAGTTCTGCTCCAGCGCGTCGTACCGCACCTGGAGGGCGTCGAGCCGGTCGCGGTAGATCTCGACCGCCGCCGATGACCACAGGAAGCGGTACGCCAGCCCGAACGTGGTCCCCGCGATCAGCGCGATCGACACCGCGATCGTGAACCTCATGATGGGTGGACGCGGCACTCGCATGGGACACCTCCGCTCTCTCTCACCTCTCTCATCGGCGGACCGGACGCCCACCCTTTGCCCGATTCCTACGCCCCGGCCCCACGCACGGATCGTTCAAGCCTGATTGGGCGGCCTGAGCCCCGGTTTTCGCCGTTCTGACGACGCCCCGCCCAGATTCCGGCGGACCGAACACCGCCACCGGTGGCACGGGCGTCCCGCCCGTGCGGGTTGGACATACTCCACGATTCGAACGGGCGAGACGCCCGTTCCACCGGTCTATCAAGCCAGACCTATTCGCTGTAGCGCTGCACGCAGACCGCGTCGTTCTGCCCGCCAAAGCCGAAGCCGTTCGACAGGCACACGTCCACGCCGCCCGCATCGCGCAGATCCCGGGCCTCGTTGGGCACATAGTCCAGATCGCACTCCGGATCGGGCTCTCGCAGGTTGATCGTCGGCGGGACCATGCCGGTCTGGATCGCCTTCACGCAGGTAATCAGTTCGACCGTCCCCGCCGCCTGGATCAGGTGCCCCATCATGCTCTTGACGCTGCTGAAGGGGATCCGCGAGGCCTGCCCGCCGAACACGCCCTTGACCGCCTTGGTCTCGATCCCGTCGTTTTCCGGCGTGCCCGTGCCGTGGGCCGAGATGTAGTGCACCGGCGGACGCCCGTCCTCGCTCGGTGATTTCGGATCGATCCCCGCCTGCACGAGCGCCTTGAGCATCGCGAGCTGCGCCCCCTGGCCCTCTGGGTGGATATCTGTGATCCGATACGCGTCGGCGGTCGAGCCGTAGCCGCGCAGCTCGGCGTGGATCCGCGCGCCGCGCGCCAGCGCGTGCTCCAGATCCTCGAGGATCACCACCCCCGCGCCCTCGCCCATCACGAACCCGTCGCGCGTGCGATCGAATGGGCGGCTGGCGCGCTCGGGCTCGTCGCGCCGCGTGCTCATCGCGGTCAATCGGATGAACCCCGTCATCCCCAGCGGATGGATCATGCTGTGCGACCCGCCCGCGAGCATGACCTCGGCGTCGCCCCGCTTGATGATCTCGAACGCCTCGCCGACGCTCTGCGTGCTCGCGGCACACGCCGTCAGACAGTTCAAACTCGGCCCGCGCGCCCCGACCAGGTCCGCCACATGCGTCACCACCGCCTGCGGCTCCTGCTCCAGCTCCCCAATCGCGTCCAGATGCTCCATCGCCGTCCGCGCGAACGCCTCGCCGCTCACCGAGCGCGAATCCTCGTCCCACGCCAGCACATGCGAGCGCACGAAGTCCGCGAACTGCGGCGGGCCCTCGCCCGCGCCGAGATACACACCCACGCGCCGAGGATCGACGCCGGCGTTGTCGAGCCCAGCGTCACGCCACGCCGAGGAGGCGCTCGCCAGCGCGAATCGTCCGTTCAGACTCGCGGCCTGATGACGCTTCGCAAGATCGGCGCTCGCCAGAGCGTCTTCAAGCTCGAAATCATCGCACTGGGCCGCGAAGTTCGTCGCGAACGTCTCCGCATCGAACCGGCGCACGGGACCGATCGCGCAATCGCCGCGCACGAGGCGCTTCCACGCGCCGTCGATGTCGCGTCCCAGCGGCGTGACCCAGCCCATGCCAGTGATCACGACGCGCCGTCGATCAGTCCTCGGATTCCTCGTTCTCGTCATCGTTGCTGTCGTCCTCGGGCGTAGCGGTCGCTCCCGCCTTCATCGCCTCGAGCTTGTCGGGGTTGAGCACGCGCACCAGCCCGTCCTTCAGGCGCCGCTCGCCGAAGTTGATGATCAGCCCGAGTTCCAGATCCGCCGCGCGGAGCTGCGCCCGCAGACGCGAACGTTCCTCGCCCCCGACCTCGCCGTAGTGCGCCTGCACCATCAGCAGGAACCGCTCGCCGACGTAGAAGTCGGCGACGACCTGCCCCGCGACGATCTCCTCGAACTCCACGTCGAAAGAATGGTCGCGGCTGAACGTGATCTCCTCGGCCTCCAACTCGTTCGCCAGCGCGTTGGCGTAGATCTCGCGCGGGAACCCCGGGCCCAGCTCCTTGTGTACCTCGATCGACGCGCCGATCACGCGCCGGCTCATCTCGGTCAGAGCGGGGTCGAGCTCCGACAGCGGCACGCCGCGACGCCGATGCCCGCCCTCGCGACCACCATCTCGCCCCCCATCACGCGAGTCCCGACGGTTCCCGTGGTTGTCTTCATTCTGCGATCCGTACGACGCCATAGAAAGTCTCCTTTAGGCAGCTAGTCAATCCGCACGGCGAAGCACCAGCGCGGCGTTCGATCCTCCGAGCGACGCCGAGCACACCAACACATGCCTCGGCACGTCCGCCGGCTCGGGCCCGCCAAGCATACGGCCCCCCGCCAGGCGAGGCGTTCGGGGCCAGCGACCATCCGCCAGCGCGATCGCCCCGATTGCCGCCTGGATCCCCCCGTTGCCTGCCATGCACTCGCCCACGCTGGGCGTCCAGCACAGCGTCGGCACCGCGCGATCCCCGAAGACCGCCCCCAGCGCCAGCCCCTCGGCGCGATCCATCGCCGCGACCCCCGCGCCGTGCGGCACGATCGCGTCGATCTCGTCCGCCCCGATCCCCGCGTCGCCCAACGCCCGCTCGATCGCGTCGCTGAGGCCCTGATTCGTGCGGTTCTCGTCAGAGTCGATCGGTCGCAGCGTGTCCAGCCCGCGCGCTGAATGCGCCGCGCCGAAGCCGACTAGCCGCGCGGCGATTTTCGCCCCGCGCTCGCGGGCCGTCTGCTCGCGCTCGACGATCAGAATCCCGCCACCCTCGCCCAGCAACTGCCCCGAAGACGCCGGATCGAACGGACGAACCGGATTCTCCTCGCTGCGCTCGCTCGGATTGAGGCCTTTCCCCCTGGTCTGGGCGATACGACCGGCTTGCTCCAGCCGCGTCAGCCCCAGCACGTTCAGCTTGCTCTCGGCGGATCCGCTGAAACACGCGTCGGCGTCGCCGCGCTCGATCACCCGCATCGACTCCCCGATGCTCAGCAGCCCGCTCGCCTCGCCGAACGTGATCGTGTTGCTCACACCGGTACAACCGTGCAGAATCGTGACGTGGCATGCCAGCATGTTGGGCAGGTACTTGAGCATCCACAGCGGCGGCAGCTTCTCCATCGCTCCCTCGCCCCACGCCCGCAGATCCATCGTCCCATGCTCGTCGCTCGCGGGCGCCAGGGCGCTGGTCACCTCGGTGGCCTCGGCCGCGATCAGCCCCGCCCCGATCAGGCACCCCATCCGCTCGCTCGGATACGTCGTCTCCTCGCTGGTCACCCGCGTGACGAGCCCCGCGTCCTCGGCGGCCATCGCCGCAGCGACCACCGCGATCTGCGTGTCGCGGGCCATCACCTTCACCGCCTTGCGGTAGTGCTTGGGCACGATCCCCTTGGCGTCCAGCCCGTCGATCCACGACGCCAGATCCGAGGCGAAGCCGCCGGCGTCGAAGCTCTCGATCGGCCTGATCGCCGACCGCCCCTCCAGCAGCCCGTTCAGCAGCGCCGCGGCACCGCCCTGGCCCGCCCCCCCGCCGAGGCCGGTCACAGCGCCGATACCCGTGATGACGATGCCCTCTGCCATGCGCCGGGAGTCTACGCGAGCCATCCTGTCCTAGAGAAAGGGACGTGTAAGCGCGAAACGTGTCAAGCCGTCGCCCCAATACGATCGACCATGAGAGAGCACCGAGCGTCCGCCGCGCCCCGATTTTCTCAGATCATCCTCGGCTGACTCACGACGATCGCGCTCGTCTCGGATGCACCGGATGTCTCGGCCACACCGCGGCGGAACCGGGCTTATGGCACGTCGATCTTGAACTTGAAGTATGTGTCTTCCCAGCTCACGTCCGGAGATCCGTCGACGTGGCAGCACAAGAGCTTTCCCGTGACCGGAGCGATCCGATACTCCGTGTCATCCTCGAAGGCGTTGCCGAACGTCGGCTTGACGATGATGCTCGGGTTGAAGCCGACCTGAGAGACCGAAGCGTCCACGATGAAGTCCGAGGACACGTCCACCCAGTTACCGCCGGAGATGGGCCGCTTCTCGACGGTCACCACGCCTGTGCCGCCGAGCCCGCCGGTGTGATGGACAGGCCCATAGTGCTTGATCCTTACCTGCGTGGGAATCGCGTCGTCGACGGTCGAGTCGTAGTCGGGCTCGGAGTCGGTCTTGTGGAAGTCGAACGGCGCTTCGCCGACCGCGCCGCCGCCGAGGCTGGATGCCAGCTGCGTGTAGCGCGGCTCAGGGCTCAGCGTGGTCGTGCCGACGGTCACGTCGCCGGTCCATGTCCCGCTGCCGTTGCTGGCATTGACGATGATCAGGCCTTCGAGACCATTCGCGGCGGTCTTTATTATGTCCCCTGCGGGGCCGGTCAGATCTGTTCCAATGGAGATGATTCGCCCATCCACGAGCTTGCCGTCGATATCGATCGGGCGAGAGACGATTCCCGAGAAGGAGACATCGGCATCGAGATCTCCGTCCACGACGAGGCCGAACTCCGGCCCCCCGTTGATATTGGTCAGGCTGGTGGAGCTGATGGACCCCGTGAAGTCGCCGGTGCCGGACACGCCCGCGGCCTCGATACGCTGAATGTGAAATCCTTGTGCCGTCGTGATGTTCGCGTGGATCTCGTCGGCGACAAGACGGAATATGTGGCGGCCGGTGCTGATCGTGCTCTTGTTGTTGATCGTGCCGATCGAGCCGCCAACTACCAAGTCGTCGATATCGCCAAAGTTAACAAGGATGTCGCCGAAAATATCGCCACCCACGTCCATGTCAACGATATTCGAGAATCCGCCGCCGCTGCGCTCGATGAGTTCAATGTCTCCGGTAATGTCCCCGCCGATGTCCGTGCCGGTGATCGTGTTGACCTGAATGCTCGCCACGTCATTGAGCACGTTGGCCTTGCTGAGCAGGACGGTGCCCGTGCTGGAGATGACGAAGATGTCCTCAACAGAATCCAAGCTTTGATTCGATGTTGGGCCCTCGATCTCGATGAATGTGAACTGATTCGAGTCATTGTCGATGATGACGTCCTCGACCGCATCGAACGTGCCTCCTCTGATGGTGAACGTGGTCGGAACATCGTTTCTTGTGGTCAACAACTCGACGCGGAACCTCCCGTCCAAGAGCTCTGTGACCGTCGCCGACGTGCCCCCGGTCGGAACGCGGGTGACCGTGACATCCGCACTCGCGCCCGATGCGATCCCCGCAAGCGCCAGCAACGCCATCTTCCAGATCATCTGTATGTTCTTCTCCTGCTCCCGCACATGAAAACGGCCGCAACCCCGAGCACAACCGTTGTGCTGGACGTCGGCAGTGATGCAATCCGCAAACCCGGTGTGTGCGACGTTGGCGGCTTGATGCTGATCGTGTCCAACCGATCCTCGTGGAAGAAGAAGTCCTGGTCGAGCTCGAACCAGGATCCCTGCCACACGCGCGAATCGCTGATCTTATCCGGCGTCCGGTCCTCATTCCATTCTTTCACGCCGCCGGAGCCGTCGAGCAGCCCCCACGGGCTCTGCGTGCCCGGAAACTGCCCGGAAGGGAAGAAGAGTTGATAGGCCTCGAACGGATCGCTCAAATAGTCGTCCAGTCCCGCGTTGGTCTCCCCACCCTTCTCCGGAGGCGCCGAGATCAGATTCTCGTTGCCCGAGTCCGGCATCAACCAATACCCTCCCTCGCCCTCGCCGTCTCGGTTCGGATCCCAATACATCCCCTTCGTCCACTCGTCCATCGTCGGGATCCAGAACCTCGCGTCGGGATGGTGCCGCGGCTGGTCGGTCGGGTTGCCGAACTCGTCCACGCCGCCGAATGTCGATGTGTCGTACACGCCGTCCTCGAACGCCCACTGCTCCTCGACCTTGCCGTTGTGAAGCCAGTTGACGTACCGGGCGGCGTGATACCATCCCATGTTCGCGGGAAACGCCTCTGCCCCTTTGAGCGTAATGTAGTATTCCGGATCCTCTCCCGGTCCCGGATCTCGGTTTCGCGGCAGAATCCATGTGCTCGTGAAGTTGATCCTGCCGAGATTCTCATCTTGATACGGCCAGTACGCGTTCACATACTCGAACCATTGACCGACCGAGACCTCCGTCTGGGTGAGCCGGAACTCATAGTCCACCGCGCCCACCTCGAGACCGCCGAGGAGCGGGAACTCGTCCTCAGTCGCCGGTGGATTCCCCGGATCACCCACAGTCAACCAGGTAAAGTCGTAATCTTGCGCGAACGACGGCATGCCCAGTGCGGCAAACCCTGCCGCGATAGTCCACATCCTCATCCACCACCTCGCTTCCATGCATGAACACCATACCGCGCCCCTCCCCTTGCCTGTCAAGCGGGATCGGGCCATTGTAGATAGATCGCCGCGACCTGCGCGCATTCTTCAAGAATCCGCGCCGACGGCTTCGCACAAGAATGGGTCGATCACACCATTTCCTGCACAGATATAAAAATTAGATCAGCGTGCAATGCATATCACGCGGCGATAGCTCCGACCGCATCCTCGATCCCCATCAACGCGAATACCGACCCCCGCATCCTCTTCAAAGACGGCTCCGAGCCCGGCGTGATCAATCTCACCTGGCTGCTGGAACACACCCAGGGTCAGGTCATCCTGCTCAGCCTCGCGTGGAATAACTCCAAAGCCGTCCTCGACGAAGCCGTCCTCATCGAACGAGCCTTCGACGCTCTTGCGCTGCTCCGCCGCTGAATCGGCTCGGAGAGCCGATCTACACGGGAAATCTCCACCCCCACCCCCACCCCCTCCGATACCACAGCGTGCCCATCGCCCGCGCCATCTTCGACCCCGCCTGGCTCTTCCTTCTGAGCGGCCTGACCACCCTCGCCGCCTGCGTGCTGGTCCCCGCCCAAGACCGCTTCGGCGAGGCCCGCTGGCAACGCGACCGCGCCCAGACGATGCTCGCCCACGCTCAGCTCACCGCCGAGCGCTACGAGATGGTCAACGCCGCCCTCCAGCGGGGCGATGAGTCCCTGATCCGCAGCCTGGTCGCCAGCCAGCTCAATCTCGTCCCCGCCGACTCACCCGACCAGAGGGCGATCGTGCTCGCCTCCTCGCGCCCCAGCGCCGACGTTCTGGGCTCGGTCGAGCCCGAGATCCCGGCACTTCCGATCCGCCGAGTCCGCGACACCCGCCTCCGCCGACTCGTCATGGACGAGAAGATCCGCCTCTGGCTGCTCCTCGGCGGCTCGGCCTGCATCGCCATCGGCCTGTTCAGACGACTGAGACCCGAATAACTCCCGCTGCTCGCCCCGTATCGTTCGGGCGTGCCCGACGCAAACGCTCCATCACTGCGATTTCGTCCCTGCGATCGCCTCAGCCACGCGCGCGAGTTCGCCCGCGTCTACCAGAACAAGCTCCGCGCTACGCGAGGCCCCATCACCCTCCACGCTGCCCCCAACGGCCTCGACCATCACCGTCTGGGGCTCTCGATCGGTCGCCGCGTCGGCCCTGCCGTCCGGCGCAACCGCCTGAAACGCCAGCTCCGCGAGGCATTCCGCCTTAGCCGCGTCGACCTCCCGGTCGGCCCAGAGCCCGGCGGGCTCGACCTGGTAATCTCGGCCCGAGCCCACGATTCCTGGCCCCTGGAGCGCTACCAAGAGGCCCTTGGAGCGATGGCGAAAGACGTTGCTTCGATCGCGATCCGCCGGGCCGGCAAGGCCGCCTCATGATCCGGCGAACTCCCCGATGGTCCGACCGATGCCTCGCCCGCCTGCTCGCCCTCGGTGTCCGGGCGTACCAGTGGACCCTCCGCCCAATGCTCG
This sequence comes from Phycisphaerales bacterium, assembly GCA_029260315.1. Classification (GTDB taxonomy): domain Bacteria; phylum Planctomycetota; class Phycisphaerae; order Phycisphaerales; family UBA1924; genus S146-42. The sequence goes on along the minus strand of JAJDDM010000166.1, from coordinate 20,779 downwards.
GCGGGCAATGCCGATACCGACCCACCTGCAGCGAGTATGCCCTCGAGGCCCTGCACGAGCACGGCGGCATCCGCGGCGGATGGCTCGCGACCCGACGCATCCTGCGATGTCATCCCTTCGCGAGAGGCGGCTACGACCCCGTCCCCATCCGCGAGCCGCGTGGGATGGACGCACCGGACCCACCTCCGAGCCCATACACTTGCGGGGGCGAGCGCCGCACGGCGCACCCCTCATTGCACGAGGGACGGTCATGAGCCGATTGTCGGCGTCTGCCAGGCGAGCGCAGCTGCTCCAGACAGCGGCAGAGCTGTTCTCGCGCCGCGGCTACGCACGTGCCACGACCGCCGAGCTTGCCAAGTCCGCCGGGGTCACCGAGCCGATCATCTACCGCCACTTCGCGTCCAAGCGCGATCTGTTCATCGCCCTGATCGAGCAGGCGGGCGAGGAGACGCTGGCGATGTGGAAGCGTCACCTGCGGGGCGCGTCGGACCCCGCCGAGCGTTTGACGAGGCTGCTGGGGGATAACCCGATGGTCGCCGACGAGGGGCGCGACGCCTATCGCGTTGTGCTCCAGGCGATCACGGTCTCGGACGACAAGGTGATTCACGAGGCGATCCAGAGGCACTTCGCGGCCCTGCACGAGTTTCTCACCCAGGAGATCGAGCGGGCCCAGCAATCGCATCGGGTCACCAGCCGGATCGACGCCTCGCTCATCGCGTGGCTGCTCATCGACGTGGGCCTGGGCTACGGCGTGCTCAGCGCCCTGGGCGTCGAGGGGCACGGCGTCTCGGACCAGGGCCAGCATGTCCGCGATGTCGTCGCCCGCATCCTCGTCGGCCCGGGCAAGAACAGCACACGCAAGGGCGGCTGATGGGCGGCTGGATCGATCTCGACGCCAACGCGACGACGCGCCCGACGCCCGAGGTCGTCGAGGCGATCGAAGAGGCCTGCCGAACGCTTTGGGCGAATCCCTCCAGCGTCCACCGCGAGGGCCAGCGGGCGCGGGCGGCGATCGAACTGGCCCGCCGGGATATCGCGAATCTGATCGGCGCGACCGCCCGTGAGATCGTCTTCACGTCCAGCGCCAGCGAGGCGATCCACCTGGCGCTGCGGTCGATGGGCGAGGGCGAGATTCTGACTTCGCCCATTGAACACGCGGCGATCCGCGAGGGCCTGGAGGCGACTCGGCGCAAGCCGCGCTTGTGCGCCGTGACTCGCGGCGGACTGCTCGACATCGAGGACGCGCTCGATCGCCTCGATGGCGTGGGCGGGCTCGCAACGCACCTGGTCAACAACGAGACCGGCGCGATCCAACCGCTGGAACACCTGCTCGACGCCGCCCGCGAGCGCGAGATCCCCGTGCTGCTGGACGCGACCCAGGCTGTGGGGCGCGTTCCCGTTGATGTCCGCGAGCTTGGCGTCGACTATCTCGCGGGCAGCCCGCACAAGTTCCACGGCCCCAAGGGCGTCGGCGTGCTCTATGCCCGCGACGGCGCCCGCGTCCGCCCGCTGATCGCCGGCGCGCAGGAACTCGCAAGGCGCGGCGGCACCGAGGCGACACCCGCCATCTGCGGCGCGGGCGTCGCGGCCCGCCAGGTGCGCGAATGGCTGCAAGATCCCTCCCGGCAGGAGGCCCTCGCGGGCTTGCGCGATCGCTTGGAACGCACGCTTCTTGACGCGATTCCAGATGCGGCCATCAACGGCCCACGCGATGCTCGCGCCTGGACCACCACCAACATCGCGCTTCCCGGCATTGACGCCGAGGCGTTGTTATTGATGCTCTCCGAGCGCGGCGTGGGCGCATCGGCCGGTGCCGCGTGCAGCAGCGGCTCGCTCGATCCCTCCCCCGTGCTCCTGGCGATGGGGCTGGACGAGGATCGCGTCCGCGGCTCGATCCGCCTGAGCCTCAGCCGATTCACGCGCCAAGAGAAGATCGACGAGGCTGCAGAGATCATCATCGCGTGCGTGCGGTCCCTGCGGGCGATGGGCTAGGGCAGTTTCAACTCTCGTGTTGCGAGCGGTCTGGGGGTGCCGTGGTCTGAGGAGGCTTTGCGACGAAGGCCACGCGCAGGCCAGCGAAGTCGCCAAGCCGTCGTCCTCGCCAGAAACCCAGAACGGCCAACGCTTCGGCGTGGCCTTCGCTCGAAGACTCGCTCAGACCACGGCACCCCTCGCCGAACGCTACGACATCGCTCGACTCGTTCGAGGTGACCGCGCGCATGGGTGAGCACAGACCCGGGCGCGACGGCGATCTTGCCACCGCTCGCGACGGATTGAAATCGTGCGATCACCAACGCGATGTCCGGCCCGCGCGATCCGGCGCACGCTCCCTACGCTGGCGGCATGGACGAGCCGGCCTTCAGCGACTTCGGTTCCAAGCCGCCCCCATCGGGCACGCGCCTCCGCAGCAAGGCCGCGGTCTGGTCCATGATCCTCGGGCTCGTCGGACCGATCAGCTGCATCGGCGGCGTCGCGGGGACCGCGAATCTGCTCTGGTCGGTCTCCTATCGCGGCGCGGTGATCGCGATGGTCCTGCCGATCGTGCTCTCGCTCATCGGGCTGTTCCTCGGCGCGTTCGCCTTCTTCCTGATCGCGATGCGCCCGGAGCGTGTGCGCGGCGCCGGGTACGCGGGGGCGGGTTTGGCGCTCAATATCCTCGGCGCGGCCCTCAACATCCTGATGGCGACCCAGGTGATCCGCCTGGGCAAGATGACAACGGGCACCACCCTGTACGCCCTCCAGACAATTGACGACGCGGCGATCGATTCGGACGCGGACGCTGAGAAGATCGACGCCATCTTCCACGAGTCGGTCCGCGACGCACTGACGCCCGAGCGGCTGGCGTCGTTCCGCGAGCGGGTCCAGGCGGACTTCGGTGAGCCGGACCTGGCCCACGGGGCGCGAAGCGTGGGCGAGCTGCTGGCGGTCCGCTGGCCCGACGCCGCGCGGATCGTGCGCGACACACAGAGCGAGGACGAGATTCCCGCCGTGCCCCTGTGGCTGGAGAAGGGCAACGCCCTGGTCGTATTGCGCGTGCATGAGGACGTGGCGTCGCAGCTCATCTCGCGGGGGGTCACGCTGGAGGCGCTGCTGACCGATATCCGGGTGGTGGGCGAGGACGGCTCGGTCATCCGCCTGATGGAACCCTGAGAACCGACGGCCCGCCGAGAGAGGCCGCCCAGGAGCTATATTTCCCCCGTGCCAGAGACACCGGTCATCCGGATGCGTGATGTCGTCAAACGCTTCGGCGACCAGACGGTCCTCGACGGGATCAACCTCGATGTCCACGAGGGCGAGGTGATGGTCATCATGGGCGGCTCGGGCTCGGGCAAGAGCACGATGCTGCGCCTGATGATCGGCTCGATCGCGCCCGACGAGGGCACGATCGAACTCTTCGGCGACAACATCTGCGCGATGAGCGAGAACGAGCTCAACGAGACCCGCAAGAAGTTCGGGATCTTGTTCCAGTCCGGGGCGCTGTTCAACTCAATGACGGTCTCGGAGAACGTGGCCCTGCCGCTGCGCGAGCATACGGACCTCGACCAGGACATCATCGACATCCAGGTGCTGATCAAGCTGGAGCTGGTAAATCTGCTCGACGCGGGCGACAAGCTGCCCAGCGAGATCTCCGGGGGCATGAAGAAGCGGGCCGGGCTGGCGCGGGCGCTCTCGCTGGATCCGCAGCTCTTGTTCTACGACGAGCCCAGCGCCGGGCTGGATCCGGTCACCAGCGCCCAGATCGACCAGCTCATCAAGAGCCTGGGCTCCAAGCTGGGCGTCACCAGCGTGGTCGTCACCCATGAGATGGACTCGGCGTTCACCATCGCCGACCGGATGGCGATGCTCGATCGCGGCAGGATGCTGCGGATCGACAAGCGCGAAGCGTTCGAGAAGCTGCGTGACACGCCGGACGACGAAGCCGCGCAGCTCGACGAGGGTGAACGATTGATCCGCCAGTTCCTGCGCGGCGCCGCCGACGGCCCGCTGACCGAGCGGCGCGACGACGGCGGCTTCGAGCAGGCGCTCTTCGGCGAGCACCACACCGTCACCGACATCCCCAGCCTGGAGCCCACCCGGGGCTAGGCCCGAGGCACATGGAGATTCGCCATGCAGCGTCAGAGCAGGGTCCACAACATCCTCGCCGGCACGTTCCTGATCGGCGCGCTGCTGGTCGCGGTCGTGCTGGCGTTCGTCTTCTCGGGGTACAGCTTCGATCGCACCAATCGCTATACCGTGCGGTTCGCGCTGGACGTCGGGGCCGCGGGCATCCAGCCGGGCTCGGTCGTCACCCTCGGCGGGCGTTCGATCGGGCAGGTCGCGAGCCTGGACTTCGGCTCCACACGCTCCGATGGCGCGCCCGAACATATCCTCGTCGAGGTCGACGTGCTCGCGGATCTGGTGCTCTACGACAACGCCCAGGCGTATCTGGTCCAGCCGCTGCTCGGCACGATCAGCACCATCAACCTCGCCTCGCCGGGCAGCGCCGACAGCGGCACGCGTCTGGCCGAGGACGGGACGATCCGCGGGCGGCTCGCCCCGCCGGCGTTCCTCGCCCAGGCCGGCTTCGGGCCCGAGCAGCAGGCGCAGGTGCGGACGATCCTCGCCCAGTTCGAGCAGAGCAGCGCCCGCCTGAACGACCTGCTGGCGCCGTTCGACGCGCGCAGCGAGTACCTCGCGAACCTCGCCGAGAGCTCGCTGGCGAATCTCAGCGACGCCTCGTACAACCTGCGCGTCCGCCTGGATGAATGGAGCCAGGCGCTGGACAACGTCGTCGCAGACGTCGAGTGGTTCACCGGCGAGCTGCAGCCGATGGTGCTGGATGCGCGCGCGGGCGTCGACGAGGCGTCGCTGCTGTTCAAGCGCGGCAACCGTTTCCTCGACGACAACCAGGCCTCGATCGAGGCGTCGCTCGCCTCGATCGAACGCTCGCTGAACGAGATCGAGGAGGCGACGATCCCGCAGTACACGAACCTCGCCACCGACGCGCGACAGAGCATCAGCGATCTGGACGCGACGCTCGACGAGGGCGGCAGGTTTCTTCGCGCAGAGCTGGTGCCGAACCTGAGGCGGACGCTCGCCAACGCCGCGGTCTCCAGCGGGTTCTTGAAGCACGCGATCGCGGAGATCCGCGACCAGCCGTGGCGACTGCTCGTGCGCCCGACGAAGAAGGAGCTGAGCGAGCAGCTCGTCTACGACGCGGCCCGCACCTACGCCGGGGCCGTGGGCGACCTGCGCTCGGCGAGCGAGGCACTCGCCGTCACGCTCCACTCAGACCTAGCAGACAACGAACAAATCTCGGCGATGGCCGACTACCTCGACGAGGCGTTCGGCAAGTACGAGCGGGCCGAGCGCGATCTGCTGGAGCGTCTGACGCGCGTCGGGCAGTAATCGTCCCGGATCGGTTGGCGGACGGCCCAAACCGCACCCAAACCTGGTATGCTGGGACCATGAGCCTCCGACGACACCATTACGAGCGGGCCTTCGAGGCGTACCTGCGCGATCGGCGGATTCCCTATGTGTCGGTCGCCGACGCCCGCAAGGCGTTGCTGCCCGAGGGCGCGAGCCTGCGCCTCAGCGCCGAGGACGGCGGGAGCGCCAAGAGCCTGAAGTCCTTCGACTTTGTCATGTACGGCGAGCACGAGAACCTGCTGGTGGAGGTCAAGGGCCGCAAGGTGCCCCGATCCCAGGGCGCCAGCGGGCGCGCGAGCTCGCGCAAACGCCTGGAGTGCTGGGTCACGCGCCAGGATCTCGATGCGCTGCGCACATGGGAAAAGCTGTTCGGCGACGGGTTCGAGGCGGCGTTCTGCTTCTGTTATTGGTGCGAGGAGCAGCCGCCGGACGGGCTGTTTCAGGAGCTGATCGTCCACCAGAACCGCTGGTACGCCCTGCGGGCGATCCGCCTGCGCGACTATATCTCGGCGATCCGGGTCCGCTCGCCGAGGTGGGAGACCTACGACCTGTCGGCGTCGGATTTCGAGGCGTTGAGCCACCCGCTGAGCCCGCCCAGACGGGAGGGCGGCCCCGAGCCTCTCGGGTTCGAGGCCCTCGGCTGGGAATCGGACGGCGTTGCGCGACGGGGAGCGGGAACCCTTTACGACGCGATGGCGAATCCCTAGGATCGAGCCAATAGGAAATAGGTTCGAGCCAAACAGTCAGTTCCTTGCACCCGCTCAACGAGGCCCCATGACCAACACCCGAATCATCCGGACCACGCTCGTTGCCGCGCTGGTGCTGCTCGCGGTGCCCGCACTCGCCCAGCAGGGCCAGCTCGAAGTCGTCGAGGTCAAGGAGATCGACAATCCGCCGGTGATCTGGTCGATCGTGCTGATGGGCCTGCTGGGGCTGTTGGCGCTCGGCGCCAACGCGATCCCGTCCAATCGCGGCCATCAGGACTAGAACGTCCGCAAGATCCAGCGCCGCAGGCGGATCTCCTCGCGGGCGAGGGATCGGGAACCCGGCGGCGCCCGGCGTGTCCGACAAGAGCAGGAGGATCCCCATGACCAGATCGAAACTGCGCGGCCTGCTCGCGCTCAACGTCGCGCTGCTCGCGGTGCTGGCGATCGTCAGCCTGAGCCCCGAAGCCGGCGCGGACGGCACCCAGCCCGCCGCCCGCGCGCGCGGCGCGTACACGATGGTCGCCGGGCCCATCCGCACAGGCAACGCCAGCGCGATCTGGATCGTCGATTCGGCGAACCAGGAGCTCGCGGTCGTGCGGTTCAACGACTCCAAGCAGCAGCTCGAGGGGATCGGGTTCCGGGATATCGCAGAGGACGCCACGCGGAGGCCCGGACGATGAAGACGACCTCCCGCATGAACCTCGTCGCCAGCGCCCCGCTCTGGGCCAGCGCCTTCGTACTCATCGGCCTGATCCTCGTCCAGAGCGCGCGGACGCTCGGCAACCGGGCCCAGGCCGAGATGGTCAGCGCCTCGGGCGGGTACACCGTCTTGACCGCCGACGGCGGCACCGACGAGGTGCTCATCCTCCTCGACGAGCGCAGCGAGGAACTCTACGTCTATCGCGTCGAGAACCAGCGCTCGGTCGACATGAAAGAACGCGTGAGCCTCAGCCGCCTGTTCACCGACGCGCGGGCGGCGGCCCAGGGCGGCTGATATACTCCGCCCAGATCGGAATCCTCGCGGGCGTCGGGCCCCGCGCGGCCGAAATCACGCCTTCGCCCGGCGACATGATCCATTCCACCCGCCGACGCGGCGTTCGCGCGCACCATGACGGATCCGCGCGCGCGTGCTCGCTTGGCCCATGCCCCGGAGGCGTCCGTGCCGATCCATCCTTTGCCGCAGTTCGAGGCCGACCTCAAGGAATACGAGCAGGAAAAGGCCGACCGCGAGACGTACGAGCGTCTCAAGATCCCCAGCACCATCGTCGTCCGCTACGGCGTGATGAAGATGATCGGCGAGTTCCCCTACGACGGCGACGCCAAGCCGGGGTGCGGGTCCAAGATCGTCGTGCGGACCTTCCGCGGCGTCGAGATCGGCGAGATGCTCACCAGCACCTGCCCCAACGCCGGGTGCTCCAAGAGCGTGACCCGCCAGGAGATGCTGGAGTACATCGAGAACTCCGGCGGGCGCCAGTACCCGTTCAGCGTCAAGGGCAAGGCGATGCGCGTCGCGACCAAGGAGGACATGGACCGCCAGGCCAGAATCGAACAGTCCAAGCACGCGCTGAAAACCGACGCCCGCGAGCGGGCCAGACGCCTCGCTCCGAAAGTGAAAATCGTCGAGTTGGAGCCGATCCTCTCGATGGACCGGATCACGGCGTATTTCACCAGCGAGGAGAAGGTGGACGTCGTCGCGCTGCAGCGCGATCTCCAGGCCCACCACAAGGTGCACGTCGAGATGCGCCAGGTCGGGGCCCGCGACGAGGCGAGGCTGACCGCCGACTACGAGCGCTGCGGACAGTACTGCTGCTGCAAGAACTTCCTCAAGGTCCTCAAGCCCGTCTCGATGCGCAGCGCCAAGGTCCAGAAGGCGACGCTCGATCCCCTGAAGATCTCCGGGCGCTGCGGCAGGCTCATGTGCTGCCTGCGTTACGAGGACGAGACTTACGAGACCCTCCGCAAACGCCTGCCGAAACGCAAGAAGAAGGTCGGCACGCCCGACGGCGACGGCATCGTCGTGGACACGCAGATCCTGACCCAGCTCGTGCTGGTCGAGCTCGACGGGACGAGGCAGCGCGTCGCCGTGCCCGTCGAGGAACTGACCGATCCGACGGGCAGGACCGCCGAGGACGCGGCCAGAGAGAAGGCCCAGGCCGAGCGCGAGCGTCAGCAGGCCGAGCGTGCCGAGGCGGCGGCTTCGACATCGCCCGCGGACGGATCCACCAGCACGCGCAAGCGTCGGCGTCGGCGACGCAAGGGCGGAGCCAAGCCCGAGGGATCGTCGCCCAATGCGCCCTCGCAATCCTCGACAGGTGACGGCCCGCCAGAGCCAAAGAAGGACGCCGGCCGCCCCCCCGAAGGCGAGGGCGGATCGGAGACGGCGGGCGCGGCAAGACGGAAGCGTCGCCGACGCAGGCGACGGCGCGGACCCGGCGGCGGACAGGGTGGGGGCCAAGATGGCGGCGGTGGAGGTGGCGGCTCGGAGGGCCCGCCGAGCGGCGACTCCTGAGAAACACTGGCCTCCTGAGAACCACCGCTTGATACCGCTCGCCGATGAACCGCCGCCGAACCCCGCGCGTACCCTCTGCGATGCCCGACACCGCAGCGCAAGCCAAGGCCAAGCCCGACGGCGGGTTCAAAGAGATCCTCACCAGCCTCACCATCGCCTTCGCGATGGCCCTAGCCTTCCGCGGCTTCGTCGTCGAGGGCTTCGTGATCCCCACCGGCTCGATGGCCCCGACGCTGCTCGGCATGCACATGCGCTTCCAGGCGCCGGAGAACGGCGAGAACTGGTCGGTCGGACCCTGGCACTACATCCAGACGCCCGCCGGCGAGGTGCCCAAGAAGATTCAGGGCCAGGCGGTCGACGGGGCGATCTCCGTCGGCGTGCCCGGCACCGGCTCGCCGCTCGATGGCGGAGCGCGCCAGATCCCGATGAACCGCAGCGATGTCCCTCGACGCAGCGGCGACCGGATCTTCGTTCTCAAGTACCTCTACCAGGTGTTCGATCCCGAACGCTTCGACGTCGTCGTCTTCAAGAACCCGACGAACCCATACGAGAACTACATCAAGCGTCTGATCGGCCTGCCCAGCGAGCAAGTGGCGCTGGTCGATGGCGACGTGTTCACACGCCCGTCGTCGCTCGCCGACGGCTCGAATCCCTGGGAGGGCGAGGGCTGGCGGATCGGGCGCAAGCGCGAACGCGTGCAGCGCGACCTCTGGTACACCATCTTCGACAGCCGCTACACGCCGGTCTACGCCCAGACCCCGTTCACCCCGCCCTGGATCGGCGACGGCTGGAGCTTCTCGGGCGACGGCGTGTACCGCAAGGACTCCACTGGCCCCGGCCGCCTGGCATGGGACAGCGAGAACTGGCCCATCACCGACTTCGTCTCCTACAACGACAAGTCCGATGAGTGGGCGCGGCTCGCGGCGGGGCGGATGCTGCGCGACCTCACGACGGTCATGCCCACCTCCGACATCCGCACGCTGGTCTCGGTCAAGCCCGATGGCAAGGGGCTCGATGCCGGGGTCTCGCTGCGCACGCGGGGGCACGTCTTCCGGGCCGGGGTCAACGCCAGCGAGGCGATCCTCGAGATGCGCCCCGACCAGGACGGCGCCGCGTGGCGCGAGATCGATCGCGCGGACGCGCCCGCCCTCCGCGCCGATCGGATCACCACCATCGAGTTCTGGCACGTCGACCAGGCGCTCTGGCTGTTCCTCGACGGCGCACTCGTCGCCGGCGGGGCCGAGGCCGGCGCGTACGACTGGAACCCGGCCAGCCGAATCGCCTACACCACGGGACTGGGCATGGTCGACATCCGCCACGATCCCGGCGTGCTCTTCGAGGCGCACCGATACAGCAACCCGCGGCTCACCTGGGAGTTCGAGGGCTCGCCCCTGACGATCCACCGCGCCGGCGTCTGGCGCGACCTGTACTACCAGCCCGCGGTCCTGCGTGTCAACGGACACAACCAGTCCTCGCGCGCCACCCACCCCACCACCACCGTCACGCTCGCAAGCGACGAGTTCTTCGTCTGCGGCGACAACTCCGCTAAGAGCCAGGACTCGCGACTGATGAGCACGATCGACCCATGGGTCAACCACGAGTTCGCACCCGGCTCACCCGGCATCATCCCGCGCGAGCTGCTCATCGGCAAGGCGTTCTTCGTCTACTTCCCGTCGCTCCAATGGCGGGGAAGGATCCCCGTGCCGGACTTCGGACGCATGCGCTTCATCCGATGAACGCGACCAGCCAAAGCGACGCGGACACCGAGACGGACCCGTCTCAAGAGATTGCAATCGAGAACACCAGCGACGTGGTTGCGTGGCTCCGCGATCGCGACGCGAGCTGCCCGATCTGCATGTACAACCTGCGCGATGCGCCGACCGCGTTCTGCCCGGAGTGCGGAGCGGCACTCACGCTCTCGATCACGAGCCCGAATCTTCAGCACGGAGCCTGGACCCTGGCGACCTCGAGCTTCGCCATGGCGCTGGGGTTCGACTTCGTGACGCTCACACTGATGGTGGGGATCGCGATCCTTGACGGCGGCGGCGTGCCGCCGCAGATCATCACCGTCATGATCACACTGGCCTTTCTCGCCATCCTGAGCGGCGCGGGTCTGCTGAGCCTCATCAAGGATCGACGGGTCTTTCAGCGCCGCCCCCAACGCTCGCAGATGCACCTCGCGATCGGCGTGTTTCTCGGCGTGTTCCTGCTGCACGCGTTCGGAGGATTCGTGATATTCGTGTTGCTCGCCGGGCTGTGATCTATGCCAGCAGCTCGTGCGCAACGCGCCCATACACGTCGGTCAGGCGATAGTCGCGCCCCTGGAAGCGATACGTCAACTTCTCGTGGTCCACGCCGAGAGCGTGCAGGATCGTCGCCTGGAGGTCGTGGACGTGGATCGCGCCGGAATCGATCCGCGAGCCCAGCTCGTTGGTCTCGCCGTGGACGAGCCCGGGCTTGACCCCGCCGCCGGCCATCCAGATGGTGTAACAGTGCGGGTGGTGGTCGCGCCCGAGGTACTTCGAGCCGTCGCGCTCCTCGTTCATGCATGTGCGCCCGAACTCGCCCGACCAGACGACGAGTGTCTCGTCGAGCAGGCCGCGACGTTTGAGATCCTTGATGAGAGCCGCGGCGGGGCGGTTGGTCTGCTGACACTGCTTGGGGAGCTGGGTGATGATGTCGTCAGAGGGGTTTGTGCCGTGGGTGTCCCAGCCCCAGTCGAAGAGCTGGACGAACCGGACGCCGCGCTCGACGAGTCGGCGGGCGAGCAGGCAGTTGTTGGCGAAGCTGGCCTTGCCGGGCTCTGCGCCGTACATCTCCAGCGTCTTGGCGTCCTCCCCCTTGATATCCATGACCTCCGGCACCGAGACCTGCATCCGGAACGCGAGCTCGTACTGCTCGATGCGGCTGCGGGTCTCGGGGTCGCCGCGCCGCGCCGCTTCCATCTCATTCAGAGCCGCCAGCGCATCGAGGCTGCGCCTGCGGCTGGCTCGGTCCATGCCCTTGGGGTCCGACGCGAACAGCACCGGATCGCCGGTCGTCCGGCATTGCACGCCCTGATACACGCTCGGCAGGAAGCCCGAGCCCCACACGCTCTTGCCGGCGCTCGGCGTGATCCCGCCCGAAACCAGCACGACGAACCCCGGCAGATCCTCCGCCTCGTTGCCCAGGCCGTAGGTCACCCACGAGCCCATCGAGGGCCGTCCCAGAATCGGCGAGCCGGTGTAGAGAAACAGCTGCGCCGGGGCGTGGTTGAACTGATCGGTGTGCATCGAACGCACGACCGCGGCGTCGTCGGCAATCGTCTTGAAATGCGGCAACAGCTCGCTGACCCACCCTCCGCTCTGGCCGACGCGCTCGAACTTGTACGCCGAGGCAAGAACCTTCGGCCGCCCCTTGATGAACGCGAAACGCTCACCCTCGAGCAGTTCCTCGGGGCAGGGCTGACGGTCGAGCTTCTCCAGCGCCGGCTTGTAGTCGAACAGATCCTGCTGCGGCGGGCTGCGTCTCGACGCGCCGTGTCTGAAAGTCAATCTCATCGAACCGCCGCCAGGTGTCTCGATGGACGCGTTGCCGACCACCCAGCAGTGCGCCCTCGCGCGTGTCCAGTCGCAGACCCGCCTGGCGGGCGTTCTCATCCGGGCCGTGGCACTTGAAACACGAGCCCGAGAGGATCGGGCGGACGTCGCGGGTGAAGCTGATCTCGGACTGAGCGTGGTTCTCGGACGCCAGATGGAACTCGAACCCCTCGTCGGGCTGCGCGTCGATGACGACGCCCGCCGCGACGAGAGCGACAGCAAGCACGATCACGCATGCGCGGGCGACGGGCATCGCCCCAAGGGTACAGCGCAGCAGCCCTCGACAACCCCGGAATCCGCGGCGCGGTCGCGGATCGCACGCCAGAACTCGCCTGCGAGATCGATCAGCCGCCACCACCACGCTCGCGGCTGCTCAGCCAGGCGGATGCGGGCGATCGGCTGCTCGATGGTCGTCGTCGCGGCCTGACCCTTGCTCACGCCGACGCCGACGAGGTGGTTGGTGGGCTGGGGGTGCCAGTCGAAGAGGACGAGGTGGGCGAGGTCGAGCCAGGCCGCGCCCGCGAGCGCCTCGAACTGGACGTAGACCCAGCAGAAGGCGCCCTCGAACTCGTGGCCGATCCAGGTCATCGCGGCACGTTCGCCGGTAGACAGACGCGCGCTGAGCCGCTCGCGCAGCCACAACTCGATCGAGCGCTCGGCCCGTGGATCGCGTTCGAGGTCGATGCGCTCACCGAGCCAGCGCTCGATCATCTGGTCGAGGTCGATCGCGTCGATGCGGATGGCCAGTTCGAGCGACTGCGCCTCGGCGTTGTGCTCGAACTGGGTGAGGGTCTCGTGGAAGGGATGGGCGTGGGCGAGCTGAGTGAGAATGGAAAGGAAAAGACACACCAGTGCCCAGATTGGACGTGCGGTGCCGCTGGCGCATTCGTATCGCTGCGCGATATCCGGCTGGAAGCCGGACCCACTGGGGGATGCCGGCTGGAAACCGGGCCCACCAAGGGACGCGGGACAAGACACGTTTACTTCCGCTCGTTCAGGAGCTGCATCGGATTCTTCTCCTGCTCCTCCTTGAAGAGCCTGAATCGGCTCTTGGCCGGCCGCGGCGGGAAGAAGTTATTGGACCGATCCGCGTCGGCGGTCTCCAGGTGCGGGTCCAGCACAACCTCCACGATCTTCTTCTCGGTGATCAGCATCTTCGCCTGGTTCACATGATCCTGACGCCAGATCTCGGCGGGGATCCGCATCTCCTCGCTCGTGCCGTCCTCGAAGTGCAGCTCGAGGATGACGGGCATCACCAGCCCGCCGAGGTTCTCAAGGTCCACCACCGCGAAGTGCAGGTCGGTGCTGAGCAGCTCTCGCTCCCAGGGCTCGAGCTCTGCGATGAGCTCTTCGAACCGCTCGATATCCATCGGCGTCACGTCGAGCTCATCGTACTCGTTGTAGAAGTCCAGCAGCTCGGGGAAGCGATCGGACCGCTTCGCGAGATCCTTGTTACGACGCTCGCCGATCGTCTCGGGCTCGGCGTCGCGCTCGGCCCGGTCAACGGCCTTGTCGATGCTCGGGTCGCCGGTCTCGAGCGTCAGGTGCGTGAGGTTCGTGACGGCGATGTCGGTGTGGTTCGTGGTGTAGAACCAGCCGCGCCAGAACCAGTCGAGATCGACGGCGCTGGCGTCCTCGAGGCTGCGGAAAAGATCGGCGGGCATCGGGCGTTTGAACATCCAGCGGCGCGCGTAGGTCTTGAAGGCCATGTCGAACAGCTCGCGGCCCATGACGGTCTCGCGGAGGATATTCAGGGCCGTGGCGGGCTTGGCGTAGGCGTTGGGGCCGAACTGCAAGATCGACTCGGAGTTGGTCATGATCGGGACCTGGTTCTCGGAGACCATGTACTCGGTGATGTCCTTCGGCTCGCCGCGCCGGGAGGGATACCGATCCTCCCACTCCTGCTCGGCGAGGTGCTGCAAGAACGTGTTGAGCCCCTCATCCATCCAGGTCCACTGGCGCTCGTCGGAGTTGACGATCATCGGGAAGTAGAAGTGCCCGACCTCGTGGATGATCACGCTGATGAGGCCGTACTTCGTGCGGGCGCTGTAGGTGCCGTCTTCTTCGGGGCGCGGCCCGTTGAAGCAGATCATGGGGTACTCCATGCCGCCGACGGGCCCGTTGACGCTGATCGCGACGGGGTACGGATAGTCGAACGTGAACTTGGAGTAGACATCAAGCGTGTGGGCGATGGCGTGGGTGCTGTAGCGGCTCCATAAGGGCTCACCCTCGATCGGCCAGTAGCTCATGCACATCACGTCGTTGTCGCCGGAGCTCACGCCCATCGCGTCCCAGATGAACTTGCGGCTGGAGGCCCAGGCGAAGTCCCGGACGTTGTCGGCCCTGAAGACCCAGGTCCTGGTGCCGGTCGCCTTGGTCGACTGGTTCTCGACGGCCTCTTCGGGCGTAATGACGAACATCGGCTCCTCGGCGTCCCACGCGTCCCGCAATCGCTCGCGCTGCGTCGAGGTCAGAACATCCTCGGGATTCTGGAGCACACCGGTCGCGGCGACGACGTGATCGGCCGGCACCGTGATCCTCACCTCGTAATCGCCGAACTCCAGCGTGAACTCGCCCCGACCGAGAAACTGCTTGTTGTGCCAGCCCTCGACATCGGAATATACCGCCATCCGCGGGAACCAATGGGCCATCTCGAAGAGCCAGTTGTCGTCCTCTTCGAAATACTCCGCGGCGGTCCTCGCCCGGACCTCTTTGGAATCATTGACGATGTAGGTCCAGTCGATATCGAACGCGAACCGCTCGCCGGAGCGCAGCGGCGTCGGCAGATCGACCCGCATCATCGTCTTGTTGATCACATGCCCGAGCGGGCTGCCCTGGGCGTCTTCGACGCGGGTGATATCCACGCTGCCATCGAACGTTCGGCGGGCGAGCGCCGATCGCATCCGCTCGAAGCTCAGCTCCTCGGGCGCCCCGCCCGCGTCGACGAGGGCCGCGTCGGCACTGGGCGCGAACCAGTTGTTGTCGATCTGCACCCAGAGATAGTCCAGCGTGTCTGGCGAGTTGTTGTGGTAGGTGATCCGCTCGGAGCCGGTGATCCGGCGCGTCTGCTCATCGAGCGTCACGTCGATCAGGTGGTCGGCCTGCTGCTGCCAATAGCGGTGCCCGGGTGCTCCCGAGGGGGTCCGATAGTCCGTCGGGTCCGGCAGCAACTCCTCGAGCTGGCGGAACTTATCCTCCTGCGGATACTTACGATTTTCAATTGGCTGGGCGAGGGCGACGCTCAGGCATGTTGCGCCCAGGAATGTCGCGGTGAGCGAGGTCGTGAAGATGATCCGAGGCATGTCTGCTCCTTGGGTCGCCTTGGCCGGCAGATCCTTGTACCGATTCTCGGGCGCAGCGTAGCAGCCCTCTCTACCCGGATCGACACGCCGAGACCCCGCGGATTCCCCTGAATCCGCGGCGGTCGGGCGTCGAAGTCATCGGCGATGACGCACCCGGAGTTCACCGTGCTGATCGATGGCGACTGCCCCCTCTGCCAGAAGGAGGCTGCGTTGCTGGAGCGCCTGGACCGCGGGCGGGGGCGATTGATTCTGGTGGATATCGCCGCGCCCGGCTTCGACGCGCAGGCGTACGCCAGAACGCACGATGAACTCATGGGTGAGATCCACGGCGTGCTCCCCGACGGCTCTCTGGTCACCGGCATGGAAGTGTTTCGGCGGGCCTACGCGGCCGTGGGCCTGGGCTGGCTGCTCGCACCGACGAGGTGGCCGATTTTCCACCAGATCGCCGACGCCTGCTACCGCTGGTTCGCGAAGCATCGCCTGCGGCTGACGGGCCGTGCATGCCAGAGCGGGACGTGTCGAATCGACGCGCCCCGATCCGACGCCGACAGATCCGCGGCGTGAGCTACGGATTCACCGCGACAACCGGTGCGGTCAGCCTGATAACTTCGAGATCGCCCCAGCGCTCGGCGTTGCCGCGGACCTCGACGGGAATGCCGATGAATCCCGTGAGTTGCTCGTGGATCGGCTCGCCGTTTGCCCCGAGAATCAACTGGTAGTGATTGGAGCCGTCGTCGTTCTTTGAGACCAGCACAGGCGGGATGCCGCCGGTAATGCAGAGCGTGGCGCAGGCTTGGTGCGCCTTGCCGTCGCCGGGCTTCATGGCGCCGAGGAAGCACTTGTAATCGACGATCTCGCCGCCGAGGATCTCGCCAGAGAGTGCGGTTCGCTCGGAAGGCGCTGCGCCGGGCCCGAGATCTTCGACCACGGACGAATCGAGTTCGCTCGCATCGGCCAGTTCGATCAGCCGCCTGCCGTCGCGCGTCAGGAGCCTCCCGTGTGCGCGGACTCTGCGTCCATCGAGCCCGCCGACGCCCTCGCCGCGCCCGCCGAACTTGCCCATCCGCACGATCATCAGTGTCTCGCCCCGATCGGTCACGAGCACCGGGTACGGCGACTCGAAGAGCGTCCCCTCGAAGCTCTCCAGATTGGTCCCCCAGACCGCCGACCCCGGATCGCGCTGCGAGAGCGCGATCGCCAGCGACGCGAAGAGGATCGCCCACATCAGCCCACCGACGATCAGCAGCAAGGGCTTGCGAGTGCCCCTTGGCATCGGCAGATAGCCCACATAGATCCGCTCACCCGCAGTCATGATCGAGGCATCCCAAGAGAGGCCCACGCGCCAGCCCGGGCTTCGGATGATAATGGGTCTCTCACAGGCATTCGGTCACTCCAAGGAACCCAGGCTCGCGCCAGGGCCTCTAACTCTCGCTGGCTTTCGGATCTCTCACGGGCTCCACCGGCGTGCCCGGCTCGTTCGCCTTCGGGTTCAAGAGCACCCGGTCCCCCTCGACCCGCACCTCGTACGTCGGGATCTTCTCGGTGTACGGCGGCGGGCTCTGGCCGTTCTCCGGCAGGTACTGATACCCGTGCCACGGGCAGGTCACGCAGCCGTCGATGATCTGCCCCTCGCCGAGCGGGCCGCCCTGGTGCTTGCAGACGTTGCTGATGGCGCTGAGTTTGCCGTCGTACTTAAAGATCGCCACCCGCTCCTGGCTCTTGAGACAGACGACCTTGCCGCGTTTCTCTTCGAGCTCATCGACGGCGCAGACATCGACCCACTCGCCCCGCGCGTCGAGCCCTGCGCGAGTCTTGGCTGCTTCCTTCAAGCCAGCGACGACGTGCAGGCCACCCAGCGTGATCGCCCCCGCGCCCAGAAGAATCGGATACAGCAGGCTCTTCTCGCTCTGGAGCACGCCGAGCACGACGTGCATGACCAGCAGCGCGTACGCGACGTACACGAGCATGTGCAGCCATTTCCAGAACCGCGCGCCGAGATTCGCCAGCCAGAAGTCGTGGCTCGTCGCCGCCATCAGGAACAGAATCAGCAGCGCGACGAAACCGAGCAGCGTGTACGGAAAGTTGGTCACAGACGTGAAATCGCTGTTGGCGCCGAGCACGGCGCTGACCGGGTTCTCGCCGCCGGAGCCGCCGTAGAACACAAGCACGAGCGTCGCGTGGATCAGGCCCAGCAAGAACGTGGTCACGCCGAGGTGCCGGCGATTGTAAAGCAGCGGCGAGAATCGCGGGCTCAGCCTCGCCAGCGGCCCGATCGCCAGCACGACATGCAGCAGCACGATCGCCCCGGTGCCGAACGCGCGGATCAGCACGATCAAGACGCTGATCGCGTTGTCGCCCGTGTGCAGGATTGCGCTCACGCCGATGAACGCGACGAGATAGACCACGATCGCGCCCGCGAGCAGCAGGTCGTAGACCTTCTTGTGGTGGTTCCACTGCACGAGGCGGTATTGATTGGTCACCGCACGCTCCCCCTGCTCATCGCCTCGCGACCCCCATTCATCGCAGCGCGATCCCCAGGACAATACCGACCAGGATCAGCGGCCCCAGCACCAGCCAGACGATCCTGTGAACCCTGCGCTGCGACTCGATCATGACTGCTCCCCGCCCGACGCACGGATCCACTTCACCAGCATCACGGGCCACAGCCCCGCGATCCCGGGAACGAATAACACCCGCACCATCCTCGGCGAATCGCCCACCGCCGGATCCATCCTCACGACCCCCGCCCATACGAAAACCAGCGCAAAGACCACCCCGCAGATCGCGTACAACCCGATCGCCGCGAGGAACAGGTCAATACCCGACATCGATCCTCCCCCCCCGATCGCCCGGTTCCGCCCGCGGACGCCGCCGGCGACGGGCGAACGCCGACCGGCCGACGACTATTCGTCACCCACGATATTCTGTGCGAGACGTGGGCAATGATCCGACAGGAACCGGAGCGCCCGCCACATGTGGCGAGCCCGCGTGCGATCCGCAGAACCAGCCCCCAGGCCGGCCGCCGAGCCAGCCGCCAAGGAGGATGCGATGACCCGATCGAGAATGCGAGAACTTGTGGGACGCACCACCCTGTGCGCCGGCCTGCTTGCCCTGATCCCTCTCAGCGCGGGCTCGCTGGTGAGCTGCGCCGGCAAGGGCGACTCGCCCTGGGTGCGGGGCTACGAGCCCCAACGCCCCGCCCTGCCCGACACCGACGAGGTCCGCGTGGAACCCGCGCCCATCGACACCCTCGAGGCCGACCCCTCGCTCGAAGGCCACGAGGTCATCGGCATCAGCCGCTTCACCGACGAGCGCCAGGAGCAGGATCCGAGTGACCCCGAGGGCCCGCTCGTGCGCCACGCCATGAACATCGGCGCGACGCTCGTCCGCGTCGGCCTGCGACCCGCCGGCACCGAGACCCGCACCCGCTACATCCGCACGACCACCCCCGGCACCGAGGCCCCCGGCGGCAACATCGCCAGCGGCAGACGCACCGCCGTCCAACACGACGAGATCCCCATTGAGGTCGAGGTCGAGGTCTACGACCACGTCGCCGTGTTCTACCGGAAGACCGAGTAGTGCACGTCCTCCAGGCGAGCCTGCTCGTCGCGCTCGGCGGAGCCGCGGGCGCGCTCACCCGCTTCGCCGGAGTCTCGGGCGTCAACCGTCTCGCCGAGCGCCTCGGCATGACCCCGGGCGATCGCTTCCCCTTCGGCACACTCGCGGTCAACGTCGCCGGCTGCCTGGTCATCGGCGTCATCATGGGCCTGCACCAGACGCCCGAAGGCCCCCGCGCCGTCGGCGACACGACCCGCCTGCTCGTCGTCATCGGGTTCCTCGGCTCGCTCACCACCTTCAGCACCTTCGGCGCCGAGACGATCCGCCTGATCGAGGAGCAGCGCACGACCCTGGCGCTCGCCAACATCGGCGCGAGCGTGTCCATCGGCCTGCTCGCCGTTGCGTTGGGAATCGTCGTCGGCCGGTGGCTCGGGCCGGGATGAAGCCGCCGATCGGATCAATCGGCGAGCGGGCACTAGAGTTGTCCGACCGCCCGCCGGGCGATGCGACGAGGGCCGGATCGTGACGCGAGGACCGTTCATCGCAGAAGCACTCCGTCTGGGCGCCAGAGGCCTCGGCGCGGACGCCGCAAACACACTGCTCGAAGACCACCCGGAGATCGGCGAGCGATTCGACGACGGCTTCAGCCGCTGGCAGGACTTCCTCGCCCAGCGACTCCGCGAACTGGCCCCGGCGATCGAGTTCGACGCTCCGCAACTTTTCGCGCACGACGCGGCCTGGGTCCTGACCACCTTCGATGTCCGGGGTGTGCCCAGGCAGGATCTCATCCACGCGTACGAGGCGCTCCGCGAGACGATCGCCGGATCCTTGAGCCCGGAGGACGCGTCGGCGGCGAGTCGCACAATGGACCTGGGCGTCGCCGCGCTGCACGAACCGCCCAAGCAAATCGAGCGGCTGACGCCCGGCTCACCCGAGGCCGACCTGGCGATCCGCTATCTGGAGCGTGCGATCGCGGGCGATCGACGCGGCGCTATTTCCCTGATCTGCGAGACCCACGACGCCGGCACCCCGCCGCTCGCGCTCTACGCCGACGTGCTCATCAGCGCTCAACGCGAGGTCGGCGTCATGTGGCACCTCGGTGAGGTCAGCGTGCCCGAGGAGCACGCCGCGACCGACACCACGCGCTCGGCCATGCCCGTGCTCGCCCACCGGGCCGACCACGAGCCGCACAACGGCAAGACGGTCCTCGTCGCCTCCACCGAGGGCGACACCCACGACATCGGCATCCGCGCGCTCGCCGATCTGCTGACGCTCCGCGGCTTCCGCTCGGTCTGTCTGGGCGCGAACGTGCCCGCCGAGGATCTCGCCCAGGCCTGCGAGGATTTCGGCGCAGACGCCGTCGCGCTCAGCGCGACGATGAGCACGCACCTGCCGGGACTCGCCGGCGCGATCGAACTGCTCACGACGCGACTGGGCGAACGCCGCCCGCGCGTGCTCGTCGGCGGGCCGATCTTTCAGATCGCCCCAGGGCTCGCCAAGCGCATCGGTGCGGACGGCGAGGCCGCGACACTGAGCGAAGCCCTCGACCGCGCCGAAGCACTCGCCGGTGCGCCCTAGCTGCTACGGACATTCGTGAGGAGCGGTGATCCCCGCGGCGAGCCAGACGAAGCTGACGAAGTTGGTGGCCTTCTTCTCGTGCCGCGTCGCGATGCGTCGGCACTGCTTGATCCGCCGGAAGAACCGCTCGATCACGTT